>CAZXTF010000042.1:0-1923 GCA_964643605.1 uncultured Candidatus Saccharibacteria bacterium | reverse complement strand
GTCCCGTGCTGATCATCGTGCATTACGGGTATAGAGAGCTCATTTTTCAAGCGTTCTTCAACCTCAAAACACAGTGGCGCTGCAATATCTTCGAGGTTGATCCCACCAAAACCAGGGGCAATAGCTTTTACGGTATTTACAATCTCATCTGCACTGTGTACATCTAGCACTATTGGTACGGCATCGATATCTGCAAAGTGTTTAAACAACATAGCTTTGCCCTCCATAACAGGCAGTGAGGCCTTCGGTCCGATATTGCCAAGCCCAAGCACTGAAGATCCATCACTAACTACCGCTACACTGTTGCCAGTCCAGGTGTAGTCTGGTGTTTCTGATTCGTTTTCTGCCAGTAGCTTACTAACTGCTCCTACACCAGGAGTGTAGTAAATACTTAACTGTTCGGGAGTGTCTAGCGAATCTTTGAGATTAATCTTTATCTTGCCTTTTAGCTCGGCGTGTTTTTTCATAGCTTCTTCTTTATAGTTCATAAGCATATAGTATATAGACTATTTTACATTTCTAACAGATGTGATATACTTATATCAATAAAGCTCGAAAGAGTTTCAATATTAGCTAATACTAAAGAGGTTTCCATGCATCCAGCAGTCAAAGCTATTGCTGATCAGCACAAAAAACACCAAGTTGTCGATGTTAAGAGCGGCGATACTGTCCGTGTCCACCAAAAAATCCGTGAAGGTAACAAGGAGCGTGTGCAGGTGTTTGAGGGGCTTGTTATTCGTACAGATCGAAAAAATAGCCAAACCAGCAGCATCACAGTCCGACGGATTACTAGTGGGATTGGCGTAGAAAAGTCATATCTTCTTCACAGTCCATTGGTCACTAAGGTAGAAGTTGTAAAGCGAAGTAAAGTTCGTAGGAATTACTTAACCTACATGCGAGCTCGAACAGGTAAGTCAGCTCGTCTTTCAAGTGTCGATTTTGACAAAGAATCTGTAAACACCGTACCAGAAGCACCTCAGGAAGAGCCTAAAGAAGAAGCTCCTGCAAGCGACACCGAAGAAGTAAAAGAACAGCCAGAAGAGAAAAAGGCTGATGCTCCAAAAGAAGAAAAACCAGCCGAAGAAGCTAAGGCTGAAGCCAAACAAGAAAAGTAATTCGTTCAGCTACTTGAATTTCTGTACAAGCTAGTGCATAGTGAGCTAATTGGTGATTAGGTATTTTTATTGTGGATTTTGAAAAGGAAGTACATAACCTTGCAACTCAGGTAGAGCGAGAAGGCTTTGCGATATCTGCTGTTGCTCAAGTTGTGGCAACACAAGCTCTCGAGGGAGTCGATGCCCGATATGGTGAGCATTCCACGCAGCCTTTGGAGTACCACAATGCTCCCCATGCTCTCGATGTGATGAGGCGAGGGATACGGCTAACCAATATTCTTATGCCGCATATCCCAGGCCAACATCAAAGAAGTATGTACGATCTGGTGGCAATCGGTGGGGCAATTCATGATTTTGAGCGAGGTATTGGCGATGGTTATAACGAGAAACTGAGTGCAGAGTATGGCGAGCAACTTATCCAGTCTCATGGATATAGCAGAGAGATCAATACAAAACGATTCATTAGAAGGCTACGAGATGGTGTGCTTGCTACGCAGGTTGAACGGGAAGAAAGTGGCAAAATAGTTCAGGTTAATTTGCGACAAGGATCTCATGATCCCTTTAAGTTTGTTCTGGCTTCGGCGGATATCAATGGTATTGCCATGGAGGGGTCACGTCGCATGGTCCGAGATGCAGTCAACCTATGTTACGAGATACACGAAAGTGATCCTACTCCTGATCAGCTGTATGACTTTATTACATTTCAGCCAAAATTCCTACGTGAGCGCCTCAGAGATGAGCAGATTAAGCCAGACATACAATATTATTTTGGAGATAAATCAGATGCGGTTTATAAAGCTGTTAAAAA
>CAZXTF010000041.1:0-1972 GCA_964643605.1 uncultured Candidatus Saccharibacteria bacterium | reverse complement strand
TCGCCAAGCGTGTGCAGGGCAACCGAACATACGGTGGTGTAACAACAGTTTTGCCAGTCAAGCTGATTACTGCTGGCGTGATTCCTATCATTTTTGCTGTTGCATTCTTGAGTGTCCCGAGCTTTGCAGGACAGATTATGTCTAGTAGCAGCAATCCTAAATTTCAAGAAATAGGCATAAACCTCTCGACTTGGTTCCAGACGCCAACAGCACAAACTTTCCAAGTTAGCGACTGGCATTCATATATCTATCCAGTGGTGTACTTCGTCTTGGTTTTCCTATTTACCTTTTTCTATACCAGCATTGCATTCAACTCCAAAGATATTGCCGAAAACTTGCAGAAGCAAGGTGGTTTTATTGCTAACGTACGCTCTGGCATCGAAACAGAGAAATATCTGACCAAGGTAGTCAATAGGCTGACATTATTTGGGGCGTTGTCGTTGGGTGCATTGGCTGTGGTACCAATTGCAGGAGAACTCTTTTTTGGCAATAACTTAGCAATCGCTGGTACCAGTATCTTAATTTTGGTAGCAGTATCTCTTGATACTCTTCGAAAGATCGAATCTCGGGCCCTTATGATTACCTACAACCAGTACGACGGAACCGACTTTTTCCAGATGTCCAAAGAAGAAAAAACTTCTCGTCTTGGTAAAATAAAATCAAAAATTCCAAAACGTAAAAAATAACACTTTACAACACCGGTAATATTTGCTACAATCTATCAAGTTATATTTATGGCCAAGAATAAGGAAGTAATAGAGCTTTCAGGAGTAATCAAAGAAACCCTGCCTGGAACACAGTTCAAGGTAGAACTCCAGAATGGTCACGAAATTATAGCTCATGTCGCTGGTAAGATGCGAAAACATTATATTCGTATTGTTCCCGGAGACAGCGTTACGGTCGAGTTGACCCCTTACGATCTTACGAAGGGCAGAATCACCTATCGCAAATCCTAATACTCACGCAGTGAGTCATGCATATTAAGGAGGCATGATCCGTATGAAAGTACGTGCAAGCGTAAAGAAAATTAGTCCCGATGACAAAATTGTGCGCCGAAAAGGCCGAATCTACGTTATCAACAAAACAAAGCCCAAGCATAAGCAGAGGCAAGGTTAATTTATGGCTCGTATATCTGGTGTAACAATCCCGGCTGATAAGCAAATTCACGTGGCGTTGACCTATGTTTACGGTATTGGTCCTCACTTTTCTGCAAAGATTCTTGAAAAGGCCAAAGTTGACCCGACTGTTCGTGTAAAGAACTTAACTGATGCCGAAATTGGTAAGATTTCTGAGATTATTGCTGATGAGTATACGGTTGAAGGTGAATTACAGCGGATGGTTACAGGCAATATCAAGCGCCTGAAAGATATCAACGCCTACCGAGGCCTTCGGCACAAGAATAACTTGCCAAGTCGTGGACAGCGAACCAAGACAAACGCTCGAACTCGTCGAGGCAAGAAGACCACTGTCGGTGGTACCGCTAAGAAGGTAGCAGCTAAGACATAAGATTATGACAGAAGAAGTAAAGAAGACAACCACAGTTACACGTAAGAAAAAGGCAAAGCGAACCGTTGCCACTGGCCAAGTGCATGTTCTTGCTACGTTCAACAACACCATTATTTCTGTAACAGACACAAAGGGTGGTGTGCTAACACAGGCTAGCGCTGGCGGTTGTGGCTTTCGTGGTAGTAAAAAAGGTACAGCCTATGCTGCCCAAGTTGCTGCCGAGAAAGCTGTCAATGCTGCAAAACAGCAATATAATCTTGCTAAAGTTGATGTAATCATCAAAGGGGTTGGCCTAGGCCGAGAGGCAGCTGTACGAGCCTTATCTAGCGCAAACATTGCAGTTGAATCAATTACGGACGTTACTCCTGTTCCGCACGGTGGTTGTCGTCCTCGAAAGGCACGGAGGTTGTAGACTATGGCACGAGACACTCAAAGTATTGTTAAGATGAGTCGTCGTGAAGGCTAT
>CAZXTF010000040.1:0-2768 GCA_964643605.1 uncultured Candidatus Saccharibacteria bacterium | reverse complement strand
ATATCTGGGTATTCGTATGTACCATATTCGTAAGAGAGTAACTCATATTATCTTGCTTCTTACCTCACTTATTTTGCTTTTAGCTCTGATTGTAAGCTACTCACTACTAGGGCTCCGATAATTAGCCATGGTGGATATTGAGATACCCTTAAAAGATGAAAAGCCAAAAGTATACCGGCTATTAGAGTGTCTGCCAGCTACGCTAAGTTGGTCAATCTTGCTTATGCCAGTGATATTAAGCCAGATCAGCCCGATAGCTACGGCTGCTTTTATCCTGGGCTACTTACTAATGTGGTTTGTTCGGGCGGTGGGCTTAAACGTACGAGTGTTACAGGGCTGGAGGACGCTCAAGGCTCACCAGAATTTACACTGGGACAAGTTACTAAAAGACGTTGAAAATCGGGAAGTAACCGTTAAGAATCCAAAATGGCATACAAAAACCATGAAGTTAATCGACCGATACTCGCTTACCACAAAACCAAGTGATGTTATCCATGTCATCATGATTGCTACATACAACGAGAGCCGAGAAGTGCTGGAGCCTACCATTAAAGCGGTGCTGAAATCTAAGTACGACATGAAGAAGGTTATCTTGGTATTAGCTTTTGAAGAACGAGGTGGCCCAGAGGTAGAAAAACAAGCTTATCAGCTCATGAAGGACTATGGCAGTAATTTTATGTTCGCCAAAGCTGTAAAACATCCAAAAGACCTACCGAATGAAGTTGTTGGTAAAGGGGGGAATATTACGTTTGCTGGTCGAGACCTACAAAAAGAGCTCGAAAAACGCAATATCGACCCGAATCTAGTGGTTCTTACCACCCTAGACTCTGATAATCGTCCGCACCCCAGCTACTTGCCGGCGCTTACGTATACATTTTGTCTTTCTCCCAATCCCAAACTCGTTTCATATCAGCCAATCCCCATGTTTACTAACAACATCTGGGATGCGCCAGCGCCAATGCGGGTTATTGCCACAGGTAACTCTTTTTGGATGATTGTTCAGGCACTCCGGCCACATATGCTCCGTAATTTTAGTGCACATGCCCAGAGTATGGCAGCATTGATAGAAACCGATTTTTGGAGTGTCCGCACTATTGTAGAAGACGGCCACCAGTTCTGGCGGACGTACCTCCGTTATGATGGTAAGCACGAGGTATATCCAATCTATATCCCAATCTACCAAGATGCAGTGCTGGCAGACGGTTACAAGAGGACACTAAAAGCCCAATTTGTCCAGATTCGTAGGTGGGCGTGGGGGGCTTCGGATATCCCATTTCTCATCTATAAGGGGTATTTAACAAAAAATAAGATACCAAAGCTTGATCTAACCTTTAAGTTCTTCCGCTTACTCGAGGGGCATGTTAGCTGGGCAACTGCCCCAGTGATCTTGCTTTTCTCGGCCTTTATACCGGTGTTATTCAACCCTCAGGACATTGCAGCTAACCAGTTACCAAATATCGCTAGCAGTATTCAAAGAGTTGCCATGGTCGGTATAGGTGTTACGCTGTTCCTAAGCCTGCGTGCGCTTCCACCAAAGCCAGAGCGGTATAAGAGGCATCGGACATTCTTTATGGTTATACAGTGGGTCTATTTGCCGCTGACAGGGCTTATCTACAACTGCTTCTCTGCTTTATACTCTCAAACTCGATTATTCTTCGGTAGGTACCTCGATAAATTTGATGTAACTGAAAAAGCCGTTAAGAGTTAGCAGTAGTGAGCCTGGTAGTATACCCCAGCTGGGGTATCAAATCGTTCTAGCGTAGCGAGGGTTGTTTTTCTGATGGTTTCTTTGCCCAGGACCCCTCGGTTAGCTAGCTTTCGTAAGGCTATTAGTGTTGTATCTACAAGGTTTGAGGCATCGGATGCAGCAGTTTCACGATGAGAAAGACTTTTATAGATGCTAATAAACAATGTATCTCTAGAGAAAGTCAGTAATTTCCCATCAGATTT
Organism: uncultured Candidatus Saccharibacteria bacterium; assembly: GCA_964643605.1. Taxonomy (GTDB): domain Bacteria; phylum Patescibacteriota; class Saccharimonadia; order Saccharimonadales; family 2-12-FULL-41-12; genus CAMTWJ01. The sequence continues at coordinate 818 of CAZXTF010000040.1, read as the reverse complement.
CACTCGAAATGAGCTTGCAAGGTCTATCTGTTCTCTGGTGGTAAAGATTGCACCACAACTAGGGCATTCTTTGCGTCGCCACGTCTCGGAGTTACCCTTAGTAGGTCGGGAATTAACAGTTTTAGTCTTTTCGCTGCAATATATACATACCATGTCAATATGTTGACATAACGCTATTTAAAAAGCTAGTGGATAACTAGTGCATAAAAGGCAAAAGGGAACTATCGGAGCTAGATAACTCCTTGTAAAGTGCCCATTTTCTAGATTCTGGTTCTTAGGCTCGTCGAATGCGACGAGTAGGTAGGGTTGGCGTGATTTCTTCGTAGAATAGGCTGAATCCGCCCAACACCTTCTTCGTATTGGTACTCAAAAAGAGCTCCCGATTAACTGATCTACACTAACATAAAACAGATTACCGGTCAATACCCCTCATCAGATGCTACTTCAGCAAGGGCCAGTATTTTAGTTGTCGTTGGCAAGTGGCTATAAACTCTTTTTCAGGCAAGCTATTCTTATGAGCAATCTGTAATAATTTCTCTGTTTTTTTAGGATTTCTTACTGCTAGAGCAGTAAGAAATCCCTCCACATCTACTGGCTGCTCTTTTAAAAAACAGATAACGGAGTGTATATTTGGGGAACATATAGATTAGGCCTAGATGATACTTTACTCGACTAATGGGCAGCGTAACTTTGCAATTGTCCCAACTTGCACGAGAATACGTGTATGCAACATCAGAGTATTCACTCCATCGGTGAAATAGGCCTTTAGCCTCAAGAAGTTCCTTATATTCATCAGTAATATCATCTTCATGCCACTT
>CAZXTF010000039.1:0-2832 GCA_964643605.1 uncultured Candidatus Saccharibacteria bacterium | reverse complement strand
ATAAGGCAGCAGTTGAGACTATCCCAACAGGGAGCCTCAGCCTTGACTTAGCTCTTGGCGGTGGTATCCCAAAAGGTAGAATTATCGAAATTTATGGCCCAGAAAGTTCTGGTAAAACTACGCTGACGCTGCATGCTATTGCAGAAATCCAGAAACAAGGTGGCACGGCAGCGTTTATCGATGCCGAGCATGCACTTGATCCTGCCTATGCTCGCAAACTTGGTGTAGATGTTGAAAATCTTTTAATCTCGCAGCCAGACAATGGCGAACAGGCACTAGAAATTACTGAGACACTGGTGCGTAGCAGTGCTGTTGATTTGATTGTTGTCGACTCAGTAGCAGCTCTAGTACCTCGGGCAGAGATTGAAGGTGATATGGGTGATAGCCACATGGGTTTGCAAGCTCGGCTGATGAGCCAGGCACTCCGAACGCTCACCGGTATTATTAGTCGTTCGCACACCACAGTTATTTTTATTAACCAGATCCGCATGAAGATTGGGGTGATGTTTGGCAATCCAGAAACTACAACTGGTGGTAATGCGCTTAAGTTTTATTCATCGGTTCGAATGGATATTCGCAGGATTTCACAGATCAAACAAGGCGATGAGGTCATCGGTAACCGAACCCGGGTAAAAGTAGTCAAAAACAAGATTGCCCCACCATTTCGTCAGGCCGAATTCGATATTATGTACAACCAGGGGATTTCTGCCAGTGGTGACATACTTGATCTTGCCGTAGATCGAGGAATTGTAGAGAAAAGTGGTGCATGGTTTGCCTACAAAGATGCCAAAATTGCTCAAGGCCGAGAAGCTGCCAAGAAATATCTCGAAGAAAATCCAAAAGTTTTGAGCGAAGTTGCTAAAAAAGTAAAAGACGCCGCAGCCAAAGAATAGCCGGAGTAGCATGTGACAGCGACGAATCATGCACTTTCTGGCGCTCTAATTGGGCTAGTTGTAACACAGCCGCTATTGGCATTACCTCTTGCACTTGCATCTCATTTTGTTTTGGATGCAATTCCACATTTTGGTTTTGATGAATTCGGCGGACATTTAAAAGCCAAAAAAGCTTTTCACCGTGTTTTATATATTGATGCGTTGCTTCTGACACTTCTCATTGTATTTTTGCTGGCTAATGGAGCGTCATGGTTGGTGTTTGCCGGTTTATTCTTAGCTGGTTCTCCGGATCTTATTTGGGCATATCGGTATGTAGTTAAAGAAAAGCTTGGCAAGGTTCCGCCGGCGCCAAAGAATGCATTTGATCGTTTTCACTCCCACATTCAAAAATCTCAGACTCTCAAGGGTCTGTATGTTGAAGTGCCTCTAGCGATTATTTTGTTCATTACTGTAGTGAATCAGCTATGAAAATTACAGATATCAAGCAACAAGTTAAGAGGACCGACCGTTACTCGATTTATGGGGACGATAAATATATTTTTTCTCTGAGCGAAAGTGAACTATTAAATCTAGGGCTCAAAATAGGGCAGGAATTTAACAAGGAAGAGCTGGAAAAATTACGACAGAAAGCGATACTTGATAAAGCATACGATCGGGCGCTCAATTTGATCTCTCGCCGTCGTCGTTCTGTCTGGGAGATGCAGCAATACTTGAAGCAAAAAGATTATGACAGCGGAACCATTGAAGAAATACTTAACACGTTAAGTATAAAAGGCTATCTTGACGATGCGGCGTTTGCCGAAGCTTGGATCAACACTAGAAGATTGCTTAAAAACACCAGCAAACGCCGTTTGCAGCAAGAGCTTCGAGCTAAACGAGTGCCAGATGAAATTGTCACCCAAGCGCTTGAGAATGATCAGGCTGATGAACTCGAAGTTCTTAGAGAATTGGTTGCGAAAAAGCGCACTCAAACACGCTATCAGGATAAAGAAAAATTAATGGCTTACTTGATACGCCAGGGCTACAACTACTCAGATATCAAAGAAGCTCTAGAGCCTTAGGTTGCTGGGCTGCTGGCAATTGCACCGGCTGGTACTCTGTCGATAGTATCTTCGACAATAATTTTCTTGCTAGTAATCTCAACAATTTGTGTGCGGTCGATGCTCAATGTTCCGCCAGTAAAATTTTTTACCAACGATTGGGAGGCATAAAGCTTTTTGACGAGCAGTCCTGATGTTTCTATGGCGTAGTCACTGACTTTGCCAACTCTTTTTCCTGATTCTGTACTAACTATTTTGCCGATAAGCTCGAATTTGAGTTCCAAAATTGGCTTGAGGCGCACAAGGTCTTCCTCGGGGCTAAGTACCTCATGGTCGTTGACGACAATACCCTGTTCAATAATTTCACGTACTTCTTCTGCCACCAAGATAAGCTGACTGTTATCAAATCGATCTGTCACGTACCAACCCTCGATCTTTAGATTGTTTGGATTAAAGATAATCTTGGTTGTATTCCCGATTGGTCCACCAGTGCGCAGAGATAGAACTGGTCGATTTAGCACTGTGGCACTTAATTTAAGCATATAGATAGTATACCAAGCTCTTGTTAGTAATCTTTCTTAACGCTAGTATATGCAATATATGAATACAGAGGAGACATTTACTCACTTATGCTCAGACCCTAGTGCTACTGAATCCTTCGCTGAAAAACTCGGGAATAGGCTAAAGGGGAGTGAGGTAATTGAGCTTATTGGTGATGTTGGAGCAGGCAAAACAACTTTTGTAAAAGGTTTAGCCCGAGGTGTTGGATCTCGGGATACTGTATCCAGTCCAACATTTACACTAAAACAAATATATAAAGGTAGGCTTACGTTTTATCATTTTGATTTTTATCGTTTGAATGAGCCGGGCTTGATTGTCCACGAACTAGAGGAGGCGCT
>CAZXTF010000038.1:0-3325 GCA_964643605.1 uncultured Candidatus Saccharibacteria bacterium | reverse complement strand
AGCAGTTAAGAAGCGAGAAGACATGCACAAGATGGCCGAGGCTAACCGAGCCTTTGCCCACTTTGCACGATATTAGATATATAAGGGTGGCGTGATAATAATTTAGAAAGCAGAAGAATGGCAGATAAGAAATATCCACTAACAAAACTACGTAACATCGGTATTATTGCCCACATTGATGCGGGTAAGACTACTACTACCGAAGGTATTTTGTTCCGAACAGGTTTAAAGCACAAAATTGGTGCAGTCCACGAAGGTGAAACTACTACTGACTGGATGGAGCAAGAGCGTGAGCGTGGTATTACTATTACGTCGGCTGCCGTGACTTGTTACTGGAAAGACCACCAGATCAACATCATCGATACTCCAGGGCACATCGACTTTACGGTAGAGGTAGAGCGATCACTGCGTGTACTCGACGGTGCTGTAACGGTCTTCGACGGCAAGATGGGTGTAGAGAGCCAGAGCGAAACCGTATGGCGACAGGCCGACAAATACGGTGTGCCTCGAATTTGCTTTATCAACAAGATCAACCAAACTGGTGGAGATTTCTACAAATCTCTCGATTCTATTCATGCACGGCTTAACAAAGCCGCTTTTCCAATTCACCTGCCAATTGGTTTTGAACAAGAGATTAACGGTGTGGTAGACCTGATTGAAATGAAAGCCTACACCTACAAAGAATTCACCGACAAAGAGCTTATAGAGGGTGAAATCCCAGCCGACATGCTCGACAAGGCCAAGAAATACCGAAGTTTACTGATCGAAAATGCTGTTGCCGAAGACGAAGCTATGCTCGAAAAATACTTCGAAGTTGGCGAAGACGGCTTAAGCGTAGAGGAAATCAAGCAAGCTATCCGAACAGCTGTATTGTCTGGAAAATTCTTTGCCGTAACGGGTGGTGACGGTCGTGGAGTGATTGTAGAAAAAGTTCTAGACTCAGTTATCGAATTACTTCCTTCACCAATCGACCGAGGTTCTGTATGGGGTAAGCACGCTAAGTCTGGTGACGAGATTGAGCGAAAGCCAGCCGATAGCGAACCATTTGCAGGTCTTGCTTTCAAGATTGCAACCGACCCATTTGTTGGAAAACTCTCATTTGTTCGAGTGTACTCTGGTAAGCTCCAAGCTGGCAGCTATGTTCTTAACAGCTCTAGTGGCGAAAAAGAGCGAATTGGCCGAATTGTCCGGATGCAGGCCGACCAGCGCCAAGACGTATCAGAAATTGTTGCCGGCGACATTGCTGCAGTTGTGGGCCTTAAGGCTACTACTACTGGTAACACGCTTACAGACCAAAACAATCCAATCGTGCTCGAGAGTATTACCTTCCCAGAGCCGCCTGTAAGTATTGCCATCGAGCCAAAGACCAAGGCCGACCAAGAAAAGATGAGTATCGCCTTGCAACGACTTGCCGAAGAAGACCCAACCTTCCGTATTAAGGTAGACGAAGAAACCGGACAGACCATTATTAGTGGTATGGGTGAGTTACACCTAGAGATCATTGTAGATCGCATGAAGCGAGAGTTTAAGGTAGAAGCTAACATCGGTCAACCACAGGTTGCGTACCGAGAAACTATCCGTAAAGATGCAGTTGAAATACAAGGTAAGTTTGTTCGACAATCTGGTGGTCGTGGACAGTACGGTGACGTATGGCTCCGACTTAGCCAGAACGAATCTGGTAAAGGTCTTGAATTTATCAACTCTATCAAAGGTGGTGTGGTTCCACAAGAGTACATTAAGCCTGTGCATGAGGGTATTAAAGAGGCTATGAACAATGGTGTTTTGGCTGGTTACCCAGTAGTAGATATCAAGGCAGAACTATACGATGGCAGCTACCACGATGTTGACTCGAGCGAAATGGCCTTTAAGATTGCAGGTTCAATGGCACTCCAAGAAGGTGTCAAAAAGGCAAACCCAGTTCTTATGGAGCCTATCATGAAGATTGTTGCCGTAACTCCAGAGGAATTCATGGGTGACGTAATTGGCGACCTTAATAGTAAACGTGGTCGCATCGAATCTATGGAAGACCTCGCCAACGGCGTAAAACAGATTACTTCGTTTGTGCCACTTGGTGAGATGTTTGGCTACACAACCAACCTTCGTTCTATGACCCAAGGTCGTGCCAGCTCAAGCATGGAGCTCGACCACTATGCTGATGTGCCACCAAATGTGGCCGAAGCCATTATCGCTAAAAACAGCAAATAGAATGAGCTGGCAGGATATCGTTTTAAGTATCGGAACAGTGCTGTTTATTGCAGCACTGATTCCTTCGGTGCGCAGTAAAGACAAACCGCATCTTATTACCAGTCTCATGAATGGAAGTATCTTAGTGGTTTTTGCTGTAACGTATCTTTCGCTAAAGCTTTACTTCTCATTTGCGACGACTCTTATTGTTGCGTCGCTTTGGCTACTACTGGCTTGGCAAAAACACACTCAAAAATAACACTTGCAAATAGCCCAAAGAGCGAGCATAGTACAATCTATGTTTGGTATTAATTTGGGTCGGCCTGCAAAGACAAGTTCACCAGCAGAAGTCGATACGTACGTATCTCTGGGTCAGCAAGAGCACCTTACTCCTCCTTCAGCACAAGATATTCTCGAGGGGATACAACCCACAGGATTTTATCCGTTTAGTCTCAGTAAAACTATCGTTGGCAGTATCAACAAACCACTTCATCGTGGGTTTGGAGTATTGATGGAGATAGAGAGTACGCAGCTCGGTGATGGTGAAAACTACGTAGCATCGTGTGATATTCAATCAAAAATCGATGGAAGACAGTCTAGTGTGGTCTGCCTTTATCCCGAGCAGATTACCGATGTTGCCGAAGGGGCAGAACTTGCAAGATTTGCGATAAGTCATGCGCTATTTGATATTGTCGAAGGTAGGGCTAGCCTTTCCCTCGAAGATATTAAGCCTGGTGCTCGGATGGCAACCATGACCGATCTGTGGCAAGACTTCTACGGGACTGCCTGAGAGCATCTTAATAACTCTTTACAATCATCTTAGAATCGGCTAATATACATTGGTAACTCGTGTGAGTCATTGAGACTCATGCAAAATATTTATAAGAAAATTTAAGGAGAATATAAATCATATGGCAGATTTTGACCGAAGTAAACCACACGTAAACGTAGGTACCATGGGGCACGTTGACCACGGTAAAACTACACTTACCGCAGCAATTACTCACGTGCTTGCAAAGAAGCTTCCAAGTGCAGTAAACGTACCAAAGAACTACGACGAAATTGACAACGCACCAGAAGAAAAGCAGCGTGGTATTACTATTGCTACTTCTCACCAAGAGTATGAAAGCGAAAAGCGACA
>CAZXTF010000037.1:0-3470 GCA_964643605.1 uncultured Candidatus Saccharibacteria bacterium | reverse complement strand
ATCAAAGGTAAGTAGGGAGCGTACACTCGAAGGAAGCTCTTGCTGTGTTTTTTGCTGGTAGGTTTTTGTTTAACTGGCATAAAAATAAAAAATACGTTACATAAAGCATAACATTTTTACCCTATTATTTCAAAGTAGTGGGAGGGCTACGTTAGGGTATGTAGCTACATTTTCCTATTATATCATTATAACATAAGCTTAATAAAATGTCAATTGATACAGTGCCATGGCAGCTGCTTGGACAACGTTAAAAGATTCTTTTTGCCCAAACATTGGAATTTCTACGATTGCATCGACGTATTTTAGAAGTTCTTTTTCGATGCCAGTAACTTCGCTGCCGAGCAGCAAAGCTACCTTTTGTGGTGGACTATACTCTGGTAATTTTGTGCTGTTTTTGTCTTGTTCGAGAGCAACCAGTACAAATCCAGCCGCTTTTAAGTCATCAAAAACTTTATAGATATCTGCCTGGTGCTCCCAAGGTATTGTTTTCTCGGCACCTAGCGAAGTTTTTTCTATCTGAGCTGATAGCTTTCGCACAATATGGGGTAAGCGAGTATCTGTTTCCTCTGCAGGATACGGCGAGTACCCGCTAAAGATTATCTTGTGCACGCCGAGACCTTCGCAGGTTCGAAGGAGCGACCCTATATTGTGTGCACTACGGATATCGTGCGCAATTACTATAATTTCTCGTTTCATGGAGCTAAGTATACTAGATCTTCTCTCTGCACTCAGACTTGAGGACAGGTTGCATTTACTCTCAAGAGATTTTAGTGAGTTGTACATAATGTACTGAGAACAAATCTCGCAGAGATAAATGCAAGATGCCCCAAGAGTGCTGGCAGTGTTTCCGGCTCTGTTGGAAAGCAGGTCAGCACGCTCTGGGCGTAGAGAGCTGGTTATGGTTAAATAGAAGGTAATGAGTCAAGACGCACGAGCCAGTGAAGAACAGGCAACCCAACGACGTTCTCAAATCCTTGGGATGAGCTATACCGACACGTCGGTAGGCAGCAAGCCACTTTTTAAAGATATTCTGACCGTTCCAGAACTCCAGCAGCTAAAAGTTATTCCGCTACATGCCGATCAGCATCACATTACCTTTGGTGTAACAAACACAACATCACATCAGACAATGGATAATTTGCGCAGTCGGTTTATAGACCAGCGACTTGCATTCACGTTGATCTCTGACACAGGTTTTTCTGATTATATGAAGCTGTACAATCCGCCCAAGCAGGTTGTGTATCAAGACATTGAGTTTTCTGGTGGTGATAATTCTCGACTGTTTGAAGAAGTTAGCAGAACGCTCGATACGGTGGTGTCGGACGACATTCTGGCATATTTGGTTAAGCAGACTTTTCGTTTGAAAGGTTCGGATATTCACCTAGAGTGTCAGAAAGATGCAGTGCGGATACGTATTCGGGTAGATGGTGTTTTGCACCCGATTGCGCTACTCTCATATCCAAAATATAAGACATTACTGTCTTCTATAGCGGTGGCTGCCAATATAAGTACTGGAGATCCTAACCCTCAGACGGGGCACATAAACAAAACGTATAGGCTTGCTACCGGCGAAGAAGTTACAGCAAACCTTCGAGTCGAGGCTGTAGTAACAGCATATGGCATCGACGTGGTGATGCGTTTGTTTAACTTTGATCTTTCATTACTCAAGCTCGATAATCTTGGCCTGGATGATCGAGAACGAGGAGTGGTTGACGAAATTATTAAGCACCCATCGGGACTCGTGTTAACTGTGGGGCCAACAGGCTCAGGTAAGACCACTACACTATACTCGTTGATTAGTACGCTAAATTCTCCGGAGCGAAAGATAATCACTCTCGAAGATCCTATTGAATATTTCTTGCCCGGCATTATGCAAATTCCAGTTCATGGCGACCAAAATAGCGAAGGTTTTGCCGATATATTCCGTGCAGTACTGCGGCTAGATCCCGATGTAGTGATGGTTGGTGAGATTCGGGATAAAGATACGGCTCGTACGGCCTTGCAAGCCTCGCTCACTGGGCATTTAGTTTTGTCTACTTTTCACGCTCAATCTTCTTCGGCAGCGCTCACTCGGCTAATAGATTTTGTAGGGATAAACCCGCTGTTTGCTAGTTCGATAAAGCTTATTATGTCGCAGCGTCTTATTCGCCGCCTCGACGATGAGAGCAAAGAGGCTTACGAACCTGACGAGAGCGTTAAGCGGCAATTAAAAGAGGTGATTGACTCTTTGCCGCCTGGTGTCGAGAGACCTAGTCTTGAAGGCTTAAAGCTCTTTCGGCCAAAGCCAACCGAAGCGAATCCGTTTGGCTATAAGGGTCAAATTGCAATCCGTGAGCAATTGCAGATGACAGCAGGTGTTCAGGAAATATTAGCATTGCCTCCTGCCCAAATTTCTACCGAAATGATAGAGCAAAAAGCCATCGCCGACGGCATGATCACCATGCTGCAAGACGGCATACTCAAAGTAGTCGAGGGTATTACGACACTCGATGAAGTCTACCGAGTCGTCGGCTAATTGCCTTCAGGACTTTGATAAAATTTTGAAAATATAAATCTTCCTACTGCTAAATAATCTTCGTCTTCTTCAGGTACTCTTGGTAAGTTGATTGTTATTTCGTCGCCTGGCTCGTGAAGGAGAGCCGTAATACTTGGTGGATTATCAAAGTAGGCCCATATTTCGATGGCCAGTTCTTTGGGCTCCAAGATTCGTATGCCTGCATAGGCACTTGATTCTGGAGATACTATTTCGTCATCTAGCTCTACGACAATTCTCTGATTTGATTCTCCACATATTTCACCCTGAAAATAGAGCAGCTCTTCCTCAGTAAGATTGTATTCAATTTCACGTTCCATCTCTTGCTACAGTATAACCCCATCGATAGAACTATCAACTTAAGTGAGGTTCGCCGAGTCGTCGGCTAAACGATGGTCTTGGCAATAGTTGGGACAAGGCGCTCGTCGAAAACGGAAGGGATAATTTCTTCTGGTGTAGGGTTTTCTACCAAACTGGCAATGGCTTCTGCGGCTGCAATTTTGTGAGCTGTGGTGATTCGCTTTACTTTATTGTCGAGCGCTCCTCGGAAAACTCCAGGGAAAACAAGGGCATTGTTAACTTGGTTCGCAAAGTCGCTGCGGCCAGTAGCCACAACTGCTGCGCCAGCGGTCAAAGCCTCGCTTGGCAAAATTTCTGGGTCTGGGTTAGCCATAGCGAATACAATAGGTTGATCCGACATACTCTTAATGTGATCACCGTTTAGGATATTGCCTCGGCTTACACCAATAAAAATATTAGCTCCAGCCACCGCTTGATCTAGATTGCCCGACTTTTCGCTCACAACAATGCTGTCATCGATAAGCCTTTGCTTTGTGGAGTTTAAATCTTCTCGAGATTTACCGATAATTCCTTTACTATCAATTGCAATAATCTGGCAGCTTGGAGCATATCGCTTGATAAGCCGCATAATAGCAAC
>CAZXTF010000036.1:0-3930 GCA_964643605.1 uncultured Candidatus Saccharibacteria bacterium | reverse complement strand
ACAGTGGCTTTTGGTGCCAAAAAGATTGCCCAAATAAGCCCCGTCAGAAGTACAGCCCCGATAAGCCCACCAAAGAGTAGTTTCTTGCGAAAACTGTCAAAATTTGGAACCTTTAGCTTCTTCCCGCCTTTTTTGGCATTTTTGCCCTTAGTTTTTCGGGCCGCTACAGCACCGGCGCCTGCAGCTGCTGCAACAGCTTTGGTGTTATCAATCTCAATTTCTTCTTCCGGCTCGTTCATTAAATCGCCCACAGGAGTTTTAGGATCAATATCAACCTCTTCTAGATCTTCGCCATCAGCTGTATCTGCTGGAGAATCTGGCGCAGGCGGCAAATAGGGCTTGGTGTTCAGATTTGATGCCACATGAACGCCAGCCGCTCCTGCGAGGGGCATAAGTGCGGCTTCTGAAGTAATAAGCACCACTTTCTTGTCGTTTTGGTCGGCAGTGCGTTTAAGTAGCTTCATGTTTACGACAGATTGCAACGCACTAGCCCGCTTGGGCAGAACAAGTGCTACGATATTATTCTGGCTATTTTGAACCTTCGAAACAATACCAGTTATTTCCTCGTCAACATCTAAATATATTGTGTCTTTTGTATCTGCCATAATGTAACTATTCCTATTATACCTGTAATATCCTATCAAATTGCTCACGTATAGAGCCAGTGTTTTGACTGTTATTTTGCTCGATCGTGTCTAATCCCACTCTAAGCAGCCCCATTGCCGTCACAAATGTATGATCTGTAACCTTGCCAGTTTTATCATGAATACCCACCACTTGGTCTGGTGTAATAAATGCAATCTTTGGCTTACGTGTAAACGGCAGCTGTCCGTACCAATTAGTTTCTTTCAAGGCTTGTGTCAGTGTCGATAAGCTCGCTCCACCACCACACAACAAAATTTGATGCGGTAAATGATCTAAACTGGTGTACTCGCTCAAGGCAAGCTCTACACCTGCTAACCACACATCACAGGTCTTATCGAGCGCTTCAGTTACCGCCTCGTGTTTTTCGGTACTTTCGACTTTTGACAGATTAAGCTTTAGTTTTTCGGCCATCTTGAAGTCTACGTTCAGATCTTTTTCGATCGACCGAGTGAAAGCCCGCCCACCAATACCAAACATCTTTGTACCTTGCACACCGCCTTCGTTTACCACTGCAATATCAGTTGTTCCACCACCCACGTCCATGAGCACAGCACTCATAGTAGCGTTTGGATTATCGCCAATTACCGAGCGGGAGACCGCAAATGGCTCAGCCGCCACTGCTAATAGGTCTAGGTCGAGCTCACTAGCTGTTCGCTCTAAGGCCGCAATATGAATTAGCGGTGCAAATGCCGTGTACAGCTGCACCACCACATCTCGCCCCTTAAATCCGATTGGGTTAGTAACTGCGTATCCGTCAATCGTAATACCTACCAGCGCACTATTTACTAGCCGCACATCAACTTGCTTACCGCCCAGTTCCCAAGCCAATGTTTTTCGGGCTTTTGCCTCGGCACGTTCTTGGACCACGCTAATAATTTGCTCCATTTCAGGGATATCAAGTTCTCGATTTGGATCTTTTCGGCGAGCTTTAATGGTAGTGGTTGTACCTTTTACCAGCTCTCCAGCAATACCAATCACTGCACTCCGTACACTCACACCTGCTTGCTCTTCGGCGATACCAAGCGCTTCGTTACAGTTCTGTACAACACCTGCAATATCGGCAATTGCACCAGCTTGCATATCTGTTAGATCTTGATGTACTCGGCCAGCTCCAACAATTTCAATCTTGCTGCCGTTAGCTCGGCCAATCAGTGCTTTGACAAACTCGGTACCAATATCAAGCGCCACCAAATATTGACCCTCACTACCAGATCGATTCGTGCGAGTTTTTACCGATTCACGAACTTGTTTAATTTTATTACTTAGCATAAGAGATATTATACAACGGCTTCGCCTTATGAGACACCCAATATCTCGGGTTTCTCATCGCTCCGGGTGCAAAACAAGTTTGACACTTGGGCTGCTCTTTCCAATCCTTTCTTCAAACAAGGGAGGCTTCGATGCGTCGTACGCCGGCCGAGCTCGACTTTTCTTTGGTTATCTTGAATTGTTTGCCACCCTCGGCAAGCTGGCTTGTATGTTCTACATGCGGCCCACCACAGATCTCGATACTAAAGGGTTCTTCGCCGTCTTTAGCCATAGTATAGACCTTGACGGTCTCGCCATACTTATCGCCAAAAGCACCTTTTGCGCCCATCTGGAACGCCTCCTCCGTCTTATATTCTGCACTAGATACGCTGAGATTTCGCTGAATCTGCTGATTTACGATGTCCTCAACCTGTTTTTTCTCTTCATCAGTCATCTTTTGGTCGTGCGAAAAGTCGAATCGAGTCCGAGTAGCAGTAACTTTTGAACCCCGCTGGATTACATGGTCGCCCAGCACTTGCCTTAGCGCCTCGTACATAAGATGCGTAGCAGTATGGTGCTTCTTGGTATCGTCGGAATGATCTTCCAAACCACCCTTAAACACACCTTTGCTGGCAGTCTGGGAGCGTTCTCTCTGCTCTTTCATGAGGCTATCGAAAACTATATCTGCGTCTTCGGCAATCTTTATTTCTCGTTTTACCGCCTCTTCTTTAGTTATCTCAATAGGAAAACCATAGGTGTCATATAGTCTGAAGAGCATCTCTCCACTAAAAGGCTTGTAGTCGCTATCGGTACCACTAGCTAGTACGCCTGTTCCATCCAAGACTGTTTGATCAAGAATAAACAAATTATCGTGGAGTTCTTTTTTAAATTGTTGAAGGCCTTTGCGGAGAGTTTGGCGGAAGGCTTTTTCTTCTTTTACCAATATTTCGATAATTTTACCTCTGTTATCAGCAACTTCTGGAAAATCCTCGTGGTACAGGTCGGCAATAATCGGCACAATCTCCTGCAAAAAGTTTTGTTCTACCCCAAGATCAAAGGCTTTTACCATGGCTCGGCGGATAAATCGCCGCATAACGTACCCTTGCTCTTTGTTGCTTGGTGTTACGCCATCTACTGCCAAAAATGTGGCGGCTCGCAGATGATCTGCAATGACTCGCATAGCTTCGGTTTCATCAGCATACGTTTTGCCAGAAAGTTCTTCGAGCTTCTCGATAATTGGCCAAAGCAGACTAATCTTAAATACGTCTGGGCTATCGATGCTAGCGGCAGCGATTCGCTCCAAACCACCACCAAAGTCGACATTTTTGTTTTCTAGCGGCTCAAAGCCAGACCCTGTGCGGCGATATTGCATAAATACCTGGTTGCCGATCTCCATAAAACGCCCTGAATCGCTGGCTGGATGCGGCTGACCGTAAGATGCATCATGATTATCGTCGCCAAAGTCATAAAATACTTCGCTGTCTGGCCCACACGGGTCATGAGCAGGGGTGGTTTGCAGGCCGCCATTGCGACTCCACCAGTTTTCGCCGTCATCATAAAAGAAGATACGACCGCCTTGCATACCCTTTTCATCACCTTCTTTAGCGCTACCAACTTCGACAATTTTTGCGTCGATTCCTTTAGCTTCAAAAAGCTTTTGCCACACTTTGGCAGCTTCATCATCTCTGGGAATACCGTACTCTTTGCTGCCAATAAAACAACTTACATACAGTTTGTTAGGATCAAGTCCAACTACGTCTACCAAAAATTCAAAAAAGAAGGTAATCTGCTCTTCTTTAAAATAATCTCCAAAGCTCCAGTTGCCAAGCATCTCAAAAAAGGTGGTGTGGCGGTTGTCACCCACTTCGTCAATATCTTGAGCTCGAAGACACGTCTGATTATTTACAAGAAGCTTGCCTTTGGGGTGATCTTTGCCCAGCAAATACGGGACAAGCGGCTGCATACCACTACCCGTAAAAAGCGTGGTCGGGTCATCTTTTGGCGCCAAAAGAGCTCTGGGGATCTCGGTGTGGCCTT
>CAZXTF010000035.1:0-4465 GCA_964643605.1 uncultured Candidatus Saccharibacteria bacterium | reverse complement strand
CAAAAGATTTGTTTGGCGAATGTTTGCATAAATACGTGATTACCGACGCCTTACGTGACGAAAATGTGTTGAAGTTTTCGGTAGAATACGTGGGTAAATACAAATATAAAGATAGCGCCAACGAGGTAGATATACAGGTCGAAGACATTGACCGCCAAGAATTGTTTGAAGCACCAGAGAGGCTCGAGAAAATTGCCGATTACGTCATTGCAAACCACAGCAAAAAGACGCACGGCAAAGACTTTACTGCTATATTCGCCATTAGCAATGTCGACACATTAACCAAATATTACGAGATACTTAGGCGCAAAAAGACAGCAGGCGAGCATAGCCTGCGAATTGCTACGATATTTAGCTATGGCGCAAACGAGCCAGACAAAGACGCTGACAGCATGCTAGACGATGACCCGCAGCTAAATCTGTTTGACCAAGTAAACCAGCACAGCCGAGACAAGCTAGAAAGCTATATCGGCGATTATAACGAAATGTTTGGCACCAGCTACAGCACACGTGACAGTGACAGCTTTTACAACTACTATCGCAACATTGCCGACCGTGTAAAAGCCCGAGAAATAGATATTTTACTAGTGGTAAACATGTTTTTAACAGGTTTTGACAGCAAAACACTCAACACACTGTATGTCGACAAAAACTTGCGTTATCACGGCTTGCTGCAAGCCTACAGCCGAACCAACCGAATATTAAATGAAACAAAATCACAGGGAAATGTAGTGGTGTTTCGTAACCTAAAAGCAGCCACAGACAAAGCGCTGGAGCTGTTTGCCAACAAAGCTCCGAGAGAAGATATTTTCTTGGAGCCATACGAACACTATGTCGATAAGTTTACCGCAGCACTAGAAGAGCTACGTGGCGTAACCTCGACACCACAAGATGTCGACAATCTAGAGGATGAAGACACCGAGCTAGCTTTTGTGGAAGCATTTCGGCATTTGCTGAGGCTAAAGAACGTTTTGGTGTCTTTTGCCGATTTTGATTTTGCCGACCTAGATATTGATGAGCAAACATTTGAAAACTACAAGAGCAAGTACCTTGATCTTTACGAAAAAACCCGCACAGACCACAGTAAAGATAAAGCATCTGTGTTAGAAGAAGTAGATTTTGAGCTAGAACTAGTGCGTAGAGATGAAGTGAATGTTAGCTATATTTTGCGGCTAATTGGCAGTATGGTTGGCGCTAACGCCGAAAAGCAAACAGAAATACGAAAAGTTATTCTGGATACTATTCAGAGCGATATTGCACTACGCAGCAAGCGAGAGCTGATAGAGAAGTTTATTGACAGCAATTTGCCAAAGATTAACGAGTCGGACGATGTGGAAAAAGTCTTTAACGAGTTTTGGGGTGCTGAACAACAGGCAGCCTTTGAGTCGCTCTGTCAAAACGAAGGTCTAGACCCAGAAAAGACTCAGGCGCTGCTAGAGAGATATGCCTTTAATAGTCGCATGCCACGAGACCACGACCTAGGAGACGTTCTTAAGACAACTCCGAGCATATTACAGCGAGAGAACACCATAAAAAGCATCAAAACACGCATAACAGACTTTATAAACACTTTTATAGAAGGTGTATAGCTTTATTTATTAGAGGAAAATTGGTAGTATAGACAGGTTATTTACTCTGTTAATAGAGTCTGGCTGGGTAGTAAAGTATCAGTTTTGCTTCTCGGTATGCAGGGTGAGAACTGCTCGAAAGCAGTTTGTAAGGAAACCTTCCGATGAAAACTTGTTTTCAATAGCGAAGTTTCGGGCTCGCCGAAGGTGAGTCGAATCAGATTCGAACCCTTAGGAGTATAATTTAACAATAATGGGATGTGGCCAAGTGGTAAGGCACCAGGTTTTGGTCCTGGCATTCGGGGGTTCGAATCCCTCCATCCCAGCCAAATTGTCAGACTTCGGTCTGGCTTTTTTATTTTTAGGATATACTTGTGGTAGATAAAGGCGATGGTGGAGCATGCAAGTTATAGAGCCAAGAAAGGTCCAACAAAAGCAAAAAAGGAGGAGTAAAAAGCCTATTTTACTCTTTGTGGTGGTTCTTGTAGCTGCTGGCGGGGGATATTACTATACCCACGAAAATGCTAAAAATCCATCTGTTACAGAAAATAAGCAGACTATTGCAGCTACTACTGAAGAGCCCAAAAAAGGCGTTTTAAAAACCTTCACTGGCGAGGAGTTTAAAAACCTTTATAACTCGATTGCATACCCAAATACCCACGAAATTAGTGAAAAAACAGTAATTACTGGCAACCCCGAAGCGGATGCTCATATCCGTAAGCTAGCGCTCGCAAAAGGTTATTTACCACAAAGTGCACCAGTCACAGACACATTTCGTGATGCCGGGAAGGGCCATCTGCTACAAGAACGAGCTACACAGCCATGGCTAGACATGAAAGCAGCCGCAAAAGCACAGGGGATTAACCTAGGTCTTACTGCAGGCTACAGATCTGCTGAAGATCAAAAAGCAATATTTCTTAACCGCTTAGTGGGCGTTGCTCCTGCTGCTATAGCTTCTGGAGCGTATGATGCACAGATCAACCAAGTACTACGCTCTACGGCCCTGCCAGGTTACTCACGACACCATACTGGCTACACGGTAGATATTTCTTGCGAGAACGACCCGTATCCTACCTTTAAAAACTCTAAGTGCTTTACCTGGCTCAGTGCCAATAACTACGAAAATGCTAAAAAGCACGGCTGGATCCCGAGCTATCCAGACGGAGCAGGACAACAGGGGCCAGACCCAGAATCGTGGGAGTATGTTTGGGTCGGAGTTGATACACTAACTGAATGAACATTGATGACAAACAATTTGAGGATCTGGTAAACGATGGTTTTAAGGCCATTTCTAAACTACACATGGACAGCCTCGATAATCTCGCTATTGTCGTTGAGGACGAGCCTAGTCCCGAACAGCGCCAGAAGCTAAAGCTGCGCTGCGACCAAACGCTCTTTGGCTTGTTTGAAGGCATACCACGCCCTTTGAAGTCATCTAATGCTCCGTATTCTATGCCCGATAAGATTACTATCTTTAAAAACCCAATTACACACAATTCTCGAGGCATGAAAGACCTGCGAAATAATGTCCGCAACACCCTATGGCACGAAATAGCCCACTATTACGGCCTTAACCACGCTCAGATCCACAAACTCGAAGGCAAAAACTAGCCGTATTGGCACTGATTGGCTTGTTTTTCGGCGTATGCTATATGGCCTTGGTGAGTTTCTTCTGCTCTTGCATCAGCCCGAGCATCTAGCCACCGCTCTATAGCAGCGAGAGGAAACGGGAGATTACGTGGCTCTGGGTGGTGATATTCTGGATCTCTCAGGAGCCCTTCGCTCTGCATTTCTGAACGGTAACCTTTAATTATTTTGTTTGCCTGACGGTGCGTATATCCTTCAAGGTCGACGATTTTAGTGTCATGATCTTGCTCTGCAAAGTATTTTTCTCGCAACTTTTCAGTCACCTCTGGTGTCATAAATTTTGAAGGTCCTTTGACGATTCCGACCACAACAACACCACCTGCTCCTAGATGCGGATCTTTGGGGCCATTCTTAAAAGAAACCTTGACTCCTTTCCTCTCTGGGGTAAATGCCTCTGGTTCAGTTTCGTAACTCATATGTATATTTATACCACATGCTTTTGGGCTGCCGATAGTGTAATGGTATAGTAGAGGGGAACATTTGGAGGGTTTAGGTTTGGGCTTGCCGAGTTGGCTATGAAGATAAAACGAAAAATTGCCGCCGTATCACTAGCAGTAGGGTTTGTTGGTGTAATTGCTTGGTTTGTGAACACTCGGACAGTAGCAGTTTTGCAACCAGAAGGGCAGATTGCCCAAAAACAAATGGACTTAATAGTCTTCGCTTCGCTGTTGTCTCTGATTGTTATTATCCCTGTTTTTATACTTACAATATTTATAGCCTGGAAATATCGAGCGGGTAA
The DNA here is from genome assembly GCA_964643605.1 of uncultured Candidatus Saccharibacteria bacterium. Lineage (GTDB taxonomy): Bacteria > Patescibacteriota > Saccharimonadia > Saccharimonadales > 2-12-FULL-41-12 > CAMTWJ01. Next base: position 511 of record CAZXTF010000035.1, on the reverse strand, counting down.
TACTAAAGCTCGGTACACTCCAGATTGGGACCATAATAAAATCCTTGAGACTATCTGGTGGGGAATCCCAATAGCGTTAATCATGGTTCTGTCGGTTATTACATGGCGATCAAGCCACGAACTCGACCCAGCAAAGCCCCTTGCTCATGACAAAAAGCCTCTGACAATACAGGTAGTTGCCCTCGACTGGAAATGGCTTTTTATATACCCGGACCAGAAAATTGCTACTGTAAATTACATACAATTCCCCAAAGAAACCCCTATAAACTTCCAAATTACGTCTGACGCCCCAATGAATTCATTTTGGATCCCACAACTTGGTGGGCAGATCTATGCAATGACCGGAATGTCGACTAAACTACACTTAATCGCAAACGAAGAAGGCGAGTATAACGGAGTTTCGGCTAATATAAGTGGGGAAGGGTTCTCTGGGATGAAATTTGTTGCCAAATCTACTACCGAGCAAGACTTTGAAGCTTGGGTAGCGTCTGTTAGGACTGCCCCGTTATCG
>CAZXTF010000034.1:0-4991 GCA_964643605.1 uncultured Candidatus Saccharibacteria bacterium | reverse complement strand
GGTAAGCCAGCCGTAAAAGCCATGACCATAATAATTGCCAACATCACACCAGCAGATCCTAGATCGCTCTCGAACTTGGCAACTACAATACCGATGGCCGCCATCAAAATCAAGAGTGGTCTTAATGTCGCCGAAGTTGACTCAATCTGCCCCTTACTAATACGTTCGACCAAGAAGGTTGCTAGGCCAACAATAAGCGCTAACTTAATTAGTTCAGCTACCTGAAATGATAAACCACCAGCCTGAATCCAGCGAGATGCTCCGTTGACTTCACTGCCAAATATCTGTACCCCGATAGCTGCTACAATAGCCGCTAATGCCAGTATTTTATAGTTTTTTTGCCAGAAAGAAACTGGTATAGCACTACAAATAGCAAACACTATAAGACCCAAACCAATAGCAATAACCTGCTTTCCAGTAAAGTAGTTTTCACTCACATTTCGTGCAGCAGCAAGCCCAGGGCTAATAGAGTAAACCACAATGAGTCCAATGCTCAATAATGCCAAACATAGTATAAGAAGCATGTAGTCTGGACGATGCTTGCGAGCCACAGATGACGAGCTACCACTGCCTGCCCTGTGTTGATTTTGTTGATTAGGCCTTGCGAGTGCCGATGGTCGTCTTTTTTTTCTAGAAAACATTGTTAGACTCCTACATGTGGTATGTATCTACCAAAAAGATAATCAGCCCGAGCACCCCAAAGACTTGTCCAAGCACCCAAAACCGCATTGTAACCTTAGTCTCGGGCCACCCCAGCGCTTCAAAATGATGATGAATTGGTGCAACTTTGAAAATTTTCTTGCCTGCCCTGAGCTTCTTAGACAAAATCTGTAGAAGTGTTGAACCTGCCTCCATAACAAACACACCGCCAATGATCGGTAACAGAAGTACTGTGTCGGTAATCATCGCCACGACACCCAAGGCTGTACCGAGCGCAAACGAGCCGACATCCCCCATAAAGAACCGGGCTGGATAGATGTTAAACCAGGTATAGCTTAGGAGTGCACCAACAATTGCCATACAAAATCCTGCGACCCCAAAACGCCCTTCCAGGAAAGCAATAATAGCGTAAATACTAAACGACATTGCAGCCAAACCACCTGCCAGTCCATCAAGCCCGTCAGTAATATTAACTGCATTGGCGGTACTTACAATAACCAGCACGAATAACGGGATGATCAGCCAGCCAATAGCTACATCACCAAAGCCAGGTACATTAATGCTGTTTACATCTAGCTTAAAGTAAAAGAATAACCCACCGATAAGTGCTATGATCGTCGTAAGAAGTAATTTTAACTTAGAGTTGAGACCTGCGATACCTCGGCCGGTACCTCTAATATTGATGATATCGTCGATCAGTCCAATAGCACCGGCCCCTACAAAAGCTGCCAGCGGAAGGTATGTTTGAGCCCTGGAGAAGTTAAAGCAAAGTGTTACTAAAGTAACCGAAACCAGAAAGATCAATCCCGCCATTGTGGGTATATGTCGTTCATGCTTAGCATGGTGCAATTTTGCGAATAGCTTGGCCTTCTCGCCTGTTACTGCGGTAGAACGAGGCTTCTTCCACCATTTATACCGATACGCCAGCGTGGTATAGAGCGGCGTAATAACCATGCTCAGAAGAAAACCTAAGAAAGCAAAAAATAAGATTTCTATAAGTTGTGAATTTTCAATGCCGAAAAGAAGTGAGTTTGTCATAGTTTTGGTTTTATCTCTTCAATAGTATACCTTTTTTACCTTTATAAACCTACTGCGAAGCCTGCACCGAAAAATTATTTATCAACATGTCAGTAACCTTAGCAAACAGAGGTGCGGCAGCTTTAGTACCTGCGTAACCAGGCACATGCGGTTCATCAACACGCACCATAATGACGTATTCTGGCTTATCACCACCAATATACCCAACAAATGTTCCGTTGTAGCGATCGTCATAATAACCCCCACCTGGTTTGGTAATTTCAGCTGTACCAGTTTTGCCACCAATACGATAACCCGAGCGCTTCAAAAATGTGTAATTTTTAGCAACCGAGTTTTCATGCATCACCCGCATTTGCTCCGAAATATCTGGCCGAACTACTGCATCATTTACAACTGTTGACTTGCTATTATCTGGCTCAACGAGGTGTGGTTTATAATATTTTCCTCCGTTGATACTCGCCGAAAAGGCTGCTGCAAACTGGATAGGTGTAATGTTAACCCCTTGCCCGAACGTTGTGTTAGCATACTGAATATTCAACCCATAGCCATCATTTGGGTCCGGCACGTAGCCTTCTGCCTCATAACCTTGCTCGATACCAGTCTTCTGTCCAAACCTATAATGATTAACCATGTAGTCATGCCACTTGGTTCGAGCCTGTTCGTTGATCTTCCCGCCACCGAGCTGCATAAGCACCCAGGTTGCTCCCGTATTGAGCGAGTATCGTAGAATATCAGGCACAGAGCGAGTTGCTGCCCCACCATCCTCTTCGACATTCCTAATTGTCGCATCGTCGATTTTCCAGTAGCTTGGATCAGGATACGTTGTATTTGCATTCATCACATTCTCGTTCATACCAGCGGCTACGGTAAGTGTCTTCATGACTGAACCCACCTCTAGTGGCGAGCTGACTGCTGCATTGTTGAATACGCTCGCATCAGAGACTTTATAAAACTCTGCCGGATTATACGTTGGGAAGTTAGCCATAGCTTTGACTGCCCCCGTATTCGGGTCCATCACAATAACGCTCCCAGATTTTGAGCGTACTGCAGGTATATGATCCTTTAGGAGGTCTTCAACTTTTCTTTGCATACCTAGGTCAATCGTCAATGTAACTTGCTTACCCTGAACAGGTTCTTTACGGACGTTATCTCCATTGGCGGCCAGCGGTACTCCCCGAACATCAGTGACTGCCTTGAGTTCACCAGACTTACCCCGAAGCTGCTCATCTAAAGCCTGTTCAATGCCGTAGGTACCTTTTCCTTCATCATTCACAAAGCCCAGTATCTGAGCTGCCAGTGTTCCCTGCGGATATGTCCTGATCGATTCTGTTCGCAGACCAATACCCTTTAGTTCTAGTTCCTTAATTTTTTCACTCTGAACTGCATCGAGTTTTTTTGCTAGTACTGCGTAACGAGTCTTACTGATCAATTTTTCTTCATACTCAGACTTGTCACCACCAGTAACTTTAACTAGATCTTCAGCTGTTTTAGCGGGTTCTTTGATGTGTTTTGGATCAGCAAATAGTGTAAATTTATCTTCGTTGAGCACAATCGGCACAGCTGTATCCCCATCGTGCGCTACAATAATCCCCCGCTCCGCCGGGATTTCATACTCTTTATACTGGCCGCTCAATGCAGCATTGGCATAATATCTGTGCTGGATAACCTGGATATAAAATAAACGTACAATAAAAATTGCAAAAATTATCATGACCAAACCATAAAAAAGGTCTAGTCGAGCATTGCTGAACGAACGAGAAGATATTTTTTGCATGTACTAAGATGTTGCGGATCGCTCTATGGCTACAGGAGGATCCTTGCTCTATATTTTTAACGAACCGTGGTACTTGGCGCTACAGACACTAGCTCTTTAGCCTGCTGGCTGTTTGCAACTCGGTCTAATGACTGCAATCGTGCAGCAGACAGCTGCAGCTCATCGTGCTCTTTCTGTAGTTGGCTATATTGCTTCTCATAGCCATCTACCTTGTAGCCGCTGGCATTGGTCTTTGTAACCTGAGTAAGGTATAAAAGTCCCAATAGACAGCTCAGAACTACCAAGATTACCGTGTTACTCACAGGTCCTAATGCCCGTGTTTGTTCGCCCCAGTTAACAACGTTTTGGTGTCGAGTAGCAAATTTTCTGCGACCCATCGATAGTGAACTTGAATATGTCATATCTCTTTTGTTTTTTGTTATGTTTATATTTTTGGTGCTCTCCCCCGGTACTAGACCAGAGGAGAGCCTGGCTTTTAAAATTTAAGCTCGGGTTAAATAACCTTTACTCGAATTTTATAAGCTCGGGAGGTGCTTCGTACCTGTATGGGCATTTTTGGCATCCCCCTTTCTATATTTTTATTTTCGCTACGGCTCGTAGTTTTGCACTACGTGCACGCGGATTAAAAACTATTTCGGTTTTGTCGCCCTCAACCGGATGCTTGGTCAATATCTGTACAATTGCATCGTAACCACCCCCGCCATATTCGGCGAAGGCTTGTTTTACCAAACGATCTTCTAGGCTATGAAACGAAATGACTACTAACCTGCCATTATCGTTTAGCAGATCAATCCAGACTGGTAGAGCCTCTTTTAATAGCTCTAGCTCTTGATTGACTGCAATTCTCAGCGCCTGAAACACTTTGGTTGCAGGATGAGTTTTTGCCCATCGCTTGGATGTCTTAGCGACTACTGTTGCCAGCTCTTTGGTCGTCTGGAACGGACGATTCTCGATGATTAGTCGAGCTAACTTTGGAGCATTACTAACTTCTCCATAGTCTCGCAGAATCTGTACAAGCTCTGCCGCATCGGCAGTATTTACAATATCTGCGGCAGTTACTGACTGCCTGTCGTCCATTCGCATGTCCAGAGGCCCTTCTTTGCTAAAAGAAAAACCACGCATGGCATTGTCAAGGTGCGGTGATGACACCCCAAGATCTGCTAGAATCAGATCAAACTTCGCACCTTTTGCCTGCAAATCCTTGCTTGCCGACAAGAAATCATTATGGATAATTTCCACGTCTGATCGATTTTTAAACGTCTCAGACAGGTATTTTATTGCGTTTTGGTCTCTGTCGACCAAAACGGCAGAGCCGCTAGACCCTATCGCTTCCATAACTGCGCTCGCATGGCCACCATAGCCTGCAGTTACGTCTAAATACCTCTGACCCCGCTTAGGAGCCAGAATGTCTTTTACTTCGCTTAAAAGAACTGGTTTGTGTTTGTTTTGATTCATTTTTGTTTTGGGGCACCCATAGTGCCTGTAAAATGTTTTTATTTTACAAGATCACCTATTCAGC
>CAZXTF010000033.1:0-5258 GCA_964643605.1 uncultured Candidatus Saccharibacteria bacterium | reverse complement strand
TTAAGGTTCGAATCCTGATTCGACTCACCTTCGGCGAGCCCGAAACTTCACGATTGGCAAACTAGTTGCCATCGGAAGATTTCCTTGCGAACTGCCGCTGGCAGTTCTCACCCCGACCCTCTGTTCCGAAGACAGAGACCAGAATCCGCTGAGCTACCGGTGCGTAAGTGGTCAAAAAATCTAAAATACAGAGGTAATTCTATCACATTATGCATGTCATTTCTAGAACAATATTTTGACATTAGATGGTATCATTATATAATCATGTCAATTATGCACACAGAGATGGACTTGGAGCTTTTTGAAGAATATGCAGAATATGAAGATACTGCTCGTATACAGAAAATTCCCCGCAGCAAGAGGACTGCCCGTGCACTAGAGAAAGCCAAGCCTCGACATTTTATCGATAAATCATTTCCCAAGTGGGCTTACGATGGTCGACTCGATCCAATGCTTAAACTAGTAATTGCAGAGTTTGTCAAAGTCGATCCACACATAGAAGAGGTTGCAAAAGAGCAAAATCTAGAGATTATCGAGGCTCAAGCAGAGACAGAAGGCTACTACTAAGAAGGGAGGGCTTTTTGGTCGCTAGAGCGATCGTGCTGATCGAGCGTAGAGCGAAGTACTTTTATCATCCGCTCAGCGTGTTCTCGACTCATCCCTACTTTGCTAACAGGAATCTGTTGACCATCTGGACCAGTATTTTGCATAAACTGTAGCACTACACCATGGTCATTTACCGTTGCGTTCATACTGTCGGTGTAGACAATCTTATTGTCGATCGGCAAATACATAACCACTTGCTTCATCAGCATATCTTCAATACCGCCCATGAGCGCATCGCTAGCCTGATTGTTGTATTGCTCTACCATTTCTCTCAGTTCATCAGCCTGCTCTCCGGTCAACAAGAAGTGACTAATAAGCATATCAAGAAGTTCATCGGCGGGCATAGTTTGGCCATTTTCGATGGCGAGCAACGTAGCTTCATCAATCTCGAGTGTTCCAGAAACTTCACCGACACTTTGTTGCCACTGTTCTCGTAGTAGTTTTATGCGTGCCCCCAAGGCTTGATATGGTCCTTCATTTGTATGCTTCATACCTTCTATGTTACGCCGCTGTGGGGATTTTTCAAGACTCTGTTTTAATTAGCACTACAAACTTTCTAGAATCATTTCGGTTATACTAAAGAGCAGCTATGAGTCCTCAAGAAAATGTCTCTTTGTCAAAACACTCCACTATGCGACTAGGTGGCAATGCACGCTATTTGCTAGAAGTTTCTAGCACTGGCGAGATAGAATCGGCGGTAGCATGGGCCGAGACTAAGGGAGTACAAAACCTCATTATGATTGGTTCTGGCAGCAACATCATCTGGGGTGATGCAGGCTATGATGGATTGGTTTTGGTCAATAAGATAATGGGGTTCGAGCTTCAGCCTCAGGACGAACACACGTATATAACTGTTGGGGCAGGTGAAAATTGGGATAATGTTGTAGCCCGCACCGTCGAAAAAGGCCTTTCGGGTATTGAGCAACTCTCTCTTATACCAGGCTTGGCTGGAGCCACGCCAGTGCAAAATGTTGGGGCATATGGCCGAGAGATCTCAGATGTGCTGGTATGCGTACAGGCTTATGATCGCAACGAAAAACGGATGGTAACCCTGCCAAAAATTGAGTGCGATTTTGGCTACAGAACAAGTCGTTTCAAGACAAAAGATCGAGGCAGGTTTTTGATTACTTCTATCACTCTCTCGCTGGGTACAGCCACGCCAATGCCGCCTTTTTATGCATCGCTACAGAATTACCTAACCGAGCACAATATCACAGAGTATACTTCTGCCAATATTCGAGAGGCGGTTATCGCCGTTCGGACCAGCAAACTACCCGACCCAGCCCAAGTTGCCAACTGCGGATCATTTTTTGCGAATCCATTTATTCCTCGCATACAGCTCGAGGAGCTCAAAGAGCACTTTCCGAGCATCGTCTATTGGGATATTAGCGATGATACTGTTAAAGTTTCGGCGGCTTGGTGTATCGAATATTTAGGCCTGAAGGGCTACCGTGAGCCCAATACTGGCATGGCAATTTGGGACAAACAGCCTCTTGTACTAGTCAATGAACGAGCACAAAATACCGCAGCACTCATCGCATTTCGAGATGCAATCGTTGCAGCAGTCAAAAAGAAATTCGATATTCAGCTCGAACAAGAACCAGAGCTTATTTAATACTTAACATGTTAACTACCGCTTGGAAGTGGGAATTGCGTGGCAAATTCTTTTACTTCGATACTTAACGTGTTAAGTATTTTTTCATCTTCTCGATTTTCGATAGCCTGCTTCATCCACTCAGCAATCTTTTCCATGTCAGCTTCTTTAAGGCCACGAGTGGTAATAGCAGGCGTACCAAGACGGATACCGCTGGGGCGAAACGGTGGTAATGGGTCATCGGCAATGGCATTTTTGTTAAGCGTAAGGCCAACTTTGTCCAGAGCAGTCTCTGCCTCATTGCCATCAATACCAAAACTGGCATGTACATCGGCCAAGATCAAATGGTTGCTCGTGCCACCAGTGACAAGTTTGAAACCCCTACTTTTTAGAGCAGTTGCTAACGCCTCTGCATTTCTTAGAATTTGAGCAGCATACTCTTTAAATTCTGGTTGTAGCGCTTCGCCAAATGCTACAGCTTTGGCGGCTATGATGTGCTCGTGCGGGCCACCCTGCATGCCCGGAAAAACCGCTCGATCAATAAGTGTTGGAATATTCTTGAGCGTCTTTTCTGGTGCTTTTAGCGGATTCCCGACTACTCCTTTACTTACAATAAGTCCGCCACGAGGACCTCTCAGAGTCTTGTGCGTAGTGGTTGTAATAACATGAAAACCATAATCGAATGGATTCTTAGCTACCCCCCCGACAATCAGGCCAGCAATATGTGCCATATCGGCCATCAGTAGTGCCCCCACTTCGTTGCCAATTTCGGCAAACTTAGCGTAATCGAGCTCCCTAGGATATGCGCTAAATCCAGCTAAGATAATTTTGGGTTTATGCTCTAGCGCCAACTGGCGAAGTTCTTCATAGTCAATCTCACCAGTAGCAGGATCTTTCATCTTGTAGCGAATAAAGTTATACAGCTTTGCCGAGCGAGTTACAGGAGCCCCATGTGTTAAGTGCCCACCATGACTTAGATCCATTGCCAGCACCGTGTCTCCAGGCTCAAGCCAAGCGCTATACACAGCCTCGTTGGCTGGTGCCCCAGAGTGTGGCTGTACATTAGCGTGATCGGCCTTAAATAGCGTCTTAGCTCGGTCGATAGCTAACTGTTCTACTTGGTCGGTGTATTCTTGTCCACCGTAATATCGTTTGCCTGGGTAACCCTCGGAATACTTATTGGTAAACACGCTCCCCATTGCTTCGAGCACATCACGACTCACGTAATTTTCGCTCGGAATAAGCTCCAAGCCCTCACGTTGGCGTTTTTCTTCAGCAATAATTAGCTGCTTGATTTCTTGGTCTTTCATTTTTTCTCCTCAGAATTAGCTTACTTTATACATTTCACTGAGTTCAGGCAAGCTATATCATACATATATTGTAACTGTTATTTTAGGATTTAAGAAGATTGTTAGGTCAATATCATATTTGATATACTTAATTGGTTATGAATGTCGCAAACAAGAAGATCGGGGCCCTTATTTACCAGATCAGGCAAGAGAGAGGCTTAACCCAGGCAGAGCTGGCTCGCAGACTAGGCACTAGCCAAAGTGCTATTAACCGAATTGAAAAAGGTAAGCAAAACTTAAGCCTAGAGACTTTGGGGCGAATTAGCGATGCTCTAAATAAACCGCTCATTAGCCTTGGCAATGAGGCAGTGAACTTGCGTATAGAAGGCGGCCACGAACTCTCTGGCAGTATCGAGACCAAAGTATCTAAAAACGCTGCTGTTTGTCTACTATTTGCGGCTCTACTCAACAAAGGAACTACCCGGCTCAAACGAATGCCACGGATTGAAGAAGTTAATCGACTTATCGAAGTTTTGGTAAGCATCGATGTAAAAGTACGCTGGCTGGCAAATAATGACCTAGAGATAAAGCCACCAGAGCAACTCAATATGGCCAAAATGGACAAGATGGCCGCCCGAAAAACTCGTAGCGTTATTATGATGCTTGGACCACTTATGCATCTGTTCCCTGAATTTAAGATTCCCTACGCTGGAGGATGTAAGCTTGGCAAACGCACCGTTCAGCCACACTTGTACGCCCTCGAAGAATTCGGCGTCGATATAGCTGCAAAAACTGGTTTTTATAACGTTACAGTCCGAGAAAAAATGCCAGAGCATGTGGTTTTGTATGAATCTGGTGACACCACCACCGAGAATGTCCTAATGGCTGCTGCTCGGCAAGACAATGAAGTTACTATCAAAATGGCGAGCGCCAACTATATGGTGCAAGACCTCTGTTATTTCTTGAAAAAACTTGGGGTTAAGATCGACGGAATTGGTACCAGTACGCTCAAAGTCAAAGGCGTAAAAGACATTAAGAAAAACGTTACGTATTATCCAAGCGAAGACCCTATTGAATCTATGACTTTTGTGGCTGCTGCAGTTGCGACAAACTCAAAAATCACTATTACACGTGCGCCAATTGAATTCTTAGAACTTGAGCTTTTAAAGCTCGAGAAGATGGGGCTACAAACCGACATTGGCGAACGGTACAAGGCATCTAATGGCTATACTGAACTTGTGGACATAACAGTCCATAAGCACAACCATAAGCTAAAGGCTCTGGATGAAAAAATCTACGCTAGGCCCTTCCCCGGTCTTAACATCGACAACCTCCCCTATTTCGTACCAATTGCGGCAGTAGCCAAAGGCAGAACTCTGATACACGACTGGACTTATGAAGAACGAGCGTTGTACTATACCGAGCTCCGTAAACTTGGCGTTAATGTAACGCTTGCTGACCCCCACCGAGCGTATATAGATGGACCAACTCGCTGGCATGTGGCCGATATTGTTTGCCCGCCAGCTCTACGACCTGCAGTTTTATTGCTTATTGGCATGCTATCTGCCAAAGGTACATCTATGCTTAGAAATGTATATTCGATCAACCGAGGCTATGAGGACCTAGCTGCTCGCCTTAACTCTCTTGGCGCTAAGATAGAAATCCTCCACGACATCTAGCCAAAGTATGATATAATCACCTCTGTTAGACCGCCGTGCGGGCGTCGTATAATGGCTAATATACCTGCCTTCCAAGCAAGTGATGAGAGT
>CAZXTF010000032.1:3741-5701 GCA_964643605.1 uncultured Candidatus Saccharibacteria bacterium | reverse complement strand
CCCCAGCCTTCGACTTTCGTACTGCCAGGTTTTTTGAGGTCTTTGTAGTGGGAGAAGTGATGCTCGATCTTTTGCTTCCACCGTTCTTGCAAGTCATCAATCGATTGCAGCGCATCGTCAGTATTTCGATCATCAGCTGGAACTACGATAATTTTGTCATCTACTTCACCGTCATCAACAAATTTCAACACACCAATTACTCGAGCTTTCAGGTACACCCCTGTTGGAATAGGGTCGTTTGTAATTATTAAAGTATCCAGTTCGTCGCCATCTTCGTCCAAAGTCTGCGGAATAAAACCATAGTTAACTGGCTTTGCGAAAACACTTGGTTCTACTCGGTCAAGCTCAAACACCGCCAGCTCTCGGTTCCATTCAATCTTAAGTGTAGACCACTTTGGAATCTCAACGATTGTATTAATAATGCCGTTATCTACATCACCCGCATCTAAAATTTTATTAAAATCTGCCACGTTATTTCCTCATTTTTAACTAATCTATACCTTATAATGTAGCATATGTTCGTGATAGGTCATCGGGGAGCTGCAGGTTTGGCTCCAGAAAACACATTGAAGGCGCTTGAAATTGGCAAGCAAGAAGGTGCTGATGCGCTGGAATGTGATATTCAAGTTACGAAAGATGGCAAGCTAGTTCTCTGCCACGACGACACACTACTCCGCATCGCCGGTAAAAGTGATAAAGTGTCCGACCTAACTCTAAAAGAGATTGGCACAACCGTAACGCACAGCGGCGAACCCATCCCCACGCTTGCAGAAGCCTTTGAAGCAGCGGGGGATACACCGTTGGTGGTCGAAGGCAAAGGCACCGGTTGGGCCAAAGTGTTAGCTCGTGAGCTCAAAAAGCACAAAGGCACAAAACCCATGGTTATTTCGGGCAATCATCCAGAGCTGTTCATTTTTATTCAGGAAGCTCCAGGCTTCGAGACCTACGCCATCAATGATCATGCACCATTTAATGCTATCCACAACGCAAAACTTTTAGGACTCAGTGGTATTAGTACCGGCTTTTCGCATTACAACCCATTCTTGTATTGGTACGCTAAACGCTCGAAACTCAAGATGATCACTTCGCCTATTAATCGCCCGTGGTTTATTAGGTTTTTTCATATTTTTTACCCACAAGTTATGATAACCACAGACTTTCCAGACAAACTAAAGAGGTTTAAATGATGTTTGATGTAGTGTTTATTCATAAAAAAGAGATTGCAAAGCACATTTATAGTTTTTATTTTGAGCCTGTTAAGCCACTACGTTTTGTTGCTGGGCAGTTTATAGAGCTCAAGCTTGCTCATAAAAACCCAGATAACAGAGGTGAGAAGCGCTGGTTTACAATATCCAGTTCTCCCACTCATGAACTCCTGACCATATCTACTCGATTTGCCGAACATCAAAGTAGCACGTACAAGACTGCTCTTAAGAATCTTCGGCCAGGTGCCAGGCTGCAGATGGCAAACCCCATGGGCGATTTTGTTTTACCAAAAGATCCTTCTATCCCCCTTCTTTTTGTAGCTGGCGGTATGGGCTGCACGCCGTTTCACAGCATTATCGATTTTTTGAACGAGACAAACGAAAAGCGTGATATCAAGACGATCTACGCAGCTCGGAAGCTGGAGGATGTAGCATTTAAAGAAACATTCGAGTCTTTGGGCAGTAACTTTCGAGTTATCTTAACGGATCCACCAACCAACTGGCATGGCATGAGTGGGCATATTACTCCGTCTGAGATCTTGCGAGCCAGCAAAGAGGGGGAACGTCGTATTTACCTATCTGGCCCAGAGCCAATGGTAGAAATGCTGGACAAAGAACTAAAAGAAAGCGGCGTACACGGCAGTCGCATCCATACCGACTTCTTCCCCGGCTACCAGGCTATCTAGTTTCGTTCGAGGTCTTCTAAATACTTGCGGATTTCGAGGGCTGCAGTTGCACCTTCACCAGTGGCACTG
>CAZXTF010000032.1:0-3731 GCA_964643605.1 uncultured Candidatus Saccharibacteria bacterium | reverse complement strand
TTTGCATAGTTGCGCCACTGCGCACATCACCCGCTGCAAACACACCAGGGACTTTGGTATGAAGCGTTGCATCTGTTTTAACCAAGCCAATCTCGTCTAACTCTACACCGCTACCCTGCAGAAAACCTGTGTTTGGCTTGAGACCGATAAATATGAACACCCCGTCAGTGTCAATCGTTACTTTTTCTTTACCATCTTTGGTACCCGCCACACCAATAACTTTTCCATCTTTGGCCAAAACTTCATCAGTAGTGGTATTGAAGTGTACGGTAATTTTGTCTTCGTGTTTTTTAAGCTCTTTTTGTAGCACGTCCGAAGCTCGCATCTTGTCGCTGCGTACCAGCAGATCGATATGCGTGGCATAACGAGTAAGGAAAATAGCTTCTTGCACGGCAGAGTTACCACCACCAACTACCGCTAGCCGTTTGTCTCTATAAAAAGCACCGTCACAGGTTGCACAAAAGTGCACGCCTTTGCCGTAGTACTCTTCTTCGCCCGGGATACCGAGGCGTTTGTAGTCGCTACCCGTGGCAATCAGTACAGCCTTGGCGTTTAGCTCTCCACTCTCTGTGGTAACTACAATTTTGTTGTCTTTTTTAGCGATTTTACTGACTTCACCAAAGTCAATTTTGGCACCAAAACGCTCTGCTTGATCTTGCAAGCCCTGCGCTAGCTCGAGCCCAGCAACACCCTTTGGAAAACCCGGATAATTATCTACCCAGTCAGTAATAGCCGCCAGACCGCCAATAACGCCTTTCTCAATCAATAGCGTCTCAATATCTTCTCGGGTCGTGTAAATAGCGGCAGCTAGAGCAGTTGGCCCTGCCCCAATCATTATGACCTCATGTTCTGTCTTTATCTCACTCATATAATCTTGTATCTCTCTAGTATATCTTCATCTCGTTGTTTTTGGGTAGTGCAATTAATCTAAGCGAATCTGGCAGTGAAGAGCAAGGCGATAGCGAGCAACGCAGCGAGTCGTATTTAAAGATACGACGAGTGAGTAGCAGAGTTATCAACGAAGCTATTTATGCCAGACTTCGTTTAGGCAACGGCGGGGGCGAGTTTGGCTAGATTATACCCCACTATAACTTCCTTACTATCATCCTCTTTGGTTACCACCGTTACTGGCACTGCCAGTTGACCACTCAACTCAAACGCTTCTTTTTGACGCTCTGGGTGAATGTCCAGATTCACCTCTTCGTAGCCAATGTCTTTGCTGGAAAGCCACTTTTTAACCATAACGCAGTATGCGCAAGTATTGGTAGTAAAAATAGTGATATTTTTTGCCATATTCTTCCTTTATTTTATGTAACTTTACTTTGTATATTCATTATATATAGCGCTTATTGTTTTTTCAAGACCCTATATGTTGTGTTATTCACCTATTTTAACGATTTCGATGTCAAACACTAAATCTGCATTGGCAGGAATATTTGAACCCTGCGGAGGATTTGCCCCATATGCTTGCTCGGCCGGGATAAGGATTCGTCTTTTGCCGCCCTCTTTCATGCCAGGTACGCCGTCTGTCCAACCCTTAATTACTTGGTCAAGGCCAAACGGAATTGGCTGACCACGATCGTGTGAGCTCTGAAAAATTATACCCGTTGCAGCTACAGCACCAGTATAGTGAGCCGTTACGGTATCGCCCGGTTTTACTTCGGCACCAGTACCTACTTGAGTATCAATTTTTTGTAAGCTATCGACTTTTGGCACTGGCGTAAAGCCTTCTAATTTTGTTCCTTCCAATGTACCCTCCTTGTTTTGTTGATTTAGTTGTTCTTGGAGTTGCTTTTGTAACTCAGCTGTTGGATCGTCTTTTTTCTCCCTAGTCATTTCCCAGATAACTAATCCGGTAAAACCTAGTGATGATAGTAAAAATGTCACAACGATGACAATAATAAATACACGCTTTGAATGCTCTTTGGCTTTTCCCATTTTCCCCTCTCTTAACTATATACCTAGTATACCTTACCCCTACTAGATTTTGGTAGCACCCAAGCTAGTTTTTACGTCGAGAGCTATTGCTTCGAGTAGACTACTAGCAACCTCGCTGGTAAGCGTCCTTTCGTAGCTCACAATTTGCAAACGTACGGTGATTTGCTTGTGGGTTTGGTCTTTTTCGTCTTGATAGATGTCGATTGGCGAGACCGCAACCTGTACATCCGCTAGCTTATGTTCTTCTGCAAGATCAGTAACAGCAGTTAAAAGCTCTTGATATGTAGTTTTTGCAGATACTTTTAGACACAGATCCTGCTCGATTGCCGGAAAGCGACTGAGCGGTTGGTAGCTCGGCTGGGCCGTACCTGTAAACGCCGACATAAAGAGTTCAAATCCGCTTGTTTGAGCAGGCAACTTAAAATTCGAGACAACACTATCCGAAAATTCACCAACAATACCGAGAAACTTCTCTCCATCAAACACAGCTGCACTTCGCTCAATATCATACGGAGCTTTTAGCTGATCAAACAATTTATGCCCTGTAATCTCAAGTTTTTTCAATGGAGTGAATTGCGGCGTAACACCAAAACTGGCGAACAGCTCTAGTGCAAGCTGTTTTGCTTCATAAAACGGTGCTGTTTTTTTGCTGGCTTTGTTTGCGTACACCAAACCCACTCGACCAAATTCCTCTGGCAGATCGTCTTTTACCTGGCTCTTGCCGTGAACTTTGCCAATCTCAAATAGTGCAAATTCATCGTGGCCAGACTTGATATTGCTGTGTACTAGATTGAGCAAGCTTGGGCTGAGGCTCAGGCGGTAGTATTGAAGATCTGGACTGAGTGCATTACTAATTTGATACGCTTCTGTCTCGTCTTGGCCTGCCCGTTTGAACAACTTGCCGTTTACAAAACTGTAGGTCAGCACCTCGTTAGCTCCAAGACGAGCCATCTGCGTTCGAATAGCCTTTTTGGCTTGCAACTCTGTATCTGGCGCCACCGGTGTGATATTCCGTTTTGGCAGATTGAGCGGCACGTGGTCAAACCCGTACAGTCGCCCAACTTCCTCTACCACATCTTCCGGAATTTCAATATCCGTCCGCCAAAACGGAGGTATGACTTCCATACTCACTTCAATCGATTCATCTGTAATGCCAGGGAAAATAAACTCGACATTTCTCAACAACTCTCCCATTTGATGCGTCTTAAGGTCCAGTCCAAGTCTATCGTTAATATCTTTAGCCGTAACTGCAATCTTTCCTTGCTTACTTGCAGGACCTAAGTCGTCAATGACACTGCTTGCCTGAGAGCCACCAGCAACTTCATGGATAGCCTCGATTGCTTTGGCAAGAACTCGATCATTCTGCAGCGGACTCTGGCCTTTGGTAAACCGTGTAACTGCATCCGTAAATAAACCATGAGCCATGCTAGTGCGACGGATAGTGTACATGTCGAAATTGGCGCATTCCAGAATTATATTTTTGGTACTAGTATCTACTTCTGTCTCTGCGCCACCGATTACTCCACCAAGCCCGATAGCTTGCTTATCGGTTGCAATAACAATGTCTTCTTCTCGCAGCTCGATAGTTTTACCGCCCAATGCCTTGAGAGATTCACCCTTTTTACCTTTTCGGACCACAAGTTTTGGCTCACCAGCACTTAATGTTTTTACCTTATCGTAGTCATATGCATGCATCGGTTGCCCAGTTAGATACATGATGTAGTTAGTCACGTCTACGATGTTATTGATCGGCTTTATGCCAACTTTGGTCAGATAGCTTTGTAGTTTTACCG
>CAZXTF010000031.1:6364-6672 GCA_964643605.1 uncultured Candidatus Saccharibacteria bacterium | reverse complement strand
CCGACGACCCCCTGTTTACAAAACAGGTGCTCTAACCAGCTGAGCTAAGGTGGCAATTATAAAAAGTACGATTTGTTCTTGCTTCTTGGGTCAGCTGGTTAGAGTAAACATATAATAATATAGTTTTGCAGTAAACTGCGCCAGCTAATCTAAGGTGGCAAATACAGATTCAAGTCTACCAAAAAATGTCAGAAATTCCTAATCTGTTAGGATACTTTTTTAAAGAGAGAATCTTTGGTATAGTAAGCAAGTTAATTCGCCATCTTAGCTCAGGGCGCAGCTGGCTGCAAAATAGTTGATATATTCAT
>CAZXTF010000031.1:0-6354 GCA_964643605.1 uncultured Candidatus Saccharibacteria bacterium | reverse complement strand
TGCTCTACCCCTGAGAGAACAAACATCATTGCAAGATTGACGAGATGGCCGATTGCCGATTAACGCAGTTAAGCCATCTTAGCTCAGGGGTAGAGCGCATCCATGGTAAGGATGAGGTCGAGGGTTCAAATCCCTCAGATGGCTCCAGTTTACTTTTAAGTTTATATCTGTTAGAATAGAAGAAATTTACGAAAGGAAAGAGCAGCCCGAGTGTCGAATTCATTTCGCACCCGGAGCGATGAGAAAACCTAGGTTTTCTCATAAGCGTAAGCGAGAATTATGGCAAAAAAAGGTGACAAACGAAAGCTTGTAGGATTGGTGTCAGAAGAAACTGGCCACCGAACGTACTATACTGTTAAAAACGTTCAGAATACTCCTGAAAAGCTCGAACTACGCAAATACGACCCAATTGCACGTAAGCACGTGCTGTATGTTGAGACCAAGAAAAATCTCGGTCGCAACGAAGTTAAACCCCGCAAAAAATAGCTTTAGCTAAATATATTGTTTAGGCCTCGGTATACACTATTGATTTCTTGTGAGGCTTTGTCTGCTTGTTGCGGTTTTGTAATGGTAACGAACCCACCTTGCTTAAAAAGCTGTACTTCGTGTTCGTCAAGATTGTCATAAGATTGCACAGATATAACACGATTGGTGCCATTGCTTAATGACTGTTCGGTTTTTACAGTACAGAGAGTGCCATTACTGAAAACAGAGTATTTAAATGTAGTGCTATCGGGCAGTTCATCCATAAACACCCACTCGGAGTTTGCTCGCATAAGCCACATCATTGGGCTATCCATAATAAAATCAACGTCTCTTTTGCCCGATTCTTGTGCTTCAGACAAAATTTCATATATCATTGGATATTTAACAAAATCTGTAGTAAAGAAATCTCTGTGATCCATAAGCTCCAGAACGTCCTTATTGAAAAATAAGCTTACTCCATCTTGCGGATGGTAAGAGAAGTCGATAACGGTTAATTCATCAGAAGTACCCTCGTGTCGTATATGTAGCGCTTGCCCAGAAGCTTGCTTACCGTCATTCCCAAATTCGTCTAGATCTTCAACCTGCGTATAGTAAGTCCTCAGCAAGTACTCGCCAGCCACTCCCCCTCGTTGGCCAATGACGTGTTCGATATGATCGGTACGTTCGTAGGGCTCAAGATCAGAAACAATAGTCGAAGCAACTATACTGTCAAGTTCATAAGCTCTTCGGCCAAGATTGGGGTCTTGTTCCATTTTTATATTATAACACAGACATTAAATTAAATCAACTGTTGATATTGAAGAGGTGTAGTTTCGGGCAAGAATTGTAACACCAGTCGGTAATATGTATAGTCTCCTTGTAAAACCGTAAGCGTATTTATATAATTGATACCAGATGAGTAGATAGTACGAGAAGAGTAAACAAAAAGGAGCATTTTGGCACAAAGTTGGCCAAGCAAGCATTATGAAGATACTTATGCTTGGGTGGGAGCTCCCACCTCATAATAGTGGAGGGCTTGGTGTAGCTTGTTATCACATGTCTAAAGCTCTGGCTATGAGGGGTGCAGATATTGACTTTGTGCTGCCATATTCTGCCCAGCACTCGGACGTGTCCTTTATGCGTGTTCATAGTGCCACTCCACTAACGCCACTAGAGCGTTATGGCCTTGGCGCATATGACAGTAAGCTACTCCTGGAGCGCAGCCTTACAAAGGCAGATGCTGACAACCTGAGGGATATGCGGGGCATGCAAAAACGCTATACACAGTTTGTAGAGCAACTTGTTGGCCAGCGTGACTTTGATGCCATTCATGCGCACGACTGGTTGACCATGGAGGCTGGTATACGTGCCAAACAGCTGACTAATAAACCCTTGATAGTACATGTGCACGCTACAGAATTTGATCGTTCTGGGCAGGAGTACGGAAACCCTGTTGTGCATGAGATTGAGCAGCAGGCACTCCTGATGGCCGATCGCATTATCGCAGTTAGCAATTTGACCAAAGGTATTATCGTAGAGCGCTATGATATTCCTGCAGACAAAGTAGAGGTAGTCCACAACGCTATCGAGACCAACAGTTTAGGGCCTTATGAGTACGACGAACGGACCTATGCATATCTTGAAGAGCTAAAGAGAGAAGGATATACCGTAGTCGCCACTGTAACTCGTTTTACTATCCAAAAGGGGCTAGATCGCTTTGTCGAGGCAGCAGCTAAAGCTTCACGAAAACACAGCAAGCTCGTTTTCTTACTGGCTGGCGACGGAGAACAGCGCAACGAGCTGCTCCAGCTTAGTGCAGACCTAGGGATTGCCGACAAGGTGTTTTTCACCGGTTTTGTGCGTGGCAGGCAGTGGCGAGATGCTTATACCGTGGCAGATATCTTTGTTATGAGCTCTGTTAGCGAACCTTTTGGACTTACTGCTCTTGAGGCAGCCCACCATGATAACGCCCTTATAATTAGCAAGCAGTCTGGTGTTGGCGAAGTTCTTCACAGTATATTTCGTTTTGACTTTTGGGATACAGAGAAGCTAGCTGACCAGATAGTTGGTATCGCAGACTCAAAAGCCCTGTCGCTCGAACTAAAAAACAACGTCAAGCAAGAATATAATCACATTTCGTGGCATGATGTAGCCGAAAAATGTATGTTGCTGTACGGAAAACTAAAAAGGGTAACAGCGTGAGCAAGCGAGGCATTGTCTTCTATCTTCATGTGCATCAGCCACTTCGTGTACGCAACTATACTATTTTTGACACGGCAAACTCCCATGATTATTTTGACGAGAAGGCTTGGGACACAGACCGTAACAATCAAAAAGTTCTAGAAAAAGTCGCCGACAAATCGTATCGCCCAATGAACAAACTTCTGCAGAAGTTGCTTGATACACACCCCGATTTTAGAGTGTCGCTGAGTATCACAGGTACTTTCATAGAGCAGGCAGAAGCGTGGGCTCCAGATGTGCTAGATAGCTTTAAGCGTCTTGTTGACACGGGACGGGTAGAAATATTGTCAGAGACGTACTATCACTCGTTGGCATTTTTTTACAGCAAAGAAGAGTTTGTGCGGCAAGTCGAAGCTCATCGAGCCAAAATTCGTGAGCTTTTTGGAGTCGAAACATCAGTATTTCGCAATACCGAACTTGCCTATAATGACGACCTGGCGCAGTGGGCTGATGAGTATGGGTTTAAGGGGATTTTGGCCGAAGGCTGGGACCCAATTCTACAGTGGCGCAGCCCGAACCATGTATACAGACCAGCCAGTACAAATAATATTGCATTACTCCTGAAGAACTATCGTCTTAGCGATGATGTGGCTTTTCGCTTTGGCAATAAAGACTGGTCACAGTGGCCGCTAGATGCCGATACCTACAATAAATGGGTGAATGACTCTTTGGGTGACCAACAGGTTATAAATATTTTTATGGACTACGAAACTTTTGGGGAACATCAGTGGGCAGACACGGGGATATTCGAGTTCTTCGAACACTTTGTAGCCAAGTGGCTATCAAATCCCGCCAACACATGCTACACCGTGTCAGAGGCTATTGACGCTCACCAACCAGTTGCCGAGATAGGTATGCCATATACTGTCACCTGGGCCGATACAGAAAGAGACTTAACGGCATGGCTGGGCAATAGCATGCAACACGAGGCCATGAAGTATTTATACGAGCTGGAGGAGGATGTGCTGCGCACAAATGATCTCGGCTTGATAGCCGACTGGAGAAAACTGCAAACCTCGGACCATGTTTACTATATGTGCACTAAGTGGTTTAACGACGGAGACGTGCATGCTTACTTTAGTCCGTACGAGTCGCCGTACGATGCATTTTTGTTCTTTATGAATGCGCTGCGTGATGTTCGGCATCGACTGCATACTCACCACGGTATAAGGGGGCTGCATGGCTAGACCAATTGTCTTGTCAAACGGTGAGCTGCACGTTGGCCTAAATAAATACGGGCTTGTTCATGACTTTTACTACCCTTATGTAGGTTTAGAAAACCATGTTGCTGGTCAGCTATTACGCCATAAGGTTGGTATATGGGTAGATGGTAGCCTGAGCTGGCTTGACGAAGATCCTGACTGGAATGTTGCGTTCCGTTATCCTCACGAAGCACTAGTAGGACATATATTGGCAAGGAATGATCGCATCGGAGTAGTCCTCGAGTTTGATGATTTTGTAGATGCTACAGAGTGCGCCTTTATCCGTAAAGTCCACATTATTAACAAACGAGATGATCAAAGGGAGATACGTTTGTTTATGCATCAGGCCTTTGCTATTGGGGATTCTCGCAGCAATACAGATACGGCGCAATATCTGCCACAGAATAATGCAATTCTTCATTATCGTGGGCGTAGGGCCTTTATAATTTCTGGTCTTCATGACAATGAAAGCAAACCCTTCGATCAATATACAGTTGGTTTGTTTGGGATAGAAGGACACGAGGGTAGCCACAGAGACGCAGATGACGGTGAGCTTTCTTTTTGCAATGTAGAGCACGGCAGAGTTGATTCTGTATTGCGCTTTAGCACAAATATCCAGCCCCACAGCTCGGCACGTATTAATTACTGGATTGCAGCCGGTACATCTATGCGTGAAGCGTTGCATGTTCACAAGCACATCAAAGAAGAGGGAGCTATCAGACGGTTGCATAAGACTGAGGATTGGTGGCACCGTTGGCTAGAGCCTGCTCAAAAAATTGTGAGCGAGCTTCCCAAAGAATACCGCAGCTTGTTTATAAAGAGCGCAACGACCATAAAGTCTCACGCAGACAAAAGAGGTGCAATAATGGCCAGCACAGACACTACAATGCTCAACTATGCTCGTGATACCTATGCCTACTCTTGGCCCAGAGACGGAGCTTATATAGTCTGGCCACTTGCACGAATAGGCTACAAAGACGAGGTAGAACGGTTCTTTAAGTTCTGCCAAGAGGGT
This sequence comes from uncultured Candidatus Saccharibacteria bacterium, assembly GCA_964643605.1. Taxonomy (GTDB): domain Bacteria; phylum Patescibacteriota; class Saccharimonadia; order Saccharimonadales; family 2-12-FULL-41-12; genus CAMTWJ01. Next base: position 1,431 of record CAZXTF010000031.1, on the reverse strand, counting down.
CTACATAACGATGGATATCTGATGCACAAATACCGAGCGGACGGCGCCTTAGGATCAAGCTGGCATCCTTATACGCACAAGGGTGTGTATGCTCGTCCCATTCAGGAAGACGAGACAGCCATAGTACTATATGTATTTAATCAGTACTATCAGATGCATAAAGACGGCAAACTACTAGATGATTTTTATGAGACGATGATAGTCCCCATGGCTAATTTTATGGCAGATTTCATCGACAATGACACCGGCCTGCCAAAGCCCAGCTATGACTTATGGGAAGAGGTTTTGCTAACGACAACGTATACGACTGCAGTTGTATATGGCGCCCTGGTGGCTGCGGCAGACTTGGCAAAAGCCGCTGAAGACGATGACAGGGCAGCCAAGTGGCTGAGTGTGGCCCAGGGCATATACGGCGCAGCCCGTAAACATCTCTATAACTCTGAGCGTCGGGCCTTTTATAAGGGCATAATGCACAAGGATGGACAGATTACGAAAGACGAGACCATCGATGTATCCAGCTTTTTTGGAGCCTTTACCTTTGGGCTTTTTGATCTTGATGACGAAGAGCTAAAAAATTCTTATCAAACTATTATAGAAACATTTAAGTTAGAAGGTGAGAATATAGGACTCCCACGCTACGAAAATGATAACTATTACCGTACTGATGAGCATTCACTGCCAAATAAGTGGTTTATTACTACTCTTTGGTTGGCTCAGTACTATATCCAGACTGGAGCCAAAGAACGTGCAGAAGAGATCTTGTCTTGGGTGCACCAACAAGCCAGTACCACAGGTATGCTGTCAGAGCAGGTTCATCCTGATACATCTGAGCATTTGTCGGTAGAGCCGCTGGCTTGGAGCCATGCTGAGTATATGTCTACTATTCTTGATCTAGCTAGCTCTCGAAAAAAGTGATGTACAACTATATACTTTAATTATAACACAAACAGTCACTCCAACAAGTTGTTAAAACATTATCAAAGAAGCGTCAGACAATACTAGCGTTGACCATAATTTTGTTGTGTCTAATTGGTACTGTGTATTTTGGCGTGCAAACTTTCGTTTTAGCCCAGCCAAAAGCTGTCGTAGCTCCTCCTTCTCAGCTACAACAAATCGAACCAGCTCAGCCTACGGTAGGAAAATACCTTGCCCGCTCAGAAGTAGTCGGTTTGCAGATACCATCGATAGGGCTGGACGCCAAGGTTGAATCAATAGGACAAAATGCCGACGGCACCCTAGAGGTGCCAGCTAATTATCTGGCTGCGGGATGGTATCGTCCTGGGCCATCACCAGGTGAAATTGGACCTGCTGTTATAGCCGGGCATGTCGACAATGCCAAGGGGCTAGGAGTTTTCTTTCGGTTGCGAGAACTACAGACAGGGCAAATTATTGATGTCCAGCGTGCGGACGGTAAGACAGCTCGGTTTAAGG
>CAZXTF010000030.1:1318-7758 GCA_964643605.1 uncultured Candidatus Saccharibacteria bacterium | reverse complement strand
TAGAAGTCCAATTGTTAAACAGAGTCGTCGTGAAGGCTATGCTCTTCACCCTAAGGCACATAAAGCGCTTGTAAAGCGCCCGAGCCCTCCTGGTCAACAGCAACGTTCTTTCCGAAACAAGCCAAGCCAGTACTCGCTCCAATTACGAGAAAAGCAAAAGGTAAAGAGGCTATATGGTCTTCTGGAGCGACAATTCCGCAATCTTATGAAAGAAGCTTCTAGAACTCCTGGCCAATCTGGGCAGGTACTACTTCAGCTGCTTGAGCAACGAGCTGACAACGTAGTGTACCGCTCAGGGCTTGCTACAAGTCGCAGGGCCGCTCGACAGCTTGTAACACATGGTCACTTCGAGCTAAATGGTCGCCGAGTGGACATTCCTTCAATCCGTTTGAAGGCAGGTGATGTGCTGGTGCTTCGAGCGAAAAGCCAGAAGAATGAGTACTTCAAGCAAATTGACGAAGTTAGTCCCGCTGGAAATGATATTCCATCTTGGATCAAGGTTAACCGGAAGAAATTTGAGATCACCGTTACAGGTGCACCGTCTCGAGAAGACGCCGAACCAGACATTAATGAGCAACTAATCGTTGAGTATTACTCACGCTAATAATTTAAGGAGACAACATACATGTCAAAAAACATTCACACCCCAGGGATCGTAAAAGTTGACGAGCACAGCGATGTTTCAGCAACTTTTTCTATCGAACCACTACACAGTGGTTACGGTATGACTCTTGGTAACAGTATCCGAAGAGTTCTCTTGTCTTCTATCGCTGGCGCAGCGGTAACTGGTTTTAAAGTAGACGGTGCAAGCCACGAGTTTACAACCCTTCCTGGCGTAAAAGAAGACGTAGTAGATATCATCTTGGCCTTAAAGGGTGTACGTTTCCGAGTATTCAGCGACGAACCACAAACTGTTCGCTTGGTTAAAAAAGGTAAAGGTCCTGTAAAAGCGAAAGACATCGAAACAAATGCGGATGTCGAAGTTGTTAACAAAGGTCATGTAATCGCTAGCCTCGATAGTGATAAAGCAAGTATTGCTATGGATATTGTGGTTGAAACTGGACGTGGTTACCGAACTATCGCTGATGTTTCTGGTAAAAAGACCGTTTCGGACTTTATCACCGTTGATGCAATATTTAGCCCGGTACAACGTGTCCGATACAACGTCGAGAACACTCGTGTTGGCCAGATGACTGACCTTGACCGATTGGTTATTACTATTGATACAGATGGTTCTATTTCTCCAAAAGATGCGTTCGAAGAAGCTGCAGCAATTTTGGTAAACCAGTACACTGCACTTGCAGGCCAGACAAGAGTAGAAGAAGCAACACCGTTTACTAGCGGTACCGAAACTGCAGAAGCAGCAGAAGAGGAAGATTCACCAGCTCTCATGACCTCGATCGAAGATCTTAACTTGTCTGCACGAACTACAAATGCACTCGTAAACAACGACATTCACACACTAAAAGATTTGTTCTCACTAAGTGATGCCGAGCTACGTGACCTAAAAGGTTTTGGTAGCAAAGCGCTCGACGAAGTTAAAGAAAAAATGGCGGAGATGGAGTTTTAAGCATGCACCGTCACGGTTACAAAGGTCGAAAATTTGGACGAGAACGAGATCAGCGACGTGCGCTGATGAAGGGTCTTGCTGATTCTCTAATCAAGTACGAGTCTATCGAGACTACACTGCCAAAAGCGAAAGAAGTTTCTAGCTATACCGAGAAGTTAATTACCAAGGCTAAGAAAGACAGTCTTCACAGCCGACGACAGATTATTGCTAAGCTGCAAACACTTGATGCTGCACACAAGCTTGTTGATGACATTGCTCCAAAGCTAACTGCCCGGAACAGTGGATACCTCCGAGTTGTTCGCACAACTGTTCGTCGAGGTGACAACGCACAGTTGGCTCGAGTGAGCTTTGTCGATGACCTTAGCAAGCCTGCACCGAAGAAATCCGAAGCAAAAGTTGCTCCCAAGAAACCTGCCACTAAACCAGCAGCCAAAAAGGCGCCTGCCAAGAAAGCGGAGAAAAAATAATGAGTAAAACATATTCACAGAAACCGTCAGAAGTTACTCGAAAGTGGTATGTTATTGATGCAAGCGACTTGCCTCTAGGTCGTCTGAGCACTGTGGCTGCAAAATTACTTGTCGGGAAAGACAAGCCAAGCTATACACCCCACATCGACGGCGGAGATTACGTGGTAATTATCAACAGCGACAATCTTGTGGTAACTGGAGACAAGCTTGAGAAAAAGGTGTATTACCGACACACACATTACCCAGGTGGTCTCAAAGAGGCAACGTTGCAGAACAAGCTCGATAAAGACTCTACAGAAGTAATTCGTCTTGCAGTTCGGGGTATGCTCCCAGTCAATAAGCTACGAGATGGCCGTTTGGCACGCCTCAAAATCTATGCTGGCACTGACCACAACCACGCTGCACAAGCTCCAGAAACTCTTGATCTAAAGAAAGGTAACAAATAAATATGGCATACTTCTATGCACTAGGACGGCGCAAGAGCTCAACTGCTCGTGTACGATTGCAAAAAGGCAAAGGCAACGTTGTTATAAATGACAAGCCTGCTACAGAATACTTCGCAGATAGCCAGAGCTTGCTACACGAACTAGAAAAGCCATTTATGGCCTTAGAGCAGGAAAATACTTTCGATATTAGCGCAAAAGTTAGCGGTGGTGGCCACGCTGGTCAAATTCAGGCTATCCGACTCGGTATCGCAAAAGCTTTGGTAGAAATGAACCCCGACTTCAAGAACACCCTAAAACGAGCTGATTTGCTTGGACGTGATCCTCGAGAGAAAGAACGTAAGAAATTCGGTCTTAAAGGCGCTCGTAAACAACGACAGTTTACCAAGCGGTAGATTCTATTATTTGACTTTCTATTATTAACCTTATATCATATTCTCTATGGTTAAGTCAGTCACAAATATGTACTGGAAAAGCTGCTATACTTGGCGGCTATCTCTTGATGTCTAGATAAAATTTAAATGACCGAAGTATAAACCGCCAAAACAGGCGGTTTTTTTAATTTTTTAAAAGGGAGAATAATAATGGAAGATTTTGAGCAGGATTGTAGATATTTTAATAATGATGAAGACAAATCTAATATACCTCAAGACATAGTCACCGAATTAGGCCGATTTGTACATCTTGATTCGGACATAATCATGCATAAGCTTGAAGAGCAGAGTGGTGCAGCAAATAAAGAGGAGATTATTGTGGTGGCAACGCTACTTCGTCAGGATACCTATCTTTATATTAGTAATGAAGAGACGCAGCAATGAAGAGTTATTTAGAAGAATTGAGCCAACCTGTAGATCCAGAGAAAGGGCTTAATATGCACCAAAGCAATTTTTTGATGGAAGACTGTGGGCGTGGTCAGGTTTATAGAGGTTTAGTCGCACAATATGGCAAAGAAGCTGTTGCAGAAGCCCTGGGTACTTTCATAGCTCCACAAGTGGTTCGCCTGCAGCTCAGTGTGTTGTGTCCTGAACCAGTGGATATAAGCTATAATAAGGATAAACTATGAGTAACCCTGTAATTTTAACTGGTCTGAGAGCCAATAATGACCTTCATATTGGCAACTATCTGGGGGCTTTGCTCCCTTTGGTCGACATGGCTAAGACAAAATCTAGCGAGTATCAGATTAATCTGTTTGTGCCAGATCTTCATAGCTTTACTACCCCAATAGATCATAGCAAGCTACAAGAGCAGATCATCCAGAATCTCAGGGTATTTGTCGCCGCTGGCTTACCGCTCGATAACGATAATGTGCATATCTATCGCCAAAGCTATGTTCCAGCGCACAGCGAACTAACCATAATTCTAAATAGCTTTACTGGCTTTGGTGAGATGTCTAGGATGACTCAGTTTAAGGAGAAGGGTAGAGTTACTCAACTAGATCTGGATGATATAAACCCAGGACTAACCAGGAGCCCTATAAACGAGACACTTGCCAACTTACAACGTCAAAACGAGGAGCTGATAAAATACATACAAAAATCTTTATATCCAATTATCGATAAAGAGCGTTTCGTTTCGGTTGGACTATTTGACTATCCAGTGCTTATGGCTGCAGATATTTTGCTCTACAACGCTACATATGTGCCCGTTGGTGACGACCAGACACAACATCTTGAGTTTACCAGAGACATTGCCGAGCGTATGAACAACAAGTTTGGCGAGCTATTTGTGGTGCCAAAGGCCGTCAAAGAACAACATGCTTTCTTTGGCAAAGATCAAGGCTTACGCATTAAAGACCTACAGGATCCAAGCAAGAAAATGAGTAAAAGTGACGAGTCTGAAAAAGGCATTATCTTCATGAGCGACTCTCCAGAAGAAGCCAAAAAGAAGATTATGAGCGCTACAACAGACAGCCTAGCAAATGTTGCATACGATCCAGAAAATCAGCCAGGCATTGCGAATCTTCTGCAAATCCATGCGTTACTATCTGCTCAATCTCTGGAAGATTCAACAAAACAATTCGAAGGCCAAACCCAGTACGGAGAATTCAAAGCAGCCGTAGCTGATGTTGTGGCTAGCTTTTTGGCAGATTTCCAAAATAAACTCGTAGAGATTAACGACGAGAAACTCCTTACAAAGCTCAAAAAAGATGAAGAATTAATGAACGAAATTGCTAGCCAAACATTGCAGAAAGTCCAAAAAGCCGTAGGGTTACGGAGCTAGCGTGGACGAGAACCAACGGCTAGATGTATATGTAGCGCAGCAGTTGCCCAGTCTCCCTCGTACCTATGCCAGGCGCCTTATCGACGCAGAAAAGGTATTAGTCAATAAAAAGCCTGTCGCAAAAGCAGGCTACAAGCTAAAAATAGATGACAAAGTAGAGATTCTTGAGCTTCAGACCAATTTTGATATCCTCAAGATAGATATTCCTGTGGTGTATGAGGACGACGATTGCGTGGTCATTAACAAGCCAGTTGGCTTGCTGACGCACAGTAAGGGTGTATTCAATAATGAAGCGACTGTTGCCACCTGGCTGGCAGATCGCTATACGGGAGAATCTCGGGGCGAACGAGATGGTATTGTGCATCGGCTCGATCGTGGTACGAGTGGCGTGATGATTTGTGCCAAAAATGATGGTGCGCTAAAAGCACTGCAGAAGCAGTTTTCGGCTCGGAAGGCCAAGAAGTCGTATATAGCACTAGTCGAGGGTAGAATCCGGCCAGAAGAAGCGATTATAGATCTGCCGATCGAACGCAACCCAAAGGAGCCTCAGCGCTTCCGGGTGGGCGTCAATGGTAAATCTGCCGTTACGGCATACAAAACACTCGAAATTATCGAGAAAAAGGGACACACCTATAGTCTACTCGAGCTCAAGCCAACTACGGGCCGGACCCACCAGCTTCTGGTACACCTAAACTACCTTAAGCACCCAATTGTAGGCGATACTTTTTATAAGGGACACTCTGCAGATAGGCTATATCTTCACGCAAAATCACTAGAACTTACATTACCAAACAGAGAGCGAAAAGTATTTTCTGTACCCGTGCCACCAGAGTTTGAGGACCCAAACATATGATAATTCTCTCAAAAAATACAGAAACCAAGATTAACAACTTTCTCGCAAAACCCAGCCATGCAGTAGCGCTCGCAGGGGTAGAGGGAAGCGGGAAACAGCAGCTTGCTCAGTATACGGCTGCAAAAATGCTAGATATCCCCGAAGATAAGATATCGACACATCCATATGTCAGAATTATTACCGCTACGGCAAAAGATGGCATTGCTACAGTGCGAGAAGTACATAATTTTTTGCGTTTAACCGTTCCGGGATCGGCAAGCATTCGGCGCTGTATTGTTATTGCTGATGCTGATAAGTTGGGCCAAGAGGCCCAAAATGCACTCCTAAAAATGCTCGAAGAGCCTCCCGAGGATACAGTAATTATCACGACAGTATCTGATACATATAAACTGCTTGATACTGTGCAATCTCGCATGGCTTGGCTGCAGGTGTATCCAATATCTCAAGAAGAAGCTCTAAAACATTTGCAAAATGAGTACAAAAAAGAAGAAATTATAAAGGCCTGGCATATCAGTGGCGGCTCTGTGGGGCTGCTTGTGAGCATCTTGAAAGACAACGAGAACCATCCACTAGTTGCAGCTATAGAGAAAGCTCGTGAAACCTTGCAGCAGACTTCGTACGAGCGCCTGATTGGTATTGACCCGCTAGTAAAAGATAAAAATTTTGACCTTTTATTATTTCTCGACGCCATGCATCGTTTGCTGAAAGCAGCGCTTAATTCGGCAGCTGCTAAGCAGGCACAAAAAGAGACAACTACGCTCACTCAGCAAATCAAAAATACGCTATATGCAAAAGAGCAGGCCCTATATAATGTGCAGCCAAAACTACTGCTAACAGAGCTGTTCTACACTCTATCCTAAGCAGGTGGTATAATTAGCTAACATGTA
>CAZXTF010000030.1:0-1308 GCA_964643605.1 uncultured Candidatus Saccharibacteria bacterium | reverse complement strand
GAACTTTTGATTATTGGTGGGTTTGGTTGGTTTACCGTACGAGCTTTTGCTCACCACGAGAAAGAGCTAGAAGATATTCCGCAAAAGATTACCGACCGTGTTGGGCGGCTTTGGGATGTTGTACACCAGGGCATGCGAGACAATCGGTTTCTTCGGGCCGAGAAGGCTCTTTTGACTATTCTTAAAATTGACAAGAAAAACGCTGCAGCCTATAACCGACTTGGTATTTTGTATGCCAAGCAAAAAGAATATAAAGATGCAATTGATTGTTTCGAGATTGCCAGCGGGATTGAAGCTAGTGCTTCGAGCCTGCATAACTTAGGGCTCATTTATTACGAGACAGAGAACTACGAAAAGGCTGTTACAGCTTTTGAGCATGCATTAGAGATGGATGATACCATGGCTGCTCGCCACATTGCCTTAGCTAAGGCCCTAGAGCATATTGGTAACGAAAAACTAATGCTAGAACACCTAGAGCGTGCTGCAGACATGGAGCCAACAAAAGAGAGCTATACACTGCTCGCAAAAGGTTATCGCCAGCAGGGCATGGAAAATAAAGCTGATATTATCGAAGATAAGCTTAAGAAAATGATTACCCCAACAGCTAGTCGGCGCAAACTACGTGTCCGCCGCCCCAAACGAGTAGTTTTATAAGTTAGTCTTCTTCGTCCTGCGAAGTAAGTGATCCAAGCTCTGCAAGTAATTCGTTTGTTTGTTCTGCAAAATTAGTGCCGTAACGCTCTTCCATTAATCCATAGAGCTGCTCGGCTCCATGGTGAGTCTCTGTGAAGCCAATAACCTTACCAAGCTTAGATTTTTGATAGTCAGGTATAGCTACAGTATTAACATAGTCAAAGTCTTCCTCGTATGCTTCCGAGCAGTCTACGATGTATCCCTCTGGTGTTTTGACCAAGAATATTGGTGGAGCGCAATCCTCATCAAAAAGAAAGCTCTCTAAGTCGTGGCAGTCATCCCGAGAAGAGTTACCGTAAACTTTTTCGTCCAAGACAATATACATAGAACCGTCTCGGTCTACCAAGATTGTTTCCTCAGAGATTACAAAAACCACATTTTCTGTGATACCTTCGGCAATTTTAGTAAGCTGCTCTTTGGGTATCTTGTGTTGCTCACCATCAAGGCGACTTTCAAAACTCTCAAACATAATCTGAGTACAATTATATAAGTTTTTTGCAAACCAAGAAATTATAATTTACAACAAATAAAAAACACCAGACATGCTGGGCTATTGCTTGGTGCAGGGAGAGGGATTCGCCTTGGTCTATGACCAACTCTCAAATTGCTACTAGC
>CAZXTF010000029.1:0-8684 GCA_964643605.1 uncultured Candidatus Saccharibacteria bacterium | reverse complement strand
GGAGGGATTCGAACCCCCGATCATGGGACCAGAACCCACTGCCTTACCACTTGGCTACACCCTATTATTTCTGGCCTAACAGAGAAATACTATACCGTAACTAGCGGAGAACCGCTAGTTATCTTTGAAGGCTGACTTTACCCTGGTAGCCAGTTTGCCTAGCTTGGTAGCTTTTTCTTCTTTTTTGAGGTCTACCATCAGGAGAGCTGCTTCGCTAAACGTATCTGCATACACTCCACGTAAAGTAGTTCTAGCATCCTCGCTATCTGGAGTACTACCAAATTTACTAGTAATATGGTGGTGCAAGTGCCTAATGAGATCTCGTGGTCCTATTACTGCAAATTCGTCGCCTCCAACTCTAAAGACTCGTTCGTCGAGGTTATGTTTTTCTGCTTCTGTCTTAACAAATTCGGCAATTTTTATAATCTCTTTGTCACCTTCATCTTGGCCATAGTTATTGTTTACGTTCTCAAAATCTCGTGCATCCAAGAATAAAAAGGCTGTTTCTGGATCTGCTTCGGCAGTCTCCCTGGCAAGTGTAAAAACCTCTTTGTCGGCGAGGCCAGTTAGAGCATCGGTCGTGGCTTTTCGTTGGAGTGTTCGTTTTTCTTCACCAACCACAGGTACCAATAATTCGGCGAGTTCTACGAGGTCCTGAGGAGTTCCTATGCGAAAGTCCCGGCCTGCAATCCAGGTAGTAGCAATGTCTATAAAAGCCACACATTTTTCTAAGTCACGTTGAGTTGGGGCGCCTTGAGCAACCCACTCGACAGCGAAGTCGTGGGCGTCATGGACCATATGCTCTTTTTCCTCAGGGGTAAGAGGTGTAATTCTTGGTTCAAACTCGTGCATATCTTTTTATTATATCATACATTGTCAATAAGTACAAGCATATTCACCACTGTTATTCGTAAGATTTTGTGTAGTAACGTACAATATACGAAATGCAAAAAAAGATATTAGCAGGAATTGGGCTAGCCGGCACCATTGCCTGTTTAGCAGTATTTACAGCCCAGCCCAGCTTTCCTACCCCTGATAAATTACTGATTTTTGCTATTTTTATAGCTATGTTGTTTGGCCAGGCAAAAGAACTCGCCAAGCGTCTGGTGCCCTTCGTAGCGTTACTACTAGTATACGAGTCTTTTAGAGGTGTGGCCGACTATCTAAATACATATGTAAACTTTATGTTTATGGTAGACGCCGATAAGTTTTTATTCTTTGGTCACTTGCCAACGGTGATTTTGCAACAGTGGTGGTGGCATGGGGCAATTCAGTGGTATGACTTTGTGTTTTATCTAGCGTATATGTTGCATTTTGTACTGCCGATTGCGCTGGCTGTGCTGATCTGGAAAACCAGAGACTCTGAGTACTGGCGCTTTGTAACTACGTATGTGCTTCTTTCGTTTGCGGGTTTTCTGACATATCTAGTGTTTCCAGCAGCGCCTCCCTGGATGGCTAGCGATATGGGCTTGATAGAGCCAATAACTCGTGTTTCTAGCGATGTTTGGGCTGCACTAGGAATTCATGACTTCCCAAGTGTGTACAACGAGATTTCGCCAAATCCAGTAGCAGCAGTACCATCACTCCACGCTGCCTATGCGTTACTTTTTGCGCTGTTTGTCACTACTTTATATAAAACCAGATGGCGTTTTTTGTCGTGGATATACCCGGTTCTTATTTGGGTAGGTACGGTGTATCAAGGTGAGCATTATGCTATCGATGCAATTCTAGGAGTGTTGTATGCAGTAGGTGCTTACTTTGCAGCGCCGCACGTACTACGCTGGATTCAGCGGGTCTGGGAGAAGCTAAAGAGTTCGCCGCTGGGTAAAAAAGTTGCAAATACGGTACAATAATCCTTATGATTACTGTTTACCACAGTACGGCCAGGGCACGTCAGCTTAAAGCAGCTGATGAAATAAAAGTTGGCAGCTGGGTGCATGTTGTCGAGCCTTTAGAGAAGGAACTTGATGATGTAGCAGCAGAGCTTAATCTCAACAGAGACCTTTTAAACGATGCCACAGACTTGTACGAGGCCCCTCGTGTAGAGACCGAAGATGGCTCTACCTATGTGTTTACTCGTTACTGCCATCCAGCAGGACAAGATACTTCCACAGAGCCTCTTTTAATCATCTACACGAACAACAACATAGTTACAGTTATGCGCTCGGGAGATAGCTTGCTAGATCTCATGATCAATGGACAAATAGAAGTTTTGACTACCCAAAAAACCAAGACTTTTCTGCAGATATTAGAGCAGATCAATCGTTCTTACAGGGTGCGTTTGACGGCAGTCTCTAAGCATATCCTGCGGATTCGCAAGCAAATGCGCCAGTCAGAGATTAGTACCAGAGAGTTCTTAAGTTTTATTGAACTCGAAGAAGATCTAAACGAATTTGTCTCGGCCTTGCAGCCACAATCCTTGGTTATCAATGCACTAGAAAGTGGCAAGTATATGCGCCTGTATGAGGATGACAGAGATATGGTAGAAGACCTTAATCTCGATACAAACGAGCTAATTGGGCAGAGCAAAGCTAAGCTCAGAACACTGATGAATCTGCGTCAAGCTTATGAGGCGATCGCTACCAGCAGCCTAAACCGGACCTTCCGTCACCTGACTTCGATCGCTATTTTTCTGGCAATCCCAACCACTATAAGTGGGCTATATGGCATGAATGTAGTTGTCCCTATGAGCGAAAACCCGAAAGCTTTTTGGATTATAGTGCTCATCATCTCGTCAATTGTGGCTATTGCCATTACTATCTTTAACAAGCGTAGGTGGCTGTAGGTGATGAGAAAACTTCATTTTCTAAGGGATTATCGGGCGATTGAAGTTATTCTGGCGGCCATTGTAATTGTGGCGATTCTCTTGCTTGGAGTGTATGTTGTTGGCCAAAGAGATAATCAAGCCTCGGAAGGAGCCCAGGAAACCTCTGTGAAAACAGGACCGCTTGTAGATGTCGATACAAACCTAAGAAGCGATGCAGCAAATGAACAGCGAACCGAAAAAGCGGCATTATCTGAGGAGGAAAAAGCAGCAATTACTGAAGTGAACGCCTATGACCAGATAGGGGATGGTTATGAAAATCTCTAGATTGCTTGCAGTTTTTGCCTTGACGGTACTAGTGTTGCCTTCGGCGCATGCGCTGGCTATTCAGGAGGGCCGAGCTATTGGTGACCAAACTCAAACAAATATCGAGGCAAAAGCCTGCGAACAAATTGGCGTGGCTGCAACAAAATTACAGCATAACTTAGATACAAAGAAACAGGCTGCTTCAGAAAAACGGGGTAATCAGGGTGCACTAGCCGAGAAGCGGCAAAAAATTGCAGATGTGCTGGCGCAGCAGCGACAGGTGCAAGATATAAAGCGGTCCGAGAGTTTTGAAAAACTTCAGGTGGTAGCCGAAACAGATGAAGAAAAGACGGCTATTGAAGCATATATTGCTACCGTCTCGGATGCTGTGGCCACTCGTAGAGCTGCCTACGATACGGCAATTGCAGAATATCGTACAGATCTAAATACGTTGCTATCTAAGCAAAGAGGCCAAAGTGATGGTGCAACAGGAACTCTAAAGTTACAGCTTGACCAATCGGTAGCCACAGCTCGAGCTTCTTGCCAAGCGGGAACGCCAGTGAAAGATGTTTTGGCTACCCTCAAAACAGATGTTCAGACTGCTCAGAATACTTTTAGGCAATCACGTAAAACTACAGATATAAAGCCTCAGATCGAGGCACTCTCGCAGACCAAAAGAGATGCTCTAAAAGCTGCAACCGAAGCATTCTCTCAGACTACAAACCAGGCTCGAGAAGACCTAAAAACAGCATTTGGTGCGAGTGCCAGCAGCCTCGAAAAATAACTTGCAAAACCAAGCATAAGCACCTACAGTAAGGTATGGAAGTGTGAGGCTTCCGTAGACCCTGGGCAATAGCCCGGGGTCCTTGTTATTTTCCACTTCGCTCCATGAGAGGGGGATACCCCCTCTCATCTGAGCAGGGCAGCGGAATGAATCCGCATGCTCTGGTTACTCACCCCTTTTTGACCAAGTAAAAATATTTCTTGCTTAATTCTTCTCTTGTTTAGTCTGGCATTTTTTGCAGAAGCCGTAGAGTTCAACCTCGTGGTTTGTGATAGTAAAATTATGACTTTTGCCGATAGACTTTAATTCATCCTCAATCGCCTGACCAAGGTTAATCCGAACAGTCTTAGAGCAGCGAGTACAGGTAAGGTGGTGGTGATGCTCCCGAAATTTTTCGGATAATTCAACTCGGTAATTCCAACCAGTATAGATTTTCTTAACTACATCTACGCTCTCTAGGCTTTCGATATTACGATACACCGTTACTAGATCTAGCTTTTTATTCAACTTTTTTGCGATATCTTGCAAAGGGAGGGGCTTCGGCTCGTTAAATAGCAGCTTAAACAGGGCAATACGCTGCCGAGTAACGTACAACGAATTCTTACGCAAAATACCTTTAAACTCTTTTAATGACGATTCCATATCTATTCAAATTTTATTCAATTTGCAAAAAATTTGCAAAAAGTAAAAATGGGGGAGTACACTACAAAACATGCCTACGATGTATTACGTCATTATTTTTTCACTTATTGGAGGTTTGTTCTCTCTTGGCCTGGCAGCACTTTTGCTAAGCCGGAAAGATCTTGCCAAAAACTTGGCCAAATACGCCACGCCATTTGCAGCCGGGGGTTTGTTGGCGGCAGTCTTCTTGGATCTTCTAAAAGAAGGAATCGAAGTAGCTTCGGCCGATACGTTGTTCATAGCTACGCTAGTAGGGATCTTGCTATTCTTTTATGCAGAGCGATTTCTTCGTTGGTTTCATCACCATCACGCAGAAGATAGTAAAGAAAAAGATCCGTCCGTTGCGCTGATTATTGCTGGAGATACCCTGCACAATGCTCTTGATGGTGTTGCAATTGCTGCTGCTTTTTTGGTCAGTATACCAACGGGTATTGTTACGACGTTAGCAGTTGCAGCTCACGAAATTCCGCAAGAAATTGGTGATTTTGGCCTGCTTCTCTCTAAGGGAATGGAACGCAGCAAAGTGTTGCTTGTAAATGTATTAAGCGCTCTTGCAACTGTGGTGGCCGCCGTGATTACTTTTGGGCTTGGCAACACCGAGACTCTGCCCATAGGTGTTTTACTTGGTTTAAGCGCTGGGTTTTTGCTCTACATAGCGATGAGCGATATTATTCCGACTATTCACGAGCATGCGCCAAAACACAAGCTACTGAGTCCTCAGCCACTGCTGCTCTTGCTTGGGGTGGTTGTAGTGGGGCTTTCAATTAACCTAGCACATGGCTTTTTGCACGAAGATACTGCTGAAACAGATCATCACTCGCACAGTCACCAAGACTAGGCTACACTTATAAGTAGTATGGAAATTGTTTGGATTATTGTTTCATCTGTTGTGGCAGCCTTGCTGGCTGTAGTGGTTGTCTATGTTTTTGGGCAGCGATTTTTGTTGCAGCTGACAAACCTCAATGACGAGCAACGCAAAGGCAGCAAGGAAGAAATTGAGGCAGGCGTAAAAGGGATTTTGGATGATAATCAAAAATTGCTTACTCAGATTGCGAAAAACCTCGAAAAACAGCTAGATAACAGCCGCAAAGAAGTAGGCAGCTTAAAAGAACAAAACGCTGCAATTCGTGAGCAGCTAGCCAATACTGCCAAGATTACTGAAGGGCTACAAGTTTCGACCGAAGGACTTAAGAATCTACTATCGAACAATCGCTTGCGTGGCGATTGGGGCGAGCAAGTTGCAGAAGATCTATTGATGGCAGCTGGATTCGTAGAAAACACTAACTATGTTAAGCAAACATCTTCGGGCGAGGGCCGCCCAGACTTTACAATTTTGCTGCCAGATGGCTCAAAACTTAATGTTGATGCCAAGTTCCCTTTTGATAACCTAATCGCCTACCAAGAGGCCAAGACAGAAGCAGCCCGGCAGGCGGCATTGAGCAAGTTTAGAACCGATGTAAAGACTCAAGTTAAAGCTATAACCTCAAAAGATTATATTAATCCTCAGGACAATACACTCGATTTTGTAGTGATGTTTATTCCAAACGAGATGATCTTTAGCTTTATTTACGAAAAACTGCCAGACATCAACGACTATTGTAACGAGCGAAAAGTAGTATTAGCAGGACCGTTTGGCTTTACAGCAGTTTTGCGACTTGTCCTGCAGGCATACAAGAACTTTAAGTATGAGCGAGGTCTGCAGGAAATTTTTGCACTTATCTCAAAATTTCAGAGCGAATATGTAAAATACGGCGACAGTATGGAAAAGTTAGGTAAGCAACTAGAGACAGCACAAAAAACATACTTCGAAGTCGAGGGTACACGCAGCCGCCAGCTTACAAAAGTAGTTGACCAGATTACGAATCATTCTCATCTGGAGCAGGAGGAAGGAAAGCTTCTCGATTCTGAAAAGTAAAGAAACTGTTATAATCTGTATCTATGAGTGAAAAAGAAAATCAAAAACCAGTTATCAAAGATCCAAAAGATGTTGCTAAAGCGCTAGAAGTGCTGTTTGCGAGCAGCTATATAGACACCAAACGATTACACTGGGAGAACTTTATACGAGGCATGTTCTTTGGAGCAGGTGGTGTGATAGGCGCCTCAGTATTGATTGCGATTCTTGTTTGGTTCTTGTCTTTGTTCGATACGGTCCCTCTAATCGGCCCACTGTTTGATAACACCAAAAACACCATCGAACAAAGCCAGAGCCAGTAATATAATTGCTTGTGCTTGCGTTTGTGAGTGCCCGATAGTATTCTTTGCTGAAAGAGGAGTTTTATGAGCACAATTGAAAAATTTATAATCGATATAGAAGACGAGCAACAAGTCGATAAAAAAAGAGAAAAAACGGCCCAAAAGGCCTACTATACGGGCTGGAATTTATTGAAGAAACTAGATGATTTTGGCGTAACTAAGACTAAAAAAATACATGATGGCACCGAATGGGATCTCGTCAGAACCCCTTTTATTAAAGTGGAAGTAGGGGGTAGTAGGCAAAAAATTGCCCTCCGTGGGCAAAAAACTGATACTGTTCAAAATGGCTTAGAGTTAATCGTAAAGGCTGGGGGGAAGAAACACACCTACGCAACAATACGGGACAACCGTATTGATTATAATGATGAAGCTTTTCCTGATTTTGATCAATTCGATCTAGCGCCAAGCCATATTTTGGGTATGGACAAAGAGGTACTTGAAATTGTTGATGCTGTCGCTGTAGCCGCTGAAGAGCGGTACGGTATCGAAGTTTAGTCTTTAGCGGAAGTTGGTGAACTCTACCGGGAAGTCGAAGTCGGCTTCTCGAACTTTTTGCATGGCGGCTTGTAGCTCGTCCTTCTTTTGGCTGGTTACTCGTATTTCTTCGCCCTGAATCTGTGCTTTGATCTTTGGCAAGTCTTCTCGAATAAGTTTGGTGATCTTCTTGGCCTTTTCTTGGTCCAGCCCTTTTCTAAAAGCTATGGTCCAGGTCATTTTGAGGTTGGAGGTTACAGGCTCGCTAGAAACATCTAAAATCTTTTGGCTTACACCAGAACTCGCCAGACGCTTTCGTAAAATATCTATGATACTGTCTAGGTGGAACTGGTTGTCGCCGACAATCTTTACGCCTTTCTTGTCTTCGATAAACTCAACGCTGGCCGAGGTGCCTTTAAAGTCGTATCGGTTGGCAATATCACGCTGGGCTTGCTCCACAGCATTGGTAACTTTTGCGAGGTCATAGTCGCTAACAATATCAAAAGAGAATGAAGACATGTTTATAGTATACATATTGAGAGTAGATCTGAAGAGTTTTTGCTACAATAGGTGTAAGTATGACAATAGATAGCAAACTTGCTGATGCTTTAGTTGAGCGGGCGAAACGAGGTGATCGTTCAGTACTTCGGAGTGCTGAGCTTAAAAGTTTGTACGATCAGCTAAAAAGTCTGCCAGATGAAGACCGTAAAAACTACGGTTTGGCAGTTAATAAATTACGCCAAGAGCTAGAAAGCCATTTGCAGCATCAACGAACCACTGGCGAAGCAAAGGCGCCAATTGACGTAACAGCTCCGTGGGATATAAATACAAAACCCGGCGATCACCCGAGCCCATTGCCAACGCTACAAGGCTCTGTACATCCATTGAGTAGTGAGCTTGAAAAAGTTTTGGATATTTTTACTCGTATGGGTTTTGCAGCCACCGAATCTCGACAGATAGACAACGAGTTTAATATGTTTACGGCGCTCAATTTTCCAGAAGGTCACCCTGCTCGGGATGATTACGATACATTTGTTACTACCGAAGGGCTGATTGCTCCAGCGCACACCAGCACTATGCAAAATAGGGTACTTAAAGAAAACAAGCATCTTTTGGAGAAAGGCCAGCCAATTGCTTATGTTATCCCTGGGCGAGTGTTCCGTAACGAAGACGTAGATGCCAGGCACGAACACACCTTCCACCAGTTTGAGGGGCTCTATGTAGATAAGGGTGTGAATGTAGGTATGCTTATCGCTACACTCAAGACGTTTTTGCAAGAGTATTATCAGCAAGAGCTTGATGTAATGACGCAGCCATTCTATTTTCCGTTTACCGAGCCGAGTTTTGAGTTTGCTCTGAGCTGTCCATTTTGCCAAAAAGCTGGGTGTTCGATTTGCTCATACACTGGCTGGATCGAGCTGC
>CAZXTF010000028.1:0-8793 GCA_964643605.1 uncultured Candidatus Saccharibacteria bacterium | reverse complement strand
ACCGAATGTCACCCTCATGTTCGCCCGAGACATTAGCTCCAGCACCCGGCAAAATTAATACTGCTCGAGGGGTCTTTTTCGCCAAATCTACCCTAAATTCCATAGATACACTAAATCTAACAGATATTTGCGTAACTACAAAACTTACATGAAGTTATGCTAAAAGTGGTCACGGACGTGGTTAAAACTATAATCCCACGTAGCATTAGCCTTCTTGTGCGGGTTGAATATTCCGTCTGGATCAAAAATATCTTTTGTTTGCTTAAAGAGATCAAGCACCTCTTTGCCATACATTTGTTCAAGCCATGGGCCACGTACTAATCCGTCATTATGCTCACCACTCAGTGAGCCTTTATATTTCAGCACCAGGTTATTCACTTCTTTCATTGCTGGCTCTAATTTAGCTCGCTCTTTTGGGTCTTCTAGTTTCATGAGTGGGATAATATGAAAATTACCATCGCCCATATGCCCAGCAATTGTGGCAAAGAGGTTATATTTTTTAATAATCTTACGTATTTTTGGCAAGAACTCTGTCAGATGCTCTGGATTCACTACGAGGTCGTCAATAAAGGGTGCTGTGTGTTTATCTTTTACATTGTCTCGAAGCAGCTTAAAGCTGTATCGGCGCATGATCCAAAACTTCTGAGCACTTTCGTCGGTAGGCAACTCTTCAAATGCCGTGATGCCGTATTTTTTACGATCTGGTGCTAAAGTTTGGTGTAGATCTCGAATCTTCTGCTGAATCTCCTCATCATTTTCACCCTTAAATGACACCATGAGGATAAGGCGGGGGACACCTCTTAAGAGGTAGAGGCCGTCGGGGATAAGGCTAATTAAGAGCTTTAAAAAAGCCTTCCAACCAAGCATTTTGAGAAAATGGGGCATAAAACGAATTGATAGCCAAAGGGTCTGGTCGTCAAACGACTCAAAACGTGAAGGGTCATGATCGACAACTGTTTTTATGACTTCACCAAGATGATCAATATCTTTTAAAAACATTACCAGTAGGCCACCCTCTGGGCGAGCATTAGTGAGCTTAAAGTTAATATCCGTAACAAGTCCTAAGGTACCTTGGGCGCCCACAATCACTTTGGTAATATCAAAAATACCATTTTCTTTATCCCATACATCCCAGAGGTGATAGCCGGTAGAGTCCTTGCTGACGTTTGGCTTGGCTTTTTGTAATGCATCGTAATTATCAGTTACCAACTTGTAGAGCTGTTTATATACCTGGCCCTCAAAGTTCTTTTGGGCCATTTTTTTATCGAGCTGTTGCTTGGTCAGCGGCTTTACTTCTCGTTCTACGCCATCTGCAAATACAAAACGAAGACTATTGATGAATCGGTCTGTTTTGCCAAACTCAATTGATTTTTCGCCACCCGAGTTATTATTTACCATGCCACCGACACTACAGAGATCACGACTGGCTGGATAAGGAGGCAGCAGGAAGCCTTTATTTCTAGTCGCTTTGTCAAAGTCTCGGTAGAAAACGCCAGGCTGCGTTTTGCCATAGTTATTCTTTATCTCACCAATCTCTGTAAAATATCGGCTAAAATCGATAATGATCGAATCATTTATAGCACCACCCGACATATCGGTGCCAGCGCTTCGGGCCGTTAGACTAAGGTTTTTATGGTTTTTCTTCTCTTTGGCGACAAATTTGGTCAATATCTGCACATCTTTACTGTCTTTAGGAAAGACAATCAGCTCTGGCCGAATCTCAAACAAAGATGCGTCATGGCTATAAAAATCCCGAGCAGCAGGTGAATTATCTATATCGCCAGCAAAGCCAGCGCTTTTTAGCGCAGTGATTATCTCTTGCATTCTCTGTTAATCTTAGACGGATTTCCCCAATCTGGCAAGGTGCTTACGCTTGCGAGCATTTCTCTGTATAATGCGTACCTATATAGGCTATGAAAAAAACGAAAATTCTAGTTGTTGGTGGCGGATTTGGTGGTGTCAAAAGCGCCCTCGAACTCTGCGAGATACCATCTTTTGATGTCACGCTTCTCTCTAGCAATCGCAATTTCGAGCACCACCCCACGCTATACCGCACCGCTACTGGTGGTAGGCGAGCTATTTCAAGTATTCCTCTTGGCGAAATCTTCCGGGATAAGCCTATTCATCTCAAATATGGCACCGCCAAAAAGTTACAGCGAACAAAAAAGACCCTAAAAACTACAAACGGCGATACATACCATTTTGACGTTATTATCTTGGCGCTAGGCGTGGTTACCAACTACTTTGGTATAGAGGGCCTCAAAGAGTATTCGTACGGTATAAAGTCCCTCCACGACGCCGAGGAGCTAAAAAACCACTTACATAAGCAGCTAATCGACCAAAAAAAGCCAGATCTTAACTATATTGTGGTTGGTGGTGGTCCAACAGGTATCGAGCTAGCCGGTGCTTTGCCAAAATACCTCGAGCAGATTATCAAAAAACATGGCTTAAAGCCCCGTAAGGTTCATGTAGACCTCGTAGAGGGTGCTCCTCGTTTGATGCCCCGTATGCCACATGCGGTATCTCGAGCCGTCGCACGACGCCTACGAAGCCTAGGAGTCAAACTGTACCTTGGCAAGCCAGTGCAAGCCGAATCTGCAGATAGCCTAATGGTAGGCGG
This sequence comes from uncultured Candidatus Saccharibacteria bacterium, assembly GCA_964643605.1. Taxonomy (GTDB): domain Bacteria; phylum Patescibacteriota; class Saccharimonadia; order Saccharimonadales; family 2-12-FULL-41-12; genus CAMTWJ01. The sequence goes on along the minus strand of CAZXTF010000028.1, from coordinate 6,173 downwards.
TAAGACAATCCGATCCCACACCGTCATCTGGACAGCGGGTATCGCTAACAATCCTTTTTTCAAAGAGAATAACTTTACTTGTAGCCAAAATGGCAGGGTACAGGTAGACCAGTATCTACAAGCTTGGCCCAGTATTTTTGTTATCGGGGACAACGCCGACACACCATACACCGGTATGGCCCAAACCGCCCTCCACAATGCTGACTTTGTAGCTAATAACATCAAACGAAGCAATCTGCGCTGTGAAGCACCACTACCGTATAAACCCAAAAAACCTGTCTATATTACACCGGCAGGGCCGTATTGGTCTGCCGTAGTGTGGGGCAACTTACATCTGTATGGCTGGCTGGGCTGGGCTTTGCGCCGAGCAGCTGACTGGATGAGCTATAAAGATGTAACTCCATGGTGGAAGGCTGTAGAGCTGTCTCTGGCCGAAGAAGATAACGAGGATAGCTGTATTTTGTGTGCAAACGCTGCGGCTACGGAGTAAGTCGGTTGATGTCACGAGGGAAGAGGGTAGCCTCTTTGACGTTATTGAGTCCCACGATTTTCTGAGTTAACCGCTCCAAGCCCATGCCAAAGCCGCCGTGCGGAGGCAAGCCATACTTAAAGGCCTGCAAATAATACTTAAAGCCATCGTCTTCTGGGTTACCGCCTGCAATAGTTCTCAGCTGTTCGACTAGTACGTCGTAGCGGTGTTCACGCATACTGATTGTGGCAATCTCAACTCCTCGAAAAATCAGGTCTGCTCGCTCGGCAAAGTTAGAATCTTTCTTAGACTTTTTATGATAAAACTTCATTTCATCGGCTGGCCAGTCCACAACAAACACCGCCTCGCTGCCGTATTTCTCTGCTGTGTAGTCGGTAATCCAGCGTTCTTCATCTGGCCGTAAATCCTTTTCGCCCTTTGTATCTGTGCTGGTAGCCTCGGTATACAGTTCGTGAATTTCTTCCAAACTCAATCGGGGGATCTCTTTGGGTAGCACAACTGGCTTGGCCCGCAGAGACTCAAGCTCGGCCTTTTTCTCCTGCCACACTGCCTCGCACACAGACTTCAAAAGCCCTTCAACAGTCTGCAGTAGCCCATCGAAGTCTACAAAGCCCATCTCGGCATCTATATGGATAAACTCTGTCATGTGTCGAGTTGTAGCGCTCAGCTCTGCTCGATACGTTGGGTTAATCTCATACGCTCGCTCAAACACACCCACCATAATCTGCTTATAAAATTGTGCACTTTGGGCGAGCGTGGCTTCCTTACCAAAATAATCGAGCTTAAACACCTCCGCACCGCCTTCGGTAGCCTCTGGCAGCAGCTTTGGCGAGTTAAACTCGGTAAAGTCTTGAGCATGAAAGTATTGCCGGGCAGCTTCTTTTACTGCAGCTTGCACCTTAAAAATATTGGTTTCTAGCACATTGCGCAGACCAATTACCCGATACTCAAACAATGTGTCCAGGTTGTCTGACTTGTGATTGAGCGGCTTGTCAATCTCAATGGGCGGCTCATCTGTAACAGGCACCAACACTTCAAGCTCAGGCTCGTGCACTTCAACCCCGCCAGGAGCTCGTTCGTCTTTGGTTACCGTACCTTTTACTCGCAGCACGGTGCCAATCTGCAAACCACGAAGCTTCTCTACTTCGTCTTTATCTTTTATCAGCACTTGTGCTAGGCCACTACGATCTCGCACGTTGATAAAAGTTAGGCCACCAAGTAGGCGTTTTTTGTGCAACCACCCCTCAATCAAAACAGATTGATCAATATGGTCTGGCAATTTATTCGTAAGAGTTCTCATAAATTTTCTATAGTATATCGTCTTTTTAATCTATTTAACAGATACGTATGGATTATTTTTGATGTAAAACCGCCATTTTACGTCTTTTCCTTTGGATATGCCGATTCGTGTAGTTTGTACTATCTGGCTTTTGGGCAGCGGTTTTTCCGGAATTAGACGAAGTGGGGAATTGAGCAAATTATGCCCGTTCATGCTTTTATCTATACCGAGCGCTTGGCATAATTTTGCAGGGCCATTGCTAATTTCTATGCCATTTTTACCTCTGTTGGCTTGTAATAAATCTTCGCCAACCAACGGCTCAACCGCCCGAACCAGCACGGCAGAACCATGCCCCTTTTCGCCAACCACAATGTTGCAACAATAGTGCATGCCGTACGTAAAATACACATACAGATGCCCTGGTTCACCAAACATTACTTTGGTACGGAGTGTTTCGCCGCTATAGCTATGGCTGGCTACATCTGTCTGGTCATAGGCTTCGGTCTCGACAATCTGCACTCGAGCAATCTTGCCCTGTATCTCTCGCTCCAAAATACACCCCAAAAGCTGCGGCGCCACCACAGAAGCAGGTTGATCTAAAAACTCAAGATTCATACTCATTAGTTCACTCAACTATAGCAAAATAGCTCATTTTCTTCTCAGGAAAACAGAGGAAAAGTGGTATAATGTACACTAATATTTAAGGAGACACTGAGGTGTCAGAAGATCAGAAGAAACAGCTACAAACACAACTTTGGAACATAGCCAACGAACTACGTGGCAAAATGGATGCTGATGAATTTCGTGACTATATTCTTGGCTTCATCTTTTACAAATACCTCTCAGAAAAGATAGAGCTTTACGCAAACGGCCTCTTGAAACCCGACGGCAAGACATACCTGCAGGTTATCGATGACCCAAAGTCAGAAGAATACGTAGAGGCGATTAAGACAGCTGCTCTCGATAAACTTGGCTATTTCCTCAAACCTACGGAGCTGTTTCGCTATGTGGCACAGCACGGCGCAACCAACGATAACCTCAACGAAGACCTCCAGCGCATTCTCAATGCTATCGAATCTAGCACCATGGGCACCGATAGCGAAGACGACTTTGACAAACTCTTTAGCGAGCTAGACCTAAACGCTAGCAAGCTAGGCAAAACAGTCAGTCAGCGCAACGAGCTTATTGCCAAAGTTCTTGTGCATCTCGACAAAATAGATTTCCAGTTAGAGAATTCTCAGATAGACATTCTTGGTGACGCTTACGAATATCTAATTGGTCAATTTGCCAGTGGTGCAGGTAAAAAAGCAGGAGAGTACTATACGCCCCAAGAAGTCTCGCAAATTCTGGCCCGTATTGTTACGAGCAACAAAAAACGCCTTTCTTCTGTTTACGACCCAACTTGTGGCTCTGGCTCGTTGCTGCTTCGTGTTGCCAAATACGTCGACCACGTCGACCGCTTTTTCGGCCAAGAGCTCAACAATACTACTTACAACCTTGCCCGCATGAATATGATCTTGCACGATGTGCACTATGCAGACTTTGACATAAAACAAGAAGACACTTTGGAACACCCGCAACATGCCGAGCGCCGTTTTGAAGCTATCGTAGCCAATCCACCTTTTAGTGCTAAATGGTCGGCAAACCCAATTCACCTCAGTGACGAGCGCTTTGCACAGTACGGCAAGCTTGCACCCAGCAGCAAGGCCGACTACGCCTTTATTCAGCACATGGTCTATCAGTTGGCCGAAAACGGCACCATGGCGGTGGTTATGCCGCATGGCGTGCTGTTCCGTGGCGCAGCCGAGGGACACATCCGCAAATTCTTGATAGAAAACAAAAACTATCTAGACGCCGTTATCGGCTTGCCTGCTAATCTGTTCTTTGGCACATCTATCCCAGCCAGTATTTTGGTGTTTAAAAAATGTCGCACAGCACCAAAAGATGTATTGTTTATCGACGCCAGCAAGCATTTCGAAAAGGGCAAAAACCAAAACCGCCTGCGAGAAAGCGATATCGATAAAATCATAAACACCTACGAAAAGCGTGAAGCAGAAGACAAATACAGCTACGTTGCAGACCTGGCAGAAATCGCAGAAAACGACTACAACCTCAATATTCCACGCTACGTCGACACGTTCGAAGAGGAAGAAGAAATCGATATTGATGCAGTCGTGGCAGAAATCCGTAAACTCGACAAGCAATCAGCAGAAATCGACAAAAAGATAGCCAAATACACTCGTGAGCTCGGCATCCCAACCCCATTCGGAGGCGACAAATGAAAAACAATAACAAGAAAAAGGTCTACGCCTTTATAGATGCACAAAATTTGCATTTAGGTATAAAGAACGATGTTATTAACTCAAAAGGAAAATTACTTTACAAAGGTCAAAAGCTCGACTATGCACGTTTTCGCCGCCACTTGCGAGAAAAATATGGAGTCACGCAAGCCTACCTGTTCCTGGGCTTGGTACCAGATCATAACGAACTATATATCAGTCTCCAAAAAGCAGGGTACACTGTGGTTTTTAAACAAGTTCTCTGGTACTACAACAAAGATAAAAAACTTGTAGTAAAAGGCAATGTTGACACCGATATCACCTTGCATGCAGCAGCAAAATTAATTAATGAGTACGACAAAGCGATCTTTATATCAGGAGATGGTGATTTCTTGAGTACATACCAATATATCGACGAGCTAGGTAAATTAGACTATATTTTTGTACCAAACCGTCATAGGTACTCACGCCTACTCAATAACTATCGTCTCAAACTCCGTTTTGTGAGCGATATCAGGAGTATCCTAAAACCACTTCCAACAAAAAAGACCAGGAGCGGCGATCGGAATTCATCCTTAGGCCTGCCTGGTCATGGTGATACTCCAAATATAGCAAAAAAAGGTAAAAAAGTCAACAAGCCCAACAACAAGAAAATCAACAAAAGGAGCTCGGCGTAAATTCGCCGTTTTGAACGAAATGGACGACACGAACAATTACCCTGGCGGACTACAGCAGTTCCTATATCAGCTAGGCAGTCATTTAAATAAGTTTCCAACAGCAAATTACATTAAAAATGAATATGTCAAAAACGCCTTGTTCGCATCGTTTAAAAATTATCAATTTGTCATTAATACATCAGATCACCCTCCAGCACATTTTCATGTTAGCGAAAACAATCACCAGATAGCAAAGTACAGCCTGCTAACAGGAGAACCTATAGAGTCATCGAATCCTCGATTAGATAAAGTCGTCAGAAAGTGGCTAGGTGAAGACGGTCGACTTGAGAAGGGAAAAATATTGTGGGAAAAATTTCATGGAGCGATAACATGATCCCACAACTTCGTCTTCCAGAGTCTATCAATGGATTAATGTTAGATACAAATATATTCAGTCGCTTACTCGATGACCCTTCGAGCATTTCTGAACTAGTTGATTTGGAAGTCCCTTTATATATTACCCATGTTCAGGCTGATGAGCTAAGTGACACAAAAGATGCTTCGACTCGAAAACTGCTTCTCGATAAACTAAATATAGTTGTTTCTGAAGATGATCTACCAACTTATGGCTTTATACTGGACGTATCTAGGCTTGATAATGCATACCTGACCGACGGAGCCTTACTTAATCAGTTTATAGCCAATCTGGATTCCAAAACCAAAGGGAAGACCCTAAAGTCTAAACCGAGTAACAATCCTAAGGATGCGCTCATTGCCATAACAGCACATGTAAACGGATTAACTCTTTTGACTGATGACAAAAGACTATTTGATACATCACAAGAGTTTGGCTATAGTGCATTGCTCTGGAGGAATATTAAATGACTCCGCAACTGCGTTTTCCAGAGTTTACTGATGAGTGGCAGATGAAGAAGCTCGGCAGCCTTGCCGACGGTGGTCTATCGAATGGTGTTTTTAATGACCCGAAAAAGGTTGGTAGTGGCTATAAGCTTATAAATGTTAAGGATATGTATGTCGATGGTTTTATTGATAGTGCCTCACTAACAAAGGTTGCGATTAGTGATATAGAATTCGAGCGAAATCGAGTTAAAAACGGAGACTTATTTTTTACACGTTCATCTCTGGTCAAAGAAGGTATTGCTTACACCAATATATATCTTGGTGACGAAAACGATATCACTTTTGATGGTCACCTTATCAAATTGATTCCCGACACAAATAAAGTCAATCACGAGTTCATGTATTACCTATCCAAGTCTAGTACGGCTCGCCGCCAGCTAATGAGGTACGGAACTACCACAACAATGACAACTATCGGACAAAAAGAAGTGGCTGACGTTGACGTTTCTATTCCGCAAAAGCCTGAACAAGAAAAAATTGCGGATTACATGGGGGGGGTAGACAGCAAATTGACTTCTATCCAAACCAAGGTGGCTGCTATGCATGAG
>CAZXTF010000027.1:0-8803 GCA_964643605.1 uncultured Candidatus Saccharibacteria bacterium | reverse complement strand
TCTGGACGAGATGAGACAAGTTGAAGAGGTAGAAGCAGCCGTTGCTTTTAAGCTGTACCCAGATGGGCGTATAACTGGTAAAGTTAGGACAAATTACGGAGTTAAGATTGCGGCACAATTGGCCGAACATTTCGGTGGTGGCGGGCACAGCTACGCCAGCGGTTTTCGGGTTACCGATGGTAGAAGTTACGAAACCGTCAAAGAACAGCTTATTCAAGAGGCAGCACAATTACTATGAAAATTTATAATACCCTTACAAAATCAGTTGAAGAATTTAAGCCAATAGATACAAAAGAAATTCGGATGTATTCTTGTGGGCCAACAGTGTACGACAGAGCCCATATCGGCAATTTGAGTGCCTATATTTTTGCTGACACTCTTCGAAGAGTTCTTGAAAATCAAGGGTATCGAGTTAAACACGTGATGAACTATACTGATGTTGACGACAAAACAATCAAACGGAGCCAAGAAAAATACCCTGACTTAGAGCCAAAGGAGGCCCTAAGAAAGCTCACCGATGAATATAAAGAGCTCTTTTTGGATGATATGCAAAAAGTTGGTGTTGCGACTGACAAGATACAATTTATTAGTGCCATTGACAGTATCCCTGCTATGCAAGAACTTATTGTCAAGCTGGTCCATGAGAAAATTGCATACACTACGGATGATGGTGTGTACTTCTCTATAAAGGCCTACAAAGATAAAGGCAGGAAATATGGCCAACTTCTAAATATATCTACTGAGAATACAAGCGAAGCACGGATAGATAATGATGAGTATGATAAAGAATCTGTGCATGACTTTGCGTTATGGAAGGTGCAAAAACCTGGTGAACCTGCCTGGAATTTTGAGATTGAAGGGAAGAATCTAAAGGGTCGCCCCGGTTGGCATATAGAGTGTTCTGCCATGAGCGAGGCAGCGCTGAACTTACCGTTTGATATCCATACAGGAGGGATCGACCTAATCTTTCCTCATCACGAGAATGAGATTGCTCAGAGTACAGCAGCTAACAGTAGCATAATGGCGAATTATTTTGTACATAACAATCATATTTTGGTAGATGGACGCAAGATGGCTAAGTCAGCACAAAATTTCTACACTCTAGAGGATATAGTTCTTAAGGGTTTTGACCCGCTCGCATTCCGCATGTTAGTACTACAGTCGCATTATAGAAACGAGACGAACTTCACATGGGAGAGTCTGCAGGCGGCCCAAAACCGATTGCAGAATTGGCAAAGTTTTGCTGATCGTATGTGGCAAGTAGAACAGAAAGAAAGCCAATTTGTAGAGAGAATATCGACAATTCTAGATAATGATCTGGCAAGTCCAGAAACATGGGCCTTGATTGATGAAGCTTTTGTGGCACTAGGGGACAGTGCTCCAAACAGTACGTTACTTGAATTACTAACAAGTCTTTTCGGTATAAAATTTATTTCAAGTGATATATCTGAGAACGCAAAGACATTAATCCAGGAGCGAGAGCAGGCTCGGGCTGATAAAAACTGGCAAAGATCTGATGACTTACGAGAAGAGTTAGAAAAGCAAGGGATATGTGTTAGAGACACCGATCAGGGACCTATCTGGTATCGAGTTTAGATAAGTTTTGCTTTTTCTAAGCGATCTTTATAGTGACTCATCACGAGAATACGTAAGCAACCTGCTACTGGTATAGCAAATAATGCACCCATTAGACCACCTAGGCTGGCTCCGATAATAGCTGCTGTAAACACAATAAGCGGTGTTAGATTATTATTCTTAGACTGAATATATGGCTGAAGGGTTGTATTTTCAATTTGCTGGTAGACAACAAAGAATATTGCCATAGTTATTGCCAGCGGGAACGAAACAAACATACATGCCAAAACTACAATAACAGCTCCCAATGTGGCACCAATAAGTGGCAGTAGGGCAAACACTGCTACAATGCCCGCTAGCGCTATAGCATTAACCGTTACATTGAAGATTTGACTGGCAATAACAAGCGCCACGAATGCGAAGGCTCCAGCAATTAATGCGATCAGAAACTGACCGTTCACGAAGCCTGTGACTACTCTATACATCTTTTGAGCGGTTTCCTGGCGTTCTTTACGCTTAGAGGCTGGTTGTATTGCCCAAAAGCGTTTCAGCCAACTAGGGCCTTCTATGAGCATCATGAAGGTAAGTACTAATACGGCAATAACGGACACAAGTGTTGAGCCAATCGTAGTAGCAGTCGCTAATGCAGGCTGGCTGATATCGCTTGAGCGATTTTTAAAATCAGAAGCAAAATCATCGAGCTGCTCATCTAAATTGTAACGGTAAACAAATCGTGTAGCCGGTGAGTCCTGCTTTTTAAAACTCTCAATAGTTGCTGGAACATCCTTTACGAAATCAATTGTCTGACCCACTAGAGGTGGAATAATAAGAGAGAAAAAGCCAATCAGAACAGTCATGACAAATACATAGGCAATTGCAGTACCTCTTATTCGGCTCTTGCTTTTTAGACGAGCCGTAATCCAGTTAACAGTAGGATTCAGGGCAATTGCTAGAAAAAATGATATAGACAACAGAAGCAGAGGCCTAGCAAGGCTATGCAGTAACCCTAATACAATAATTAAAGCCACAACCAAGGCTAATCCTTTTACAATAGTCTCGGTTTCGATAGAGATACTTATTTCATTTTGTTTTTTACTCATATATATCCTCAAGTTTTAGTATCTTATATCTACTACTTTCTTTGCAAGTTTTGATAGGTTGTTAATAATGCATCTCCCACCACTGACACATCATACTGGGTAATCATTTTCTGCTGGTATGCATGAATCTTAGCTCGCTTTGTATCATCCATAATTAAGTCAGCGAGTTTTGTCCCAAAAGCGATAGTATTGGTCGGGTCAAATAGTGTCTCTTCTTGTTCGAGTACACTAGCGTATCCTGGGTTATCTCCTCCGATAACCGCTCCAGCACCAGCCGCCATCGCTTCAATAAGCACTATCCCAAAACTTTCACCGCCCAGAGAAGGAAAAACTGCAATATCTGACTGCTGTAAGTACTTTGCTTTTTTCTCGTCAGATATATATCCCCGAAAACTGACCATCTTTTCTAGGCTGTGTGTTGCTACAAATTCTTCTAACCTTATCCTATCGTAGCCCTCACTGCAGATATCAAGATGTATACCTCGCTTGATTTTATTATGTTCTAGCGCCCAAACGAGCGCCTTGAGTAGCTCCATGCAGCCTTTTCGTTTTACCAACCTATTCAAATAGACCAATCGAATCGTTTTATCTTTAGTTTTTACCGGTTTTGTAGGCTTAAAATCAGCAATTACGACTGGGTTTGGCAGTACTTTTGAGGTAATACCAAACGTGCTCTTCGCAAATTTTTGGGCAGGTTTAGAGACGCTCCAAAACTGGCTGAACTTTCTAATAGATAGTCTTTGAGCTACCCCAAGTAAGTAACTTCCTATAATCTGCCATTTGCCAAAGGGTAGTATGTGAAATGTCCCCACGATGGGTGTTTTTTTGTGGGCATACGAGATAATCTTTCCCGCTAAAAATGGGCTATACGGCACCTGTACATGTAAAATATCAAAATCCTCTTGGTCGAGCAGTTTCTTAATAGCTTTCTTAGATGCTGGCAGTGGAATAGTTAGTTGATTCCCACCATTAGATCGTACAGAAATATTACGACTCAGAGAGTGTATGTTTGGTATATCAGTGCGATTCGTCTGGCCGCAAAGGTAATGCACTTCGTGTCCTAAAGATGCAAAATAAGTACCTATTGTTACCGTATATTTTTGTACGCCATCTAGTCGGTCTAAGCCATCGTCGACCACAAGTCCTATTTTAAGCGTGTTTTTTGTCACATGCAGCCTCGTAGAGTGCCTGGTATTGGTCGATGATAGTATCATAGGCGTTGTTCTTTACTCGTTCTAGCGCCCATTGTCGCCATACACTGCGTAAGTTTTTATCAGTGGTTAATAGTTCTAGCCTGCGGGCAAACTCCACCGTATCTTTTGGATTCACCAAAGACAACTGGCCAGTTCCATCCATGACCGACTCGTACCCGGGGTTATTGCCAGCAACTAGTACACAGCCACTGGCCATAGCTTCAAGCAAAACAATACCGAAGCTTTCCCCATAAATAGCGGGCGAGCAGAACAAATCGGCGGTAGCAAAAAGCTGAATTTTCTTCTCTTCGGGTACGTAGCCGATAAATTCTACATTAGGGATTTCTCGATCTTTTACCATATCCTCCAGCTTCATACGATCTGGGCCATCTCCGCCGATGATGAGCTGATAATTTGGGTTTTTAGCGACTAATATCTCAAAAGCTTGGAGTAAGTACTTTAGACCTTTTCGTTTCTCCAGACGACCTACGTAAAAGATTGTTTTTTTCTTGTGAGGGTTATCATCAACATGGGTGTATGTAAAACGAGTTAAATCAATACCATTTGCGATAATATTGATTTTTCTATCCGTAAGGCTGCTTGCATATTTTGCGGCAGCAGGGGATACAGCAGTAAGCACATCAAGATACTTCAAGATTGATTTGGTATAAGGCGTGATAACTTTCTCGATCGTCCGACTCATTATCTTATCTGGTAGAGCAGCGTGGAATGTACCGATGTTGATAGCGTCGGAGCGAGTTAATATCTGCCGAGAAAGCATCGGAGCCCACGGCTCATGAAAATGCAGTACATCAAACTTCTCTCGATCGAGCATCTCGCTGAGACTGTCTAGGTCGACACTCGCAGAAACCTGAGTGGTTGTACCGTATGATTTCCATCGAGCAGCTCCACCAACCATAATAATCCCGTCGTGTTTTGGGCCAGTGTAATTACGAGGCTGGGGCGTGACGATGTACGCCTCATGACCCCTTTTTACGAGACCGTCCCTGAGTGCTAATACACATTCTTGGACACCACCGCCAAGAAACATGTTGTATGGGCAAACTAATCCGATTTTCATAATGAATTTGAGTACTAGTATACCAAATTATGAGCGCAAAAGTCTCCTAAGGCGTGGCGGTATGAGGGGTGCCGCCTCTTTGGCAGTAGCAATTACAGTGGGCATATGGCCAACAACTCTGGACTCGATTGCCTCGAAATCTTTATAGATAATACGCATATGCTGCTCCACAATATCATTGTTAAAGTACCTATCATCTGGCACTACAATGTGTTTTACCGATAGTTTTACCTGTGCATTACAGAGGTCAGCAGTAAGCATGGCAGTGATTGTCTTCATGCGAGTTCTGAGGTCATTGATTTGCCACAAGTTTGTCTCGAACGCAATTCGTTGCTTGAGCTGTTCTTTATTTGCGTCCTGCATTTTTGTGTGTCGGTCAGCAACTACTGTATAAGCAAACTGTATCATCCACTTATTTAAGACCAAGTAACGAGCCAGAAAGGCCGTCGGGCGCCATTTTAGAGTCCAGGCAAGAGTTCTTAGACTCCAGTACTGCCAGAAGCTAAAACGAAATTCATCTCGGTGTACAAAACCTGCAAAACTGACAAGCAAGTCGACTTTCTTCGCAAGCTCTGGGTATTTCTGTAGCATCCGAGTGACAATTAGAAACGAAAAGGACATGGCTGCAATCGAAACCCGGCGGTGCTTATACTTCATTTTTACAAAAGCTGCCAGGTAATCAGCATAGTTGTCGATACTTGGTGATTTACCGATTTTATAAAAACTGTCCATCCCTCCAAATCCAGGTAGATCAGGGGTAGTTACGGCTCCGTATCGATTTAAGACTTCTGCTGTGCCAGAAATACGCTCTAGACTTGCATGATGCCCATACAAGAGTAGTATCTGCTTATTCTTGTCCTTCGGAGCAGGTAGCTGCAACACTCGGCCGTCAAGACCGTTGATGTGTAGAGGGTGTATATGTTTATTTATTTTTGAAGATGCCATAGTGTACATAAAATGTAGTCTAAAACAGATTACAAAGCAACCATAACCAATAAAAAACAGCCCGTTTACCAGGCTGTTTTAGTTAGGCTAGAGGAACCCTACTTATTCAGTTTCTAGCTCTAGACCACCACTCTCTTTGAACACAAAGTTCAAAATAATAGCGGCGATTGCACCCTGAACCCACCCAATCAAGAACGCAATCAAAGGATAGATCACTACACCAACTGCAAAATATGCAGCAGTAATGCCGAACGACTCTACAATTTGGCTATCGTTGGTAATCTGGCCAGCTGCAGCTGCTAGAGTTGCAATTAGACCAATAATGAAAGCAATGACTGCCTGCGCAATACCAACAACTTTTGCGAGTGATCCCACTCTAAAACGTGTAACTGTTACTGTTTTAGCCATAGTTCTTCCTTAGTTTAGCTTTTTAGCATCGTAGGCCAGTGCCAAAAGCATTGGACCAGTAATTAGTGCGTATAGACCAAGAATCCATACGAAGGCTACACCAGCTGCAGCAGGCTGAAGCAAAATGATAGCACCAGCTGCAGCAGTCAATAATCCGAGGATTATAAATACTGCCTTGTAGGTAGCTGTCTCTTCTTCGAAAATCCCAACGAATAGTTCAATAACTCCTCGAGCAATCAGAACTAGACCAATGATTAGGATAAACGTAGCAAACGCCACATTAGAGTGTCGAAGCAGGTATACACCAACTCCAAGCTCCACAGCACCGAGCACGACAGTTAATAGTCTGCCCACCAGCGAGCCATTCTCGCTAAATACACTTATCAGTCCTGTAACAAGTGTTACTAGACCGCTCGCAACAATAAATGCACTAAAAATGTACACTAGTGTTACTAGAGTTAAGCCTGGCCAAAAAACGGCTGCCAAGCCAAATAAAATTGCTAACACTCCTCGAAGTGCCAACACCCCCCACAAGTCTTTTAGATTTGCATTCATGAATCCCTCCTTGTGTTTTATAGATTCACCATCTTCTATATAGGTAAACCAGCTGTAAGTCAACCATAAGCATAAGCATCGAGCAGCTTATATACTGTGGATAACCCCTGTATAGACAACGATTGAAGCAGGTGTTACTATGGAGCAGTTAACAATTTAGTAAATATAAAGAGTACGGGGAGAGAGCTCGCTTTAAGATCCGTACAGCAACCTACTTAATTTAGGTGCTCCATTGAGCCCGCTTGAAAACAAGCAGGGAAAGATGTTGAAATTTGCAGTCGATCCTTTTTGTTTTCATGCAGAAAGGATTTTTTAATTGTCAAAGCACGAAACAGTACCGAGTTTTGAAACCATAGAAGCTCTTCAACAAGGTTTGGAGCGCAAAGAACAGTTCGAACAATGCGATCTATACCCTCGAGACGGTCAAGAACTGCTCGGTGATGCCGAAGAGATCGCTGCAAATTTAATTGGCGTGGAAGCTCACCAGACATTAATTTTTAATAACGGTATGTCTGCTGTAGATACCGCTGTTGAGGCTGGCTTGTATCACAAAGGTTCAAAAGGAAAGTCTCTGATCGCAGCTTCAGCAATTTTGTATGCTCAATCTGGGGTACGCCTACAAAATTATAGTCGTCTTGATGTTGCAGTATCCAAATTTGACAGTGGCTGCACATCAAATATCCAGAGCATTATCGACAAAAAACCAGATGTTGTCTTTGCCGAAACAGTGGCAAACGGTCCAGGGACACCAGTACTCGACCATCGTCTGCTCCTCGAGGCAGCTCGTAGTCAAGAGTCCGCACCAGTAATTATTCTCGATAATACACTGCCTCTTAGTAGTGGCTTACCGCTCGCAAAAGAACTTACTGAAGACGACAAAGTGATTGTGGTCGAAAGCGGTACAAAATCGTATACACAAAATGCTGAGATATCAGGAATAGCCTACACAAAACACCCTGAACTACTGCAGGCGCTCAAAACCTTGCGTCGAGACAAAGGCACTATTCCAGGTATTGGTAGCACCGAACGGATTAAACTCCTTTTGCCGGAGTCTAAACGAGCGTTTGATGCTCGTAATAAAGACTTATTTAAAAATACTGCTATGTTGGCACATATTCTCCAAGAAGCTGCCAACGAAACCAAAGATTTTATCGTAACCAATCCGAGTCTTGAAAGTCATGATAACCATGAGCTTGCTATAGACCTTGGCTTGCCTGATGGTGGTTCACCTGTTCTATTCTTGCAGCCCACAGTGCCCGGTTCGCACATAGAATTAACAGAAAAAATATGGAGCAATCCTGAAGTGCATGAACACGCAGAGCTTGGTCAGAGCTTTGGATTTGATAGAACTCGTATTCTTTACGATGACCGCTCAGGGACTGTCCGAATTGCCGGAGGAGCCGATACAGATACCACGACTCTTGGAGAAGCTTTCAAAAATGCGCTTACTAATTCTTAGCCGGTATTGCCGAGGCAGCTAGTTCTATAAATTTTTCTTGCTGGCCCGTAAACAGGTGGTCAGCACTACGAATGTAATCTACACAGTTACCGCTTTTACTGTTCGCTCGACACAGTTGTTCTGCAAATTTTAGACGTTCTTTGTCGTCCTTTAGCCCTATGGCGATATTAGTAGTTCCTGTATATTGCTCTAGTCCTTCTAATACTTGTTCTGGTTCAGGCCCAGGGTCAGGATTTATAAGAGAAATATGATCTACTGCAGAATATTCATGTGCATATTGCGCCAACAGCCTGGCTCCTGCAGAAAAACCCATACCAGTTATCTGTATATTGTGATCGTTAGCAATACTCTGTGCTTTATCGAGCGCCAAACGGGCATTTTTCTCTTCTGCATCTGGTGGCCATAAAGTTTCGTCAAACACATTAGAGCACTGAATAACACTGGCTCCCAGCGTTCTTAGCTCCTTAGCCATCAGGTCATACCGAAT
>CAZXTF010000026.1:0-9205 GCA_964643605.1 uncultured Candidatus Saccharibacteria bacterium | reverse complement strand
TCACGCATACCGGAGTCACAATCCAGGGCCTTAACCGCTTGGCTATATCCACCATTGTTCTGTGTGGCAGAGGAGGTTGGACTCGAACCAACAACCTGCGCAGTCAAAGTGCGTTGCTCCACCAATTGAGCTACCCGGGATTATGCCTTTTGCTTTTACGATAAAAGCTAACCTGCCTATTCTAAACGATTGGCCTGCAATCTGTAAATACTATCTGTTCTTAAGCTCTCGCAAGTTGGATCGTTCTTGATCTCGCTTTTGGATAACGGCCCGCTTGTCGAAGCGCTTTTTGCCTGTACCAACTGCTAGGCGCAACTTGATGTATCTTCCACCAGTTAGCAGCTCGACTGGCACAAGGCTCTTCCCCTGTTTTTTGGCTTCGATAAGGCTTTCGAGTTCCCTTTTTTTAACTAACAGCTTACGATCTTGCACTTGCTCGGATTCGGTCAATGTTACCCCGTTAAAGCCAGTTATAGTGGCATTGACTAGCCAGAGTTCGCCACCTCGGATCATTACGTAGGCGCCCCGCAAATGCCCGTGCCCCAGCCGCAGTGCTTTGGTCTCACGCCCATTTAGGGCAATTCCAGCCACGAGGTCATCACCCAGCTGGTAGTCAAAACTAGCTCGGCGATTGGTGATTTTCTTGGTAGTGGGCTTTTTCTTCTTTGCCATAAGAGTTAATTATGGATCATATTGCAAAAAATTACAATACATGATATACTATAAAGATAGGGTCGTTATCTTAGGCGACTATTCTCTTGTTCGATTTTGGCAACTTGTTCTTTGGCAACATCCCAAAGGCTTGGGTCATTTGCTTTTACCTTGCGCCAATACCACCACTCTACACCCCAAGTATCTATAGCTCGCAGACCAGTTTCTCGGCCGTACTCAAAACGCTTTTGCAAACGCTCGGCGTTCATAGATTTATTTTGCTCGGGAATATCTGATATTTTGTTGATCTCGTAGCCATCTGGCATCCATGGCTCGGTTTGTAGCTCGTGAATAGTCAGCGGTTTGCCTTTTGCTAGCTCCCCTGCTCCGGCGAGCATCGCATAGAACCAAGGCGGGTACGGGTATTCGAAATAGCGATTGGTTACTGAGTAGTCGTACACTCGTTTGTATACGGCGACACCGTACACATCAGGAGTTGGCTCGCCGAGTGGGAATCCACCCCAGTTGTTGCTGCGGGTTACGATGATTTGCTTACTTGGGTCGAGCTTTCTGACAAGGTCTACTTCTTCTATGAGTCGGTTGCGGTCGAAGTCGGTACATTCGCCGAATACCTCCATAAAGAATTCGTTTTCTACCTGATAGCTCACGAGCGCTGGGCTGCTCTTGTAGCGTTCGACTACTGCGGTCATGAATTGCTTGAGCTGAGGGTACCAAAGCTCTTTTGGTTGGTTCTTTGCCCATTCGGGTTCATGACATTCAGGCCAGCGAGGTTGTCGCAAGCCCACAGACAGATTTACAGTAGCTCCAGCTTCTTCGGCCATCCTGAACTGCCAGTCTAGGTCACTAAAATCGTAGGTGCCTGGGGTCGGCTCTATTTCTTTCCAGTAACTTACCAGTCGGAGGTGCTTTATGTTGAGATCGTATAGAGTGTCGTGGAGTGCTACTTTGGGATCGAGCCCAAAGTAGCGAGCATAGCGAGGGATAAATGTTGTGCCGATCTGTAGGGGTTCGTTGGCATGTTTTTGCTGGTACCAATATGCAAGTCCGTAGCTAGCGCTAAAGATAAAACCCACGATCAAGGCGAGAACGATAATAACTCGTTCGTACCAATCTCGATTCTTCCACAGTATGCCCCAAACTTTAGAAAACGGACTAGCTTTGGCTGCTGTCCGCTTCTTTTGCTTTGGTTTTTTCTTGGTTGGCATTCTGCTATGATTTAGTGAACTTGTCTTATGGGAAAAACGCTTACGCTTTCGATTATCATACCAGCATACAACGAAGAAAACCATCTTAGAGCATGCCTGGAGGCGATAAAAGAACAAACAATTAAACCACTGGAAGTTATTGTGGTTGATAATAATTCTACTGATACAACCTGTGATATCGCTAAGGACTACTCGTTTGTTACGCTGCTGCACGAGAAGAAACAGGGGCTTATCCCCGCTCGTAACAAGGGATTTAATACCGCCAAGGGTGATCTCTTGGCTCGCCTCGACTCCGACTCGGTGATCGCAGTGAACTGGGTGGAGGAAGCCTTAGCTCAGATGTCACGTCCTGGTGTCGTAGCCATCACGGGGCCTGGGAAGACTTTTGCAATTAGTAACTTATTGCCCCTTCAGTCGGTATTTTGGTCACGTATGTATTTTTGGCATATGTGGTCTGTGCTGCGCTTTCAGGTGATGTGGGGCCCAAATATGGTTATCACAAAAAAAATATGGCAGCAAATTAAGAAAGATACTTCTTTGGATGATAAAGAGGTTCATGAGGACCAAGATCTGTCGATACTTATAAAAGCCTCTGGGCATACGGTGAAATATGACAATAATTTACGTATCGTTACAGATGGGGAGCGTCTAGCGTATCTTCCTAAGGCGATTGAATACGAACGTCGTAAACATGCCACAATTCGTCGGCACAAACAACTTGGCACGTACCAAAAAGCACGTGCAGAAAACACACTCAACATTTTTCTAGCAGCTGTTTTATTTGTTGTATTACTGCCCTTTGGATTTGTAGCTTTCTTGTTGACTGTACTATATAGTCTCGAAAAAATGCTTGGCCTCAAACCTATCGAATAGATTTGCTAGGTTGCAGGGGCTGGTTTTGGTATCCAGACTGGGCTTTCGTAGCGTTCGGGTTGTGGGAGTTCTCCTACGAGGTCAGCAAGCTCTTCTGTTGATGGAATCGACTTTTTGAGATCATGCAGGGTCATAGTAAGCCCCACGCCACAGTGTTGCAGTAGCTCTACGTCTTCTGGGTCTGTAGCCGTGAGCGGCAACTGCTCGCCCAAGGGAACGCCGAATTTGGTCATGCGTATAGGGGCTAAGGAGGTAATATCCTCTAGGGCGTGTACCTGCAGGTTCTCGGTATAGTTGTTGTGCGGAGCAAAGTTCTTGCGGCCAATCTGAAATAGCGTACCCGAAGGATAGAAAACTTTGTTGAGCGTAATGTCCTCGAGTGTTAGAGCTGTTCTCTCTCCGTAGGCTTTTTTGAAGAACACTGCTGTGCCTTCGTCGTCTGCAAAGATCTCGTTTTTTGCTCGGCGATGTTCTGGATATATCTCGTATGACCCCTCGTGGCCCATCGCAGAGTAGAAGTTTTCCTCGGCTTCGTGACAGGCATCTTTACCCCGTAGTTTTGCCCTTGAGGCAAAGTTGAACTGTTCGTCGGCATCTCTCTCTAGGGAATTATTTACCAGCTGCACAAGATATCTACCTACTGTACTGAGTGGTTCATCGATTTCGATTACTTCGTTTGTAAGTTTGGTATTTGGGTGCAAGCGTAGCTCTCGACAAGCTCGAGTAAAAGCGTTTAGGGTCTGCGAGCCTTCGGTGACGTTACCAAAACTAACATGATGCGACTCGCCCTGGAGCCCTCGTAGGATAAAGGGGTCGACCTTGCTGTCCATAACGCTGGCAAGCTGCTCGTGATCTTGAATAAATTCCGACATAAAGTATATATTATAGCAAAAAACTACAAAAAAGTCAATATCCTAGTAGTCGATGCCGGGGTTGGCGAGGAACTTGTCGTCGAAGTGGTGCTTTAGCTTGGTCATGTTGGTGGCTATATCTACATCGCCGAGAAGCTCTTTTGGAAAGTTGCGGCCGGTTAGACACAGACTAGTCTTTGGCGAGCGTTTGGCTAGCAGAGTTTTTAGGTCTTTTATGTCAAGCAGTCCATCGTGAACAGCATTGTTGATCTCGTCGCAAATTACCAGATCGTACTTGCCGCTACTGACGCACCTTAAGGCCTCTACAAACGTTTCTTGGGCTGCTTGTTTGTGCTGATCCTCGGTGATCTCTTGGGCGCTTAGTTCGCCGGCGTTGTAGAATCCCTTGCCGCCTTTGTAAAAGTACAGCTGGTCTTTGTAGAGGTCGCTAATGTCTCGCAGGAAAACATGCTCCCCTACCCCCCAATATTTAATGAACTGAATAAATGCCACATTCCAGCGACTACCCAGCGCACGAGCTACCAGACCCAGGCTGGCGCTAGTTTTGCCCTTGCCGTCGCCAGTGTATACAAGCACCACTGACTCTTTAGTCTTAAAATCGTCCATACTCATGTATACAGTGTAGCAGTTTAGCTGACGAGCCTAACAGCGATGGGTATGATGGCGTGTGGCGTATTGACTACTTCGTCGGCACCAGCAACGATGAGGCTACTGGCGATATCGTGTGAGTTGTCGTGGTCTAGTCCGATGGCGAAGGCTTGGGCACTTTTGGCGGCTTGCATGTCTACTATATGATCGCCCACCATAACAGCTCGGGATGGCTGTACCTCTAGTTTTTCGAGTGCTAGTAGTATGGGCTCGGGGTGTGGCTTGTGATTTGTCACATCATCGGCAGAAATGATTATGTCGATGTGTGGTGCCAGTGCAGAGTTTTCGATAATTGCGCTAGCACCTGCTTTGCCACGACCATTGTTGCCTTTGCTAGTTACGACAGCTTGCTTAAAGCCGAGTTCGCTAAGCTCTATCACCGTTTCAATAACTCCTTCGAAAAAAGAGATTTCGTCGTAGTGCTTTAGCTGAGTTTCCAGGAACCTGCTGGTGATTGCTTCTTGATCTGGGTGGTTATTGGAATGGTGCTGTAAAAAATCCGACAGTGGTATACCAAAACTTCTATCGAGTGCTTGCTTGTCTGGCCCACCTACTCCAAACTCGGGTAAAATCTCATGTAAGACTTCGTGGACGATTTGCTTGCTGGGCAGTAGCGTGCCGTCGAGATCCCACAGAATTGCATGTTGGTTTTGCATAGTGAGTACTAGTTTAGCATGTGCTCTTGTGCGACTAGGGGTGTATCTGATAAAATTACAGGAGTAATGACAAAAGCCGCCGATCGATCGACGACTGATAAGGATCCTGATCGGGCCCAACGAGCCCGCAGCCTTTTTTTCGTAACCCTTTTTGATCTTAGCTGGCGGCTAGCTGCAGCCTTTTTAACCCCAGTTTTGGCTGGCGTGCTCGCTGATACAGCATTGGATACTGGCTCAAGGTGGACAATTGTTGGAATTGTTGTGGGTGTGGTGGCAGCGGCATATGTTGTTCGCCAAGTTATACATGATTTACCAGATACATCACAAGGAGAAGACAAATAATGTTTAGCAGATTTGCTGCTGATGGTCCGCATATTGCAATTGCTCCAGAAAAACTGTTTGAGATAAACGGCTACACTATAACCAACTCTATGTTGTATGGTTGGATTTGTGCTGTGCTCGTGGTGGCTTTTTTGTTTTGGGCGAAGAGCAAGATTCGTATCGGTGGGACTCGAGGTGTACCGAGCCTGATAGATGCCGGGGCTGAGTTTATTGTAAGTACATTGGCCGATGCCTTAGGCTCACGTAAAAAAGCGGTACAGTATGCACCATTTTTTGTAACGACATTCTTTTTTATTGTGCTCAATAACTGGCTGGGGCTTTTGCCGGGCGTAGGAGCTGCTCTGCAGCATAATGGCACAGCTTTGCTTCGACCTTTCACTGCAGACTTTAATGGTACGCTGGCTATGGCGATAGTTATGATTATTATTGTCCAGACGTTAGCTATTCGTGAGTCAGGCTTTTTGGGGCATTTGCGACATTATTTCCAGGGAAGCTTTAAGAACCCGATGACGATTGCGCTTGGGTTTATGGAGATCTTTAGTGAGTTCACTCGAGTAGTGAGCTTGGCGCTTCGATTGTTCCTAAACGTAGTTATTGGTGAAATATTGATTGCAGTATTCTCACATCTTGCAGGTAGCGTAGCGCCAATTGCGGCTCTGCCATTTACGCTACTAGAGTTGTTTGTCGGTCTATTGCAGGCATATATTTTTGTTGTATTGTGTATTTCGTATCTTGCTGTTGCGATATCGCACAGTCATGACGAAACGCACGGGGAGGCTCGCCTATAGATGTCCTCTATGATGGATTTTGTCAATCTAAATAACGTAATAATTTAAATAAAAGGAGAAAAATATGTTATTAGCAGAAGCAATAAATACAGCGGTTTTGGCCAAAGGTATCGCCCTTGGTTTTGGTGTGATGGGTCCTGCCATCGCTATCGGTTTGATCGGCGCAGCATTTATGAATGGTGTGAGTCGAAACCCAGAAAGTGCTAAGTTCTTGGGACAAATCTTGGTGTTTGTGTCACTAGCTGAACTTTTTGGTCTAATCGCATTTGCATCAATCTTTATCCTCAAATAATAAGGAAGTGACTAACGTAAGAACATGATATTTACAACGACACTAGCGAGTACAGAATCCGAAGCTTCGGGTATTGGTGCGCTTGGTATCAACGGAGAGGCATTTCTGATCCAGCTGATTACTTGGATACTTGTGTTTTTTGTGCTGCGACAGTTTGTTTTCTTGCCAATTGTGAAATTGCTCGAAAAACGACGTACAACTATTGAAGATGGCGTGCGTTTGACTACCGAGATTCGTGAGCAGAAGGAAAAGCTAGACCAAGAGGTAGACAAGATCCAAAAACAAGCCCGAAAGCATGCAGACCAGGTTATCTCTGAGGCGCAGGCACAATCTGGCGTGATTTTGAAGGAAGCTGAAGAGTCTGCACAGGCTAAGATAGAAATCTTGCTTACCGAGGCTGGCAAGAAGATCGAGCAAGAAACCGAGCGAGCTCGGGCAGCTGTAGAAAAAGAAGCTGTCGAGTTAGTGATCCGAGCGACTGAGGTAGTTGCTCGTGAGAAGATCGACGCTAAAAAAGACCAAAGCTTGATTGCCAATGCCCTAAAGGAGCAAGCATAACGCTATGAGCGCCTACTCTCGAACTGCATTGGCTAATTTTGTAGCAAGTCACATGGACCGCTCGCCAAAAAAAGTAGCTAAACAAGTGGCTGCCTATTTGGTAGAGTCTGGCCATACCAGCGACCTGAGTTCACTTGAGCGAGATGTGCTAACTATACTAGACGAGCAAAAAGGGATTGTTGAGCTGACGGTAACTACGGCTCACTCACTCACTGCAGCCGAGAAGAAACAAGTTGAGAAGCTTGTGAAGAGTATTCACGAAGGCGTGAAGAAGATTGTAATAAACGAGCAAATTGATGAAGATGTGATTGGAGGAATCCGCTTGGAGTTTCCTCATCAAAGTCTGGATTTGACCGTAAAGAATAAATTGAATCAGTTAAGGTCATTGACCAGCTAAAGAAAGGAAACAATGAGCGACTTTACGATAAAAGAACTATCAGCTGACATAAAAAAGGCTATTGAAGAACTAAAAACTCGCCCAGAGTTAGAGAATGTAGGTATTGTAACCCGTGCCGCAGATGGTATTGCTTGGATTTATGGACTTCGTGGGTGTGGATCCAATGAGGTGCTAGAGATTGAAGGAACAAATGGCGAAACGGTATCGGCTTTTGCCCTAAACTTGAGTGAGAATGAGATTGGTGCCGTACTGCTCGGTAGTGATCAGTTGGTGCAGGCTGGCGCCAAGGTAAAACTAACTGGACGTTCTTTGGATGTGCCAGTTGGCCCAGAGCTTGTTGGCCGTGTAGTTGACCCACTCGGTCGTCCGCTAGATGGTAAAGGCCCTATTAAGGCCAAGGAGCGTGGTGCGATTGAGCAGAATGCGCCAGGTGTATTGGACCGAAAAAGTGTACATGAACCACTGATGACCGGCTTGACCGCTATTGATGCCATGGTACCTATTGGTCGTGGCCAACGAGAGCTAATTATCGGCGACCGGCAAACTGGTAAAACTGCAGTAGCAATCGACACTATGATTAACCAGCACCGCCAAAAAACTGGTGTGGTAAACATCTACGTAGCTGTTGGCCAGAAAGCTAGTAAAGTTGCCCGTTTGGTTGAGCGACTGCAGCGAGAAGGCGTAATGGAGCAGACTATTGTGGTAGCTACTTCTGCTGCTGATCCTGCCAGTTTGCAGTACCTTGCCCCATACGCAGGTACCGCTATGGGAGAGTATTTCCGTGACCACAAGGGGCATGCTCTGATCATCTATGATGACCTTTCCAAGCACGCTGCAGCCTATCGACAGATGAGTTTGTTGCTTCGACGGCCTCCAGGACGAGAAGCCTTCCCCGGCGATGTGTTTTACTTGCACTCTCGACTTCTGGAACGTTCTGCCAAGCTTTCTGACGAACGAGGTGGTGGTAGCTTGACTGCTCTGCCGATTATTGAGACGCAGGCCGGTGATATTAGTGCGTATATTCCGACCAACGTGATTTCGATTACCGATGGTCAGATTTTCCTAGAAACAGATTTGTTCCACCAAGGTATTCGACCAGCTATCTCGGTTGGTACATCGGTATCTCGTGTGGGTGGTTCTGCCCAGACAAAAGCCGTAAAGAGCGTTGCTGGAAGTTTACGTTTGAACCTAGCTCAGTTCCGAGAACTAGCTGCATTTGCGCAGTTTGGTAGTGATCTAGATGCCGAAACCAAGCACCGAATTGACAGAGGTCAACGGCTTACTGAACTTCTAAAGCAGCCACAATACAGCCCCTACTCTGTTTGGGAACAGACAGCTATGTTGATGGCCGCTACCGAAGGCGCCCTCGATAAAGTAGGTGTGAGTGATGTCTTGGCTTGCAAAAAAGCTTTCTTGAGTGAACTTCATAGGAAACACAAGAAAGACATGGATACTCTGAACAAGGGTGATAAGCCTGATGATAAGCTCAAGAAAACAATTTTGACTGTAGCTGAAAGTGTAAGCAAAGACTACAAGGAGCAAAAATAGTCCACGATGTCTAATATTACTTCTCTAAAACGCCGAATTGGCAGTGTTAAGAACACAAAGCAGCTAACAAAAGCTATGCAGCTAGTAGCTGCCAGCAAGATGCGTCGAGCGCAGTCTAGCGCCCTTGCCTCTCGTCCATATAGAGAAAATGCATTTGCTATCTTTGGTCGCCTGAGCCAGGTTAGCGACGTAGCTCGTCATCCGTTATTTTCTCGACGAACGGTTAAGAATAAGCTGAGCATTGTAATCACCAGTGACCGAGGTTTAGCTGGTGCATATGACAGCAATATCTTGAAGGTTTTAAGTGCCAGCATGGCAGATAACAAGAAAAACCATACCACAAGCCATATCATT
>CAZXTF010000025.1:0-9448 GCA_964643605.1 uncultured Candidatus Saccharibacteria bacterium | reverse complement strand
GGGCTATTGTTTTTATGTCAGAGACACAACCATCAAGCGAGAGACGATTCTGGACTTATGTAATCTTAGGGGCTGTTGCGCTGATTGGATTGGATATTTTGACAAATGAAAATTAGACACACTGGTGGCGGAGTCGTAGTTGGCAAGGATGGCCGGGTTGTGGTTGTCAGCCAGCACGGTAATTCGTGGTCGCTACCAAAGGGTGGCGTGGACCCGGGCGAGGATTTACAGCAAGCAACTGTTCGAGAAATCAAGGAAGAAACTGGTATATCAAAAGTCTCCCTGATTTGTAGACTTGGGACGTATCAGAGACAACGGATACCACTGGATGAAGGTCCTGTCGATAATCAAGAGATTAAAGAAATAACTCTGTTTTTGTATACGACCGAGCAAGAGCATTTGCAGCCAGAGGACCCAGACAATCCAGAGGCGATCTGGGTAGGTATGGACAAAGTTGCGGATATTTTGACCCATCCGAAAGATAAAGAATTTTATAGCTCGCTTATCCCTGCGATCAAAGAGCACCTAGCTGCATTGTAAATAAGCTGGACTTACGCTATAATCACCCCTGTTCTGGGATTAAGAAAATGCATTTCTAAACCAGTTTTTCAAACCAAGGAGGCGATTCATTCGCTCCGACTGTTTGGAAAACTGAGAGGAAAAGCATAGGTACAAGCCAAAGCTTTTGCCAAGAGGCAAAACGAGGCAGTACCGTCGGCTTTGACGAGGCGGGTGTAGCTCAGTTGGTTAGAGCGCCGGGTTGTGGTTCCGGAGGCCGTGGGTTCAAACCCCATCACTCGCCCCATACAAATAGATTATAGTGTCGCCTGAAAGGGCGATTTTTTCTTAACCCTACGAAGGTTAAGATTTTCTATTTTGACGACGAGCAAACTTTTCAGCCATTCCACGCTCTCCCGGACGCCGTTCGTCTGGAGCTTTATTAAGAGCCTTCTTGAGTTTTCTTGGCAGCCTCATATCAGTAATCTCTGGATAGCCCTTCTGCTCTTCGACAAATGATTCCCATATAGTTTTTGCAGCCCTATTCGAGTCTTCGTCATCGACAAGAACATCAATATATTCTGGTACTTGATTGAGTGCTAGCGTCTGCATATCACCCAGATGCTCTTTTGCAAAGCCTGAGACTTCTTCGATCATTGATCCTACGAACTCTTCTGTAGGTAAATCTTGCATTGCTAAATTTGCAAGCGCAGGCATCAGGTATTCTCTAGCTGTATCATTATCTGTAAGTTCATTGAGGCGTCTCAATGTCTCTTGATTATATTCATAGTTTCTCACTTCTGGATTCATAACTACTAGTATGTACTAATCATGCTCAAAAACCATGAGCTTTTTTGATCTGCTATTATTGAGGGTAATGGGGCATATCCATACCGAACCAGGACAGCATGATCATACGATTAGCGGATTTATTATCCGGGTCGATGGTAGTGAGCCAAAAATTCTACTACACAAGCATAAGAAACTTGGGGTGTACTTACAATTTGGTGGGCACATTGAGCTTGATGAAAACCCTTGGCAAGCATTAACTCACGAACTTTTAGAAGAATCGGGTTATGGCTTGGATCAGCTTGAGATCTTGCAGCCCAAAATTCGTATGAAAAATACCGAGGAAGCAAGCCAGCACCCCGTACCAATTAGCTACAACACGCATCGTTTTAATGATGATCATTTGCACATCGATGTCAGCTACGCTTTTGTTACACATGAAGAACCTGGACACGCAGTAGCCGAAGATGAATCAGGCGAAATGGAGCTTTTTACCCGAGCAGAGATAAGCAAGCTCACGTCAAAAGATACCTTTGACAACCTCAAAAAGATTTGTGAATTTATATTTGATGAAGTGCTACCAAATTGGGAGCAGGTCCCTGCGGTAGACTGCAACTAGACGGCGCTTAGTAACAAAACGATTGTTATTGGTACACTGAAATTATCGAGACCGTACCAGGAGATGTTTTCGACAAAAGTAGCAGCTAGCGCAATCAGCAGCAACGTAACCGGCGTGATGCCAACTATGTCTTCTGTAGCAAAGGCTGCAAAACATGAGGCAATAATAACTAAAGATGTGATAAAAAATACACCTGTACCAATGAGTGACTTCTTGTGGCCTAGTATCTTGTACTGTGTTCGCCCGTTGATACGTGAACCGATGATTGCCGCAAGGCCATCGGCAATTGAAAGATGCAGAATCGCAGCCGTAAAGATCCAAGGAGCAGGTTGAAGCAGTGCGCAGATACCAATACTGATCGGGTAGATTAACTCACCTTTTGTCGAGCGCTTAACACTATGAATAGAGCCAAAAATCTTAAACTGATAAGAGACTGCAATCCCTGCAAGCATACCTAAACAAAGCAGCTGTATCCACTGCCAGCTTATAAAGTGAGGCCAAAAAGCGATAACACTACCGACAGAAACATGAACAATTTTACGAGATATTTCGGCTGATAGGTATTTTTTCTTCCAAAGGATTTCAGTCAGGAGTAATAATGCACTCAATCCAATGATCGAGAGAATAATTGTGGTCATTCACTACCGTCCAATTGCGTAAAGTCCGGAACATCAAGGTGTACTTCGCCACCTGCACCTGTACTCCTTTCTAGGAGTTTTTTAGCTAAGATATTCTCAACATAACGCTGCACCATGCGTCTCATTGGTCGAGCACCAAGCTTAGAGTCGTACCCCTTCTCGACAAGCCATTTCTTTGCCTCGGCAGAGAGAGTCACCCTAACCTTCCGTGTATCAAGATTTTTATTGATACCTGCAATGATTAAATCGATAACTTGTATAAGCTCCTCTGGAGTCAGTGGTCGGAATAATACGATTTCATCAAAACGATTTAAAAACTCTGGAGCAAAAGCGCCCTTATTGATAAGCCCCTCCACAAACTCTGGCTCTTTTTTAATAATATCTTCGCCAGCATCGATAATTCTTCTAATCTCGTCGGCACCAGCATTTGAAGTAGCAATAATTATGGCATCTTTAAATGAGACTGCTTTATTATCAGAATCCTGCATAACTCCTTCGTCGAGCATTTGGAGCAATAGATTGACTACATTGGGGTGGGCCTTCTCAATCTCATCAAGCAAAATAACACTAAAGGGTCTTTTCTTGACCTGACCCAAAAATCCTAGTTGATCACCAAGTAACGGAGAGATGAGCCGCTGTGCATCACTAGGCTGAAGATATTGGTTCATATCTACTCGAATAAGCGCATCCTCGCTGCCAAAATAAACTCGAGCCAGCGCTTTTGAAAGCTCCGTCTTACCCACTCCAGTCGGACCAAGGAATAAGAACGTACCGACTGGACGTTCTGGATTGCCAACTCCACTTCGAGAGCGCCTCAGTGCATTTGCAATAACACTGACTGCCCGCTTTTGATTAATAACATACTTATGTAGTTCATCCTCAAGACTTAGTAGCTTTTGCGATTCATCAATCTCTGCATGTTTTAGCTTGACTCCTACTGATGATTCAACGCTTGCTCGTATTACATCGGCTGTAACATACCCCTCATGCGCAAGCGGCGTGGCAGCCTTGAGCAGATTCAAGGCTGCCCCTGGCATGGCCTGGCTGTCAACATAACGAGAGCCAAGTTTATAGGCCTCTCTAAGCGCTTGATATGTAAATAGTGCCTTACGTTGATACTCAATAAACACCACTTGGTCTTGTAGGATTTTGATTGTTTCTTGTTCGTCTGCCGGTTTAATCTGAATCGGTTGCAACTTGCTAGCAATTGCTGCATTGTTAGAGCCAAGCACTTGCCATTCCTTTGGTGTCATAGCAAAAATGAGTCGCACTGCACCTGACTCGAGAACTGGCGATAATACATTCGACAAATCAACACTACCAGCCCCTGCACCAAAAAATACTTGAGCATCATCAAAAAACAGAATAATATTCTTGGCACTTTTAGCTTCTTGGAGCAAGCGCATAACTAACGATTCGAGTTCTCCAGGACTCCGAGCCTGTGACAGCAACGAAGGCGCATCAAGGGCAACTACTTGGCTATAGCGTATTTTTTTAGCCAAGTCTTTATTGCCTACAAGCTTCTCAGCAAAAGCGTATACACAGGTTGTCTTGCCTGTGCCAATATCTCCGAGCAATGTAATTCCTGAATTTCCTGTATCCATACCTTGGATCATTTGATCCACGATTATTTCGTGTCGCTTGGTATCCGAGAAAAATCCGAAAGCTTGAATTTCCTGTGTGATATTGTGACCAAGGTATCGCAGTAGCGGTGTGTAACCGTATGTCCAGTCCCGAGCCCAGCCACCGAAGTGGTTTTTAGCTGAGGCGAGCCTTCTTTTTTCGTCAAGGTCGGAGAACCACTCAATGCCTCCTTCGATATCGCCCAGCTCTACCTGGATCGAGCGAAGCAATTGTTCCACATTGGGAATAGTTTTTAGAAGTGCCACAATAATAACCGAAGATGGCAACCCCACTACTCGATATTTCTGGCTTAGGCTTTCTGCGTGTTGCCAAACAAGGTTTGCAGAACCCGGATTTTTATCAAGCTGTGTATCAAAAATGCTGTCGTGGAAGGCATATCGATTCTGGAAAAAATATCGAGCAGGAGTTTGTTTTGCCGCCTGCCAAATATCAAATGCTGACGGATTTTCTGCCCGCAGCCCAGCTAACACTTCCTGTGAGAGCACACCGTCGATGGTGTCTTTTGATATTGCAAGTTGTTCTAGCTCGCCTTTATACCAGCTGCGAACTATCACGGCAATTATCCCAGGGACAAAAGCAATATAGCCAACTGAGTTCCCTACAATCAGTAATGCAGCACCCAAGATTACTGAAGTGATAATAAGCAGAGCTAGACTTTTTTGTAACCACGACTTACCAAATAATTTGGCATAACGAGCCTTGCGAGCTCTTGAGCTTTTAGGGTTAAAGGAAGCTTCCATGCTAAAACCCGCCCTTCAGGCTCATAATTGGCAAGGCAACGATTAGCAAAGGTATAAACGGCCAGGTCACAATAAGCAATAGCCCTGCGATGAGGACAACTAGATACGATATGAGAGCAGCAAACAACATCCCTAGCCGAACAGTAGCTCCTATAAAACGTGAGATAAAGTTATCGAGCTTAGACTGCAGAAAGTTACGAAACGAGACTGGTGACTGTATTTGCTTCCACGGAGAAAAAAGAGTTCTTAGTAGAATACCAACCGAAAATGACTCGGATATATCCGTTAGTCGTCTTTTTAGCTCGCTGAATATCCATGCCCAGCCTTGGCTGTACCACCAACCAAGCAGATCAAGCACTACCATAATACATATTGTACCAACCGAAAGGAGTTAAAGATAGAGCAGTCTAGTTACGAGCCAGTACATTTGGGTTACGAATTGCTACCCAAGTGAGCATATATACTGCGTATAAGTTTATAGCCAAAAGAATAGGCGCAATTACCAGGTTAAAAACGTTAAGGTTTTCGAGCCCTACTTGAAAAATACTAAAGATAGATCGCATAAAAACAGCCAGTGTCAAAAATATCAATAATAACGAGAGAATCATCCAGACTATTCTTCGATACTCATCAAGCAACGAAAAAGAGTCATGCTGCGTGGCATCACTCACAATATTTCTACCTGTTACGAATATATTAGCTACCGCAAGAATCACGATATACGCCACTGCACCGACGACACCCCAGATTACTATACTTCCCAGATGCTCAGAAATTGGTGTTTTATTTGTAGTTGCTACGTAGCTACTGATAGCCTCGTTGAAGTAGTATTTACTTCCTGCATCATCACCCACTACGAGTTGAGCAAAAAAACTAAAGAATACAGCAAATAGCAGAGCTAAGGCTATTATCAAAGATAAGACAGCCTGACCAACTGTAGGAATCAAAATTTCTTTAAGAGTCTTTTTGAGGGGATTTAGATTGTAGCCATTTAGCATTATATTTTTGTTTGAGATTTTATAGTTTAGTTATACTTTATTTTTAAGAAAAGTACAAGAGAGACTACTACCTAGTAGTCCACGTACCGAGTAGCGCATAGTGGTCTGTTTTCTCTGGCAAGATGGCCACCTTACCAAGGCCAAATACCTCATTAGGTTTGTAGGCACAATAGTCGATTGTTCGGTTACTTGGTCCAGTCCAAGTGCCGCCCGTTTCTGGAGTAATAAAGCCAAGTTCTGCAAAGTTTGGGATAACATTTTCTGGGGTACTATTTAAGTCTCCACAGAAAACCGTTGGTCGATTAGGAGCAGTCTCCTTTCTTACAAAATCTAGCAAATCCGAGAATTGTTCGTCATGAACTCTCTCATCACCCGCTATATGACTTGTAATAACTCGCACATCTTCTAGTTCTTCACCACGGCGAACTGACAAAGTCATAGCAAGAGCAGAACGATCTGCCTGAAAACCCTTGCCTGTTTGACTCAGCTTAGTATTTGCATACGCAGCATCCTGCGTAAGGCCAGTGACAGTATGCACTACACCACTTAAGAACTTAGAACCCGTAAGAGACAAACCCTTAACATCTCTGGGTTTTTGCTTGGAAATAATAAGATTACCATAGCCACCTTCATCTGGCTTTGATTTTGCATCTGCCATTGCATACGTTACATAAAAATCCGGTAATCGGCTGGCTAGTTTTTTGAAATCTTTTCTGCTAACTTCTTGCAGAACAGCTACATCGAGATCTTTTTCTTGTATAAGGGTGTTGATTTGCCGCCATCTTTTTGCTGCCTCATTGTGCATGTTCCAGCTAAGCTGACGGTGTGTTTCATCAATTTCCTGCTGCTTTGGATGAATAGGCTCAATCTTCTCTACATCACCAGATTTATCGAAAAGTTGCCAAGCTGCAATACTTAATCCACCTATAAGTACTACGGTTATCCCTTTTCTAATCTTATGAGATTTTTCAGATTCTTCTGGTTGATTTATTTCAGGATTCATAAAAATAAAAATGGTCGGGGTGAAAGGACTCGAACCTTCGACCTTGCGGTCCCAAACCGCACGCGCTAGCCAACTGCGCCACACCCCGACAACAGGGGTTATTCTATCAGATATAACCCCTTTTTCCTAGCTATTTAGCAAATTCTGTGGCTCGAGTTTCCCGAATTACGTTGACCTTGATCGTACCAGGATACTGCATGGTTGACTCAATCTTGGTTGCTACATCTCGAGCGAGCTTAATCGCACCGAGATCATCAAGCTGTGTAGGCTTAACAAATACACGCACTTCACGCCCAGCACTTATAGCATAGGCTTTGTCTACACCAGGGAAACCAGTAGCGACATTTTCAAGATCTCGCATTCTTTCTGCAAAGTTTTCTTGGCTAATATTGCGTGCTCCTGGCCGAGCAGCACTTATAGCGTCTACCACACGAACAATTAGTGCTTCGACAGTTGTTGCCTCCATATCATCATGGTGTGCTTCGGCTGCGTGTGCAACCTCTTCTGATACACCATATTTTCGGGCAATTTCACCAGTAATGTGATGGTGCTTGCCTTCCATCTTGTGTGTTAATGCTTTGCCCATATCATGGATAAGTGCAGCGTATTTAGTTGTCTTTACATCAGCACCAAGCTGTTCAGCTAAAACTCCTGCCATATGTGCCATCTCTGTACCGTGCTTCAGTACATTCTGGCCATAACTAGTTCGAAACTTAAGCTCTCCAAGATATTGTAAAATTTCTTTTGGTATACCGATAATCCCAACTTCTCGGGCAGCATCTTCACCAGCTCGCATGACGTCTTTTTGAACTTGCTTCTGGGCCTTTCCAACCACTTCTTCAATTCGACCTGGATGTACACGACCATCTTTGAGTAGCATTTCTAGGGCCACTCGAGCTACTTCTCGACGAACTGGATCAAACGAGCTTAAGACAATCATACCTGGGGTATCGTCTACCATAATATCTACGCCGGTAGCTCGTTGTAGGGCCTGGATATTCCGACCTTCTTTACCGATAATCCGACCCTTCATCTCTTCATCATCAAGCTTAACGCTCGTTACAGTTCGCTCGGCGGTAACCTCACTAGCCATCCGCTCCATAGTCTCAACCAAGATAGTAGCTGCTTTTTCTTCGGCTAAGTCTTTGGCATCAGCCTGAAGTTTAACAATGAGTCCTGTTAGGTCTGTTTTGATATCTTTCTCGGTCATAGCCATCAACTTTTCGGCGGCATCTTTTTTAGTAAGCTTGGCTATCTTCTCTAGCTTATCTTGCTGTTTTACCCGGATTTCTTTAATAGCGTTCTTTAGATCTTCAACTTCTGCTTCACCTTTTCGCAAAGCTTCAGTTCGCTTGTCTAAACTATCTAGTTTTTTGTCGAGTGCCTCCTCACGAGACAACAAACGCTTTTCAATATCTTTTAGTTCATTCCGACGAGTTTTCTCATCTTTTCGAGCTGTCTCGGCAAGTTCTGCTGCCTCGTCTCTTGCTTTTGCAAGTAACTTATCTGCTTCGTTTTTTGCTTTTTTGATTTCTTTATTGGCTCGCTCCTCGGCTGTGCCTATTTTCTTTTTGGTAAGTGCTGTGCTGGCACCAAAACCAGCACCAATGCCGGCAATCGCCAACACTATGGTAATTGGATCCATATCTTTCCTTTCTACCGGTCAAATTGGCAGATGTTACCGCAACTGGAGCCCAAGACAATCACTTTCACTTCTTTAGTCTATGGAATTTCCGATTGCTAGCTTCTCTAGCCTGAATCGATAATAGTTAGTCAGTTAGTAATTATTTCGTTAAAAACGGAGGATCTCCCAAGAGATCTTACCTTTAGTATACAGACAAAAAACCCAACAAAACAATATCTATATACAATTTTATTTGCGGGGTTGGGTAGTTTTGGCTGGTTCACCATATTCTGGCAGAGCAATTTTCTCGTTTTCGTCTTCCTGGAGTCTCGCAATTCCTTTTTGCATCCAGCTTTCTGATGAATCTGACACGATTGGAATGTTTTGTGCGTACGCAAATGTATTAGCTACCGAAAATCCTATACGCAATCCTGTAAAACTACCAGGGCCTTTATAAACAACTATCCCCTCGACGTCTTTCCAATCTTTATTACATGACTCAAGGAGTTTTTTTATCTTCTTATGTATAGTCACCGAAAGCTCCCGGTGCGCTTGCCAAGTTTCGTAAGCAATCTTTTCTTGGCCCTTAAATAATCCAATCTCTGCTTCTGGTTTATCAGTACGAATTGTCAGAATAATCATGTTTCTATCTCCAAATAGTCATATGCATGGGGGCAACTAATATGTAGCTTACGCTCTGTTTCGCTAAGTACTTCAAAGCGAATTGTTAGCCGATTGATCGGTAGCGAATCTTTGACAGTCTCTGCCCATTCCACCACAACAACACCATTTGTATCTTCAAGCGCCTCCTCTAGCTCGTGGACAATCAAGCCTGGCTCACTCAAACGATAAAAATCAAAATGATAAAACGTAAGCCTACCTTTATATATTTGTT
>CAZXTF010000024.1:0-9682 GCA_964643605.1 uncultured Candidatus Saccharibacteria bacterium | reverse complement strand
CCCTACCATTACTACCGCTGTATTTGTCTGTTTGGCAGCTGCCATGAGCACATGTGTTGAATTAGTAATCTGGCTAACTGTACCGGCTAAGGCCCCTACCGACGAAACAGAAATAGCCTGAATAGAATCGACAATCATCACATCGTAGGTGCCATCGCTCATGGCACCGGCAATATCTTCTGCACTAGTGCTGGTGGCTAATTTTAACTTGGCAGCACTTGCGCCAATCCGTGAAGCCCGCAGACCCACCTGATGTACTGACTCTTCTCCGCTAACATATAAAACATTGGCGCCTTTAGCAAGTAGTGCCGAAATCTGTAAGAGTAAGGTACTTTTGCCAATACCGGGTTGCCCAGCAATCAACACCACACTACCCGGCACCAAACCGCCACCTAGCACGGTATCTACCTCGGCGATATGCGTTTGTATCCTTTTTTGATTGTCTTTTTTACTAACTGCAGCTGGCAAAACTACATCTAACTTCTTGGCCGCTGCGGTACCACCACTACCTATCTCGACCAACGTAGCTTCTTCTTGCAAGGTGTTCCACTCGCCACACACACTACAACGCCCTGCCCACGCACTGGTAGCAGCGCCACAATTGCTACAAACAAATCGAACCCCAGATTTTTTTGCTGTCATTACCTATAGTTTACACTATTGTTTGGTTGTTAGGTTGCTGCTGTCGATAGCCTTATGGAGCTCTTCTTGCTGGGTCACTACATTATTACGCTCTTCTACGAGTGCGTTGTACCCTGCAATCTGATCTTTGGTGCGAGCAACTAACTGATTATAACTCTGAACCATCTGGTTAAAACTTGGTACCGCCTGGTTGTATGTCTCAACTTGCCGAGCTGACAAAAGTGTATCTAGCCGTTTTCGCTCTTGGTCGATATCTCTGCCGTCTGCTTCGAGTTGCGTCTGATTAGCATCGATTGTCTGCTTGAGGCTTGCTAGCTTTCTGTCGTCCTCTTCTACCTTTTTCTTTAGGTCTTCAAAGGCACTTTCGTACTGTTTTAGGTACTGTACAATTTGCTGGCGATTCTTAAAGTACTTACTATAATACGACTCGAGTTCACTCGGCAGATTTTCGACTTCTGTACCCAATATTGAATGCAGTTCGTTTGATATGTCAGCTCCCGAAGAGCGATACGACTCAATCGTTGTCTTAATTCGCTGATTACTAACTTGCGTAAAGGCCTCTTCGAGCATCTTATCAACCCTAGTCTTCTCGTCCTTACCTAGCCTGTCATAGTGAGCGTGCAACACTTCGTGAGCAGCTGTTACCTGCAAAATGCCATGCAAGCGAGGGTCATCTACATCAAGCAGATAGATCCCCTTATGTTCGATGAAGCAACCGAGCACAATTGTCTTTTCGCCAGACTTACAATGCCGATTAAACGTCTGCTTATCGTCAAGACTCGGACGATAAATATAGAAAATCCTTCTTGTTTGGTCTTGCATAGTTGTCTGGTCAGCTAGCTCAACTACCCGAGGCGGGGGGGTGTAATCTCGTAAGCTATACCAGTCTGAAATAGATCGGAAATTGGATAAACCAACAGCAAGAACTGCCAAAACAATGATAGAGCCAATGCTTATTTTCTTAAAACGCATAGTTTCGATACATTAGTATATCAGTTTATTCTTTGTTTGAAGCAAAGACCAATGTACCAGCTTTTACAGCAACCGTAATCACCATGCCTTTTTGGTACTTGTCCTCGAGCAAGGCACTAGAGATAGGGTCTTCCAGCTCTTCTTGCAGCAGTCTACGCATTGGCCGAACACCATTTTTGGTATCGTACCCTTTGTCTATAAGGTATCGTCTAGCCCGAGCATCTAGCTTGAGCGCCAACCCCGAACGGAGCAAGCGGGCAGATAATTCGTCGAGTTGTAGGTCCAAAATATGACCAATTTTTTTCTTAGTAAGTGTCCTAAACACGATAGTTTTATCAATTCGGTTAATCAACTCTGGGCGCATCATCTTACGCAGTTCATCATAGACTTTTTCTTTGTTGCGATCGTGGAGCGCATCAAGATTATCTTTGTCTTTTGTAGTTTCTGCCACAAAGCCAAGTTCAACTTCTTTCTGAAGTTTCTCAGCCCCAATATTGCTTGTCATGATGACAATCGTATTACTAAAGTCGATTGAGCGACCTTTGCCATCTGTTAACTTTCCGTCTTCTAGGATTTGTAGCAAGATATTAAAGATATCTGGGTGAGCTTTTTCAATCTCGTCAAACAGTACGAGACTATAGGGCTGTCGCCGAA
Organism: uncultured Candidatus Saccharibacteria bacterium; assembly: GCA_964643605.1. Taxonomy (GTDB): domain Bacteria; phylum Patescibacteriota; class Saccharimonadia; order Saccharimonadales; family 2-12-FULL-41-12; genus CAMTWJ01. The sequence goes on along the minus strand of CAZXTF010000024.1, from coordinate 7,414 downwards.
TTTTATCAGTCAATTGACCGCCGTCATCGTAGCCGACATAACCAGCAGGAGCGCCCATAAGTCGAGAGACGTTGTGATGCTCACCAAACTCACTCATATCAATTTTGATCATGTTGTCCTCAGAGCCAAAGAACTCTCGAGCCAAGACTCGAGCCAGCTCGGTTTTGCCAACACCAGTTGGGCCAAGAAATACAAACGAGCCAATTGGGCGTCGATTATCAGAGATACCGCTACGACTACGTCGTACGGCCTTACTGACTGCTTCAACCGCTTCTTCCTGGCCAATAACGTACTTGGAGAGGATCTTTTCTAGGTTCAGTAAGTACTTCGCCTCACTACGAATTACTTTATTAACAGGCACACCAGTAATCCGAGCAACTACGTTTGCTACATCATCACTCGAGAGACTCAATACTTTGCCGTCATTATATTTTGCCTGTAATTTCAAAATATCTTTGGATAGCTGACTAGCCTTGGTCTTATATTTTGCAGCTAGTTCATAGTCTTCGGCAGTTGCCGCATCTTCAATCCGTACTTGCAGAAGTCGCAGTTCTTTTTGTGCTTTTCGAAGTTCTGACGGTGTTTTGCCCTTGTTGACTCTCAGATGTGCGGACGCTTCATCAAGCAAATCGATTGCTTTGTCTGGCATAAAGCGGTCATTGAGATATCTGCTCGCAAAACGCACTGTATCCTCAATTACTTCATCACTAATCCGTACCTTATGAAAAGATTCATAGTGCTTACGCAGCCCTTTCAAGATATTTATCGTCTCGCTTGGCGTAGCTTCTGGCACTAATATTGGCTGAAATCGTCGTTCGAGCGCTGCATCTTTTTCAACATATTTTGAGTATTCATCGGTAGTAGTTGCACCAACAAGCTGGATCTTACCCCGTGCTAGCGCCGGTTTTAGCATATTGCCAGCGTCCATGGCTCCTTCGGCAGCACCAGCTCCTACAATCAGGTGCAGCTCATCCACAAAAATAATTGTCTTAGTGTCACCCTCCAGCTCAGCCATAACTTTTTTTAGTCGCTCCTCGAACTCACCTCGGTATTTTGTCCCTGCGATCATGCCAGCAAGATCAAGCATCACAATCCGCTTACCAAGCAAGTTATCTGGTACATCTTCTGCCACAATTCGAGAAGCTAGCCCCTCAACAATTGCCGTTTTGCCTACACCAGGCTCGCCAATCAACACCGGATTATTCTTGGTTCGTCGGCTCAAAATAGTAATAATACGAGCAATCTGCGCATCTCGGCCAATTACCGGGTCAAGTTTTGCCTTCGATGCTTTTTCGGTCAAGTCAGTTCCAAAGAAATCAAGGGCAGTCTTCTTGCGTTTACGACTACCGCTGCCGATCTCGCTTGGCCCTTGGGTTTGCTGACGATTCAAGAATTGTTCTAGCTCAACAACCAAGCTATCGACGCTAATTCCCATAGATCGCAACATTTCGGTAGCCCGAGCGTTCTTCTGGCTCAAAATACTGTGCAAAATATGTTCGGTGCCGCAATACTCTTGATTATAATCTTGGGCAATTTCATAGGCCATCTTAAGTGTTAATTTGGCTACTTCGCTCAGGCCTTTTGCACTAGAGTCGGCTACTCTACTGGGCGCTACATTAAGCGCTAACTTTGCTTTCTGCAATGTTACGCCAGCGCCGTCTAGTAGCTTTGCACCAATCGAAGACTCCTGAGCTAACACCCCCAACAACAGATGTTCGGTGCCCACATATGGGCTACCGTTATTGCGAGCAATAGCATCAGCATTACGCAAAGAAGCAAGCGCATTTTCAGTTAGATGATTCAAAAAATCTTGAAAGTCTGATGATGGCAACATATTTATACCCCCGTTAATACGGTTTTTGTGGTTATTCCACTACTTATATGATACCAATTAGCACTCGTGAGTCAAGAGTGCTAATTAAACTAATCTTTGGAGTCAGTATCCTCGCCATGCTCTTCGATGGCTTCAAGAAGACTGCTTTCAAGCACTTCCTTTTTCTTAAGTCGCTGACCACCAAGTGGCTTAGACGTCTTTACTTCAGCAGTTGCTTCAGTTTCGCTAGGTTCAGCAGATTCTGGAGTAGTCTCGGACACAATATCAATCTCATAGCCTGTTAACTTACTTGCAAGGCGCACGTTTTGTCCGCTCTTACCAATAGCAATACTCAGCTGGTCTTCCGGCACAACTACGGTTGCTCGCTTATCTTTTTCGTCCAGCTTCACCTCTGTAACTTTGGTTGGGCTTAGAGCATTCTTAAGAAATGCTACGGGCTCTTCGTCCCACACTACAATATCAATCTTTTCTTGGTCGCCCACTTCGCTCATCACGGCATTTACTCGGGTACCATGACCACCAACAAATGTCCCCACAGGATCTACACCAGGCACAGTGCTAGCAACAGCAATCTTGCTGCGCACACCGGCTTCTCGGGCAATAGCCTTGATAGCCACTGCTCCGCTTTCCATTTCTGGCACCTCAGCTCGGAATAACCACTCCATAAATTCGGTGCTTGCCCGAGACACAACTAGTTGCGGGCCACGAAAACCACGTTCAACATCCTTTAAATACACCTTAACTCGCTGACCAGGATAGTACCGCTCGTCCTGAATTTGCTCAGAGCCTGGCATAATAGCCTGCGCTTTGCCCAGGTCTACCCGCACAATTCGCCCCTCTACTCGAGCTACAATACCGTTAATCACCGTACCGATCTTGTCTTGGTATTCGTTCATGATAATTTCTCGCTCGGCTTCACGCAGACGCTGCAAGATCACCTGCTTTGCGGTTTGGGCAGCTACACGGCCAAACGTGTCTGGATGTTCTTTAATCTCCACCGTTTCGCCATCTTTGGCGTCTTTTTTGATCTTTTTGGCATCTTCTACGCTAATTTCAAAGCGAGGATCGCCAACTTTTGTAACTACATCTTTGGTAGCAAATACATCAATATTACCCGTGTTAAAGTTCATACTTACCCGAATTTCTTGTTCTCGGTCACCAAAATCTTTTCGGTATGCAGCAGCCAATGCTTGCTCTACTACTTCTTGTACAGACTCTTCTGGTAGGTTCTTTTCTTCGGCAATTGTTTTAATAACTACGCCTAATTGTTTTACATCTAAATCCATTGTTTTCCTGTCGTTAGGTATTAAAAAAGCCGACCTGCTGGCCGACCAATACACTAATAATACGCTAGATAAGAAAAAATGACAAGCTAGATAAGAAAGTGGGGGGTAAGGGCGAAAAGAGAAACCGCTTGGGCGGGAAAGAAAAGTTTGGGCGACAATGCCACACCATACTTTTCCTCCCGCTTCCCGCAGCGAATCACTCCTCCATATAGAGCTCGCCCTTCATATAAGCCATGAAGGCCATCGAGATACTGAGGAGAACGAAGAACACTGCCGACGTTATTTCGCTCTTGGCGAACATCGTGACGGCAATAGTAAGCCAGCCGATGGCAGCTACAGTGTAGCCGACAACCTCAGTGGTTTGGCTTCCCTTCAAACCTCCATAGACCATAACGATCATTCCGATCGCTGTTACTATTAGAGCTGCACCAAGTGCGTCCATTATTCCACCTACCTGTATACTAGCTTGTCAATGTGCGGAAAAAAGCTTTCAAACCGAGCAATACAGCTCAAAGTATATTTAAGAAAGTCTCTCCCTCTTTTTATTGTAGCACTTTTTACATTTTTTGTCAATCTGTTAGCCTCTGTCATATACTGGGTGGAATGAGCAAAACCGTAAAACGACTTTTTCGGGATTTCCAACCCGAGCATTATGAGCTATCTCTGCACCCAAACGCAGACACCATGACCTTCATGGGAACCGTGGTAATTACTGGTAAAAAAACTGGCCGCCCTAGCCAACGTATTACCCTCCACCAAAAAGACTTAACCGTTACCAGCGCACAACTAGAAAAACTGGGAAAAGACAAAAAAACTATCGAGGTTGACCGCATAAACACGCACAATACTTATAACGAAGTTCGCTTGCACAGTAGTGAAATGATATTTCCTGGGCAGTACAAACTTACTTTAGAGTTCTCTGGAGTTATCACCGACCAAATGCATGGCTTGTACCCCTGTTATTTTGAGCACGACGGCCAAAAGAAAAAGCTACTAGCTACCCAGTTCGAGAGCCACCACGCCCGAGAAGTCTTCCCTTGTATTGACGAACCAGAAGCTAAAGCAACATTTGACCTTACGCTTACCACCAAAAAAGATGAGGTGGTGCTTGCAAACACTCCTGTTAAAAAGCAATCTAGAAAAGCCGAGAAGCTCGTTACCACCTTTGAAACAAGCCCACAAATGAGTACGTATCTACTGGCCTTTGTAACTGGCGAGTTGCACGCTGTAAAAGCCAAAACCAAAAAAGGCCAGCTCGTGCAAACCTGGGGTACCGTGGCACAACCGCTTAATTTTATGCAATACGCCAACGATGAAGCAGTACGAGTTCTAGAATTTTTTGAAGAATATTTTGATACACCATTTCCCCTGCCAAAAGTTGACCAAGTAGCCCTGCCCGACTTCGAGAGCGGTGCCATGGAAAACTGGGGACTAATCACGTATCGAGAAATTGCCCTTTTGGCCGACCCAAAGAACAGATCACTCGTCAGCGAACAGTACGTCTCAATGGTAGTAGCGCACGAGCTGTCACACCAATGGTTTGGCAATCTTGTCACTATGAAGTGGTGGGATGACCTCTGGCTCAACGAAAGCTTCGCTAGCATGATGGAACACGTAGCGCTAGATAAACTCCACCCCGACTGGCACCAATGGGAGCAATACGTCACCATGGATGTATTGGCAGCTTCGAACCGAGATATCTATAAAGACGTGCAGCCTGTGCGGGTTGCCGTAAACCACCCGGACGAAATACATAGTCTGTTTGACCCAGCTATCGTCTACGCCAAAGGCGGACGACTCCTTAAGATGCTGCTCGACTACATCGGCGAAAAAGCTTTCCGCAAAGGCCTCAAGAGCTATTTTGCAACTCACGCCTACCAAAACACTACCCGGGATGATTTGTGGACAGAGCTATCCAAGGCCAGCGGCAAAGATATAAATGCGCTTATGGACCCTTGGCTCGAGCAATCTGGTATGCCTGTAGTTTCGGTACAAAAAAAAGACGCTCAGACTATAGAACTCTCACAAAAGCGTTTTGTCCTGGACCAAGAAAATCCTAAGCGTACTTGGCCGATACCGCTACTTTCTGCTCCTAAACTCAGTACGGACTTGCTCGATAAAAAGACAGCAGAGATCAAGACAGATAATCCGAGTGAAGTTATTTTGAACTCTGCCGGTAGCGGCCACTTTGTGACTAACTATGCAAGTTCTGAAAGTAAAGAGTTTATAGCCAAGGCAATAGCAAAGCAAACAGTGCAACCAGAGTCACGAATCAATATCCTCAACGACCTGCTGCTACTTTCTAGGCGAGGTGATATCAGCCTAACAGAACCGCTTCATGTAGTTGAAGGTTGTGCTAGTGAGCACCGAGATGCCGTATGGACGCTGATTTGCCGGACAATTAATCTTGCCCATGGGCTGACTGAGGGTAACAAAACTTCCGAAACAGCCCTGCACAAACTGCGAGTTACACTTGCAAAAAAGCAGTTTGCAAAGCTCGGTTGGGACGACCAAGATTCTGACGATCCAAACACCAAGCATCTGCGCCACACCATGGTAGCGCTGATGACATCTGGCCGAGATTCTGCAGTAGTTGAAGAAGTAGTTAGAAGGTATAAAGAAGCTAAAACTGTTGACGAGCTACCCGCTGACTATCGTTCGCTGACAGTCGGTACTGCTGTACGAGATGGTGCGGCAGATATTGACGACTTGATGAAGCAATACAAGACCTCGGTAAATCCAGACGTACAAAATGCTCTTACTGCAGGTATTTGCCGAGCAAAAGACCAGAAAGCTGCCGAACATATTATGGAGTCTGCACTGGGTCCAAACGGTTTTGTGCGCCCACAAGATATTTTCCGTTGGTATGCACACTTTATGCAAAATCGTCATACTCGAGAACTCGCATGGAATTGGCTAACTTCGAGCTGGACCCGACTAGAGAGTATCTACGGTGACAGCAAGTCATTTGACCACTTTGTAACGTATTCTGCGGCACCACTCAACACAACCGAGTGGCAAGATAAATTCGTCGAGTTCTTTACGCCAAAACTTGAAGTTGTAGCATTGCATCGCAATATTACAGTCGCATTTTCAGAGATCGAAGCACGTGTGGCTTGGCGCAAACGAGACGAACCAAAGATTAACAAATACTTGTCTTAAATTTGTTCGACTAGTTCAACTCCAAAGTTAGCATCCACCTGAGCGGCCGATAACACATACTCGCCTTCGTAATTATTTTGAGCTACCCACATTTGAGCAGCAAAAGCCATTTGTCTTAATTTTGCAGGAGTAATGTAGTCAAAGCCACTACCCTGGCTTGATGACCCACGGTACTTAACCTCGACAAAGTGAACCACTCCACCCTGTTCGGCAACAATATCTATTTCGGCGAATTTATTCTTCCAGTTACGCCCAAGAATTTTATAATTGTGATCTTGTAAATATGTAGCGACTGCATTTTCGGCCGCTTCTCCATCGATATTATGCTTGGCCATGCAATAACCGAACTGGTTTATAGCTTAGTCTATGCAGCGATGTAACCCCATGGGTGGCCAGTGCTTCCCTGTGAGCTTTTGTGCCGTAACCAACATGTTTTTCAAATCCAAAATCTGGATGATCTTTGGCTATTTTTTCCATGTAGGTATCTCGGGCAACTTTGGCTACAATGCTCGCCGCACTCACTGCGGGCACTATTTGATCAGCTTTAATAAGAGCTACAGCTCGTGGATCTTCGACTAAGTAGTTTATGTTGCCATCGATAATGATTTCATTAACTTCTGGGCAATCTTTTACAGCTCGCTCGATAGCCAGCTGCATACTTTTTGTGAGGCCTAACTCGTCAATCTCGTTCGGCTCTACCCAGCCTAAACCAGCAAATTTTGCAGATTCTCGTATCTGTATATCAAGTTCAAGACGTTTCTTTTTACTGAGTAGTTTTGAATCTGTAAGGCCAGGGATTTCTTTGTTCAAGATAACTGCTCCGACCACTAACGGTCCCGCCCAGCAACCTCGCCCCACTTCATCAATCCCCATCAGCCTATGCACCACACCCTCCCCAATCAAACCAAGTGTGGCTTGGCGGGTTGTTCTTGGGACTCAGCATACTTTTCTGCTGCGATACTCCTGGGCAGCATCTCCCATACAGCCCAGTCTGTTTCTCGCAGAGAAAATATACTGATCCTCCAAGTGCATAGGCTGATTTCATAATGTGCTAATTGTAACAGAACTAGTCTATAAATTTAGAGCCTCTGCTAATGCATTTTGCACTAGTTTACGGCCAGGAATGTGGCTG
>CAZXTF010000023.1:0-10266 GCA_964643605.1 uncultured Candidatus Saccharibacteria bacterium | reverse complement strand
CACTGTTACGCTAAAGACCGAAGCGAGCGATATAGCAGTTGACTTTGACTTTACTGCAGATACATCAGCCGATGAAGTTGATGTAAGCAGAAACATTGTTCCAGCTAACAAGCGAGAGCTAAACCAACAGTACAGCGAAAAAGCTCCTGCCACAGGGACAAAGGATAAAGGCACCAAGGCTGGTGGAACCGTTACTCTAAAAAATTGCGGTAGTAACAACGCTACAATACCGGCTGGCACAGGAGTAAGTAGTGGTACACAAACATTTATTACACAATCCTCGATTTCGCTTAGTGATGGTAATTTTGATGGCAGTGGTAACTGTAAAGATAACGGTTCGCACACTGGCACAGTAAATGTTGTTGCCCAAAACAACGGTGATCAATACAACTTGAGTGCTCGTAGCTACACGGTTTCTGGGTTTTCTCAGATTCAGGCCAATGGCTCTCAGATGAGTGGCGGCAGTAGTAACGTTGTAAAAGTTGTTTCTGCACAAGACGTAGCTGCTGCTCAGGGCAGAATCGAAACAAGAAAAGATGAGAATAAGCAGAAACTGCAAGATCAGCTAAAGAAGGATGGTTATGTAGCTATTACCGAAACATTTACCGACAACAATCCAAAATATACTACTACTCCGGCGGTAGATAGCGAAGCAAATGAAGTTACCGTAAGTGCAGATGTTTCGTATAGCATGCTCGGTGTTAAAGAAGATGACCTCAAAGAACTGATTACTGAGCAAATAAAAGATCAGGTCGATACGAGTAAGCAGAGCATTCTAAATTACGGTTTGAGCGGGGCTATCTATAAGGTAGGTGACAGCAAGGGAAATACAACAACTATTACTATGCAGACAAATGTATCTATTGGTCCAGATATCGATCAAGATGAGCTAAAGAAAGAAATTGCTGGTAAGAAATCAGGCGAGGCCGAGCTATTGTTATCTAGCCGCCCAGGTATCCTCGAAGCTCACGTAAAGATAACTCCAGGGTGGTCTAGTAAAGTGCCAAAGAAAACTTCGAAAATTAAGTTTGTGATAGAAAATGCCGATGGCAAAGCAATCGACACTCAACAACCATAGTTCGGCACGAGTACTCGGGCTAGATGTGGGTGATGTACGGATTGGTGTAGCAAGCGCTGGTGTTATTGCAAAATTGCCTCAACCAGTTACCGTTATAAAAAATGACGAAAATGCTCTTGATGGTATCAAAAAAATAGCGGAGAGAGAGGGTGCAGTGACTGTTGTTGTAGGTCTGCCACGAGACCAGCACGGACAAGAAACGGCTCAATCAGCAAAAGCCCGACAATTTGCAGAGACACTCGAGAAAGAGACGGACTATACCGTTGTTTTTGCCGACGAAAGCCTGAGCACTAAACGAGCTGAGGCAATGCTTAGAGCTCACGGTAAGGATGCTTCGCAACTTGATGCATTTGCTGCATGCTTTATACTAGAAGAGTTTTTTAATTGAGGATGTAACGTAAATGCCAAGACCAAGTGCTGCAACTATGAAAAACCGCAAAATCTTTCTGATTATTGCTGGTATAGTCTTGTTTTTTCTCGTAGTAAGCGCTGGTATCGTTCGGCAATCTTACAATGCAAACCTAAAGCCACTAAACAGCGAAATAACTGAAAAGAAGGTTGTGACGATTCCGAGCGGTAGTACAACTGCCGCAATTGCAGATATCTTAAAGTCCAAAGGGGTTATCCGAAGTGATTGGGCATTTGAGTGGTATGTACGAAATCATGAGCTTAGAGATGAGATAAAAGCCGGGACGTATCTTATCTCACCTTCTCAGAGTATCCCCGAGATTGTAGAGATATTAGTAAATGGTAAGGTAGCCAGTGATCTAATGGTGATATTGCCCGCTCAGCGACTTGATCAGGTTCGAGCTGCTTTTATCAAAGCAGGGTTTAACGAGCAAGAAGTAGATCAGGCATTAGAGCCAGCTCAATACCAGGCCCATCCGGCGCTTCGAGATAAACCAAATGGCGCAAGCTTGGAAGGGTATCTGTACCCCGAAAGCTTCCAAAAGACAGCAGAAACAAAAGTAAGTGATCTTATCCGTTTATCTCTGGATGAAATGGATTCTGCTTTAACTCCTGAGATTCGCTCTGGTATTTCAAAACAAGGTTTAACAGTCCATCAAGCAGTGATCCTCGCTTCGATAGTAGAGCAAGAGGTAAGCGATAGAGATGCTGCAGATCGACCACAAGTCGCCCAAGTATTTATAAAGCGATACAAAGAGGGTATGCAACTTGGTTCTGATTCCACAGCTTTTTATGGAGCTGTACTAGCGGGCCAGCCTAAAGGTGTAGTTTACGACTCTCCGTACAATACTCGTATGCATGCGGGGCTGCCACCGGGTCCTATCGGTAATGTTTCTACTAGTTCACTGAAAGCTGTGGCGTTTCCTGCCCAGACTGAATGGCTGTACTTTGTTTCTGGCGATGATGGAAAGAACTATTTCTCAAAAACACTAAAAGAACACGAAGCCCTGACCAAACAACACTGTAGAGAAAACTGCAATTATTAACAGGGGCCAAAAAATTTGTTAAGGGTTGATTTTAATCCTTAGAATTGCTAGAATAAGCTCTATCAGTTCGAAGTTTATTGTTGGGATTGGTCAATAAACAGCAATCGAACTGTTCTTGTTTGTTAGTACTTTAGAATAATCAAGATTGGTCGACTTTCTTGAAAATATAAATTAATAATGACAAGCAAGTTTGGTGCAGAAACGAGACAAAAGAGGCTGCACCAGGAGAAGCTATATTCGTAATTCAATCGCATCGGTAAGCCGTCGTCCGTCACATCTGAAGGCTACCAAAACATCTAAAAAGTTATTTCACACTACAGTAAAACGTAGTTTTAAACGCTCACACAAACGCCTTGTGCGTTTTAGTGTCCTTGCCACCAACGTTGCCCTTCTTGGCATTGTTGGGTGGTTTGTATTTAATAATTCTGCATCTTCTGAGCGTGCGGCAGGTTCTTATGCTCATTCGGCTGTTGCAGGTAGTCAGCAAGAGTCTGATCCGCTCGATAAATTATCATCAACCGATGTAGCAGTACACGTTGCTCGCTTAGTACAGCTTGACGAATCTACCGCTGTTACCAACAAGGCCGATACAGCCAGTACTGAACTAATTGTGACCGCCTCCGCCGACAAGGTAATTGCGAAGCCACAGATTGTGTCAACTTCACTCAAGTCCAATAAAGATATCAAGAAGTACGTAACAGTTTCCGGTGATACGGTTTCTTCTGTAGCGGCCAAGTTTGGTATTACCAGTGATACGATTCGTTTATCCAATAATGTTTCTGGAGAATTATTGCCAGTTGGCAAAGAACTACTGATTAGCCCAGTAAACGGGATTATTTATCGAGTTCAGGCGGGAGATACAGCAGACTCTGTAGCGGCCCGATTCCGTGCCAGCCGAGCCCAAGTTATAGCAATGAACGATGCCGAAATTGGCGGCCTAAAGCCGGGTGAGCTTATTGTGATCCCCGATGGCTTGCAGCCTCAGGCAAATTCTCGATATGCTTCGTCTTCTTCGTATGCTAGCGGCTTTGCGTTTGGTTCTCGAGCGATGTACGGAGGTAATGGATACGATTACGGATGGTGCACATGGCATGCAGCTAACCGAAGAAATCAGATTGGCCGACCAATACCAACCAACCTCGGTAATGCGATTTCGTGGTTAAGTGCTGCTCGAGCCGCAGGTCTTCCGGTTGGTAGCGTTCCTAAAGACGGGGCTGTTTTATATCACACTAACATCGGTGGCTTGGGTCACGTAGCCTTTGTTGAAAAAGTAAATGCTGACGGCACTGTACTAGTCTCTGACATGAACTACCCAATCTGGGGTAAGGTAACCTACCGAACAGTTAGTGCTGCCGAAGCGTCATCTTACAGATATATTTACTAGCACGTAACACGTAATTTCTATATCCTATAGGTATATGTTTGTAGATAAAGTTACGATTAACATTGCTGCCGGAGATGGCGGTAATGGTATGGTGAGTTTTCGGCACGAGAAATTTGTCGATAAAGGTGGCCCTGATGGTGGAGATGGCGGCAAAGGCGGTGATGTAATTGCTATTGCCAGCCGAAACCAGAATACGCTAGCTGCCTTTCGCTATAAAAAAATGGTAACCGCAGAGCATGGCAAAGACGGTCACAAGCAAAAAAAACGTGGTCGCTCTGGTGAGGATCTGAAGTTTTTTATACCAGTGGGTACGGTAATTACCAAAGAAACTGGCGAAGTACTTGCCGATTTGACAGAGGATAACCAAGAAGTTGTTATTGCTCATGGGGGTAAGGGTGGCTTCGGTAATGCCCATTTTGTCAGTAGTCGCAGACAAGCTCCAAAAGTCGCCGAAAAAGGTGAACCAGGCGAGGCCTTCGATGTAGTTTTAGAGCTTAAAACAATTGCAGATGTAGGACTGGTAGGGTTACCGAATGCTGGCAAATCTACACTACTCTCTCGAATTAGTAATGCCCGCCCAGAAATTGCTAATTATCCATTTACTACCTTAACTCCCAATCTTGGAGTAGCGGATATCAACGACCAAACAAGTCTTGTTGTGGCTGATATCCCGGGGTTAATCGAGGGTGCCAGCAAGGGTAAGGGCTTGGGCGACGATTTTTTGAGGCATATTGAACGAACCAAGGTGTTAATTCACGTCATTGATGCCTACGAGCCAGACTTAAAACAGGCCTATACTACGATCCAAGAAGAGTTAGCAGCGTATCCAGTTGATCTTACTAAGCGTCCTCAAGTCGTAGCACTCAACAAGACAGAAGGTATGGATCTTGAAATGATCGAAGATCGACTCAATGAACTCCGGCCGGTAGCTAAGAAAGGAACCGAGTTATTCGCAATTTCTGCCCAGAGCGGAGATGGTCTAAAAGAGGTATTGTTTCATGCGCATAAGCTTGCTAGTCAGATTAAGAAAAGTAAGGTTAAAAAAGCGACTGACAAGATCCCTGTTATCCGACTTAGTTCTAGCGACGAACGGTGGGACATCGAACAACGAAAAGGCAAATTCATCATTCACGGTAAAAAAATTGAGACGTTTGCTCGGCGTACCGATTTTGATAACGAAGCAGGAGTGCAGCGCCTCCGAGATATTATGGGCAAGATGGGTATCATGCACGAGCTAGCTCGGCAAGGTATCAATGCCGGCGACAAAATCCGGATTGGCGAAGCAGGCGAGATTCGCTACTGAGGTTTATGCTATGAAAGAAACACTTTATTTTTATGATCTTGAAACATCCGGTGTAAATGCTCGGAAGGCTCGGATTATGCAGTTCGCTGGTCAGCGAACAGATATGGATTTTAACCCAATTGGCGAGCCACACAATGTTCTTATAAAGATTACGGATGATATATTGCCAGAGCCAGATGCGGTACTCATAACTGGGATTACCCCACAAAAAACAATTGCCGAAGGTGTTACAGAGGCGGAATTCTGCCAAACGTTCGCCACAGAAATTGCCAAGCAGGGTACAACTTTTGTAGGGTTTAATAATATTCGTTTTGATGACGAGTTTATGCGCTTTTTACTGTACAGAAATTTCTATGATGCTTATGAGTGGCAATGGAAAAATGGCTCGAGCAAGTGGGATCTACTCGATGTAGTCCGTATGGCCCGGGCTCTTCGCCCAGATGGTGTAACGTGGCCAAAAGATGCAAAAGGTAATCCGACAAATAGATTAGAGCTACTGACGAGTGCAAATAATCTTGGCCACGACAACGCCCACGATGCATTAAGCGACGTGCACGCTACTATCGCTGTTGCCAAGCTAATCAAAGAGAAACAACCCAAACTTTTTGAATATTTACTCACCATGCGTGACAAGAAAAAAGTAATGGCACTAGTGAACCAAAATAAACCATTTGTTTATGTAAGCGGCAAGTATCCTGGTGAATTTGAGAAGGCTACTATTGCAGTTAATCTTGGTTCGCATCCAGATAAACAGGGTGGACTTGTGTATGATCTTCGTCATGACCCTGAGGAATTTTTGTCCTTATCACCAGAAAAGTTGGCAGAACGATGGAAATGGAAAAAGGACGCCGAAGAAGCAAGATTGCCAGTTAAAGCAATTCAATTTAACAGGTGTCCAGCGGTAGCTCCGTTAACGGTGCTTGATGATTCTGTAAAAGAACGTTTACAGCTAGACATGAATGGCGTAGAGAGTAACCTTACTACTCTTCAAAACGAGCCAAAGTTTATCGAAAAAATCTACAAAGCTTTAACTATTCTCAACAAAGATCGTGAGCAAACCAGTTTAATTCCAGATGAGCAAGCAGCAGAGGCAAGCTTATATCAATCATTTGTACCAGATGGCGACAAGAGACAGTTTGATATCCTGCACCAAAGTAAACCAGAAGAAATAATGAAGTTTCAGAATACGTTTACAGACGATAGGCTAAAGATGATGGTCCCACACTACAAGGCACGTAATTATCCAAAATCATTAACCGATGAAGAGCGTACTGCGTGGGAGTCGTATCGGTCAACTGCTCTTACTTCTGGTGGAGAACAGAGTTCATTGGCACGCTTTGGTGCTCGGTTGGCGATACTGAGTACAAAAGAAGATGCCACAGACGAACAGAGGTATCTCCTAGAAGAGCTTAATCTATATGCCCAGAGTATACTGCCCAACCTAGAGGGTTAGTCGATTAATCTTATCAGCTTTCTTTTGAGCCTGATGTTCGTGGATCCTATGAAGAATTCGGCTTCGGGTAAGTAACACAGTGCCGCCTACCATGAGTATAAGATACACATAAAAACCTATTGATATGTTTGTGCCTGGGATAAGACCGAGAACAATAAAGTCTAACATAGCGCTTGCCTCCCGCTACTTATTTTTGGGATGATAATTATATTCCTAAATTGTAAATAAGTCAATATAATTTTATAAATGCTTACGGTAATCATAAACACTCTAGAAAAAGTCTCAGATTTTCTGTATAATAGCTGACCAACTTATACAAGAAACGAGGCAACACAGGTGGACTATATTTCGGTTAAAGGTGCAAGGGAGCATAACCTAAAGGATGTCTCTGTTGATATTCCCAGGAACAAGTTAGTGGTGATTACCGGACTAAGTGGCTCTGGTAAGTCTAGTCTAGCTTTCGACACAATTTACGCCGAGGGTCAGCGTCGTTATGTTGAATCACTGAGTGCATATGCTCGTCAGTTCTTGGGGCTTATGGAAAAGCCCGATGTTGACCAGATAGATGGCCTTAGCCCCGCAATTTCAATCGATCAAAAATCAACCAGTCGCAATCCACGGAGTACAGTAGCAACCGTTACCGAAATTTATGACTATCTTCGTCTTTTATTTGCTCGTATCGGTATCCCTCATTGTCCCGAGTGTGGCAAAGTGGTCTCCAAACAGACGCCAACCATGATTGTCGACCAGGCAGCAGAGGTCAATAAAGGCTCTCGTATGTTGGTGTTAGCGCCGATTGTATCGAGCAAAAAAGGACAGTTCGAGCATATTCCGGGGCAATACCAAAAACACGGCTTTGCTCGGGTTCGAGTAGATGGTGTAATCTATGCACTCGATGAATTCCCAACGCTCGAGAAGAATATACGCCACAATATCGAGATTGTCGTAGACCGTTTGGTAAATGATACCGAAAGCCGGGGACGACTAAGTCAGAGCATCGAACAAGCACTTGATCTGGCCGATGGCCGTGTAACAGTAGTAAACGCTGACACTGAAGAGGAGCATGTATACAGCCTCAAGTATGCTTGCACTGAACACCCAGAGATTGTAATTCCGGAGCTAGAGCCACGAACGTTTAGTTTCAATAATCCACAGGGTGCATGTCCCATCTGTACTGGTCTTGGTAGTCGGCTCGAGGTTGATCCAGAACTGGTTATTCCAAACGGTCGCCTAACTATTGCCGAGGGGGCCATTCGCCCATTTAACAGAGTCAGTGCTGACGCTTGGTATATGAAAAAAATGCAAGCAGTTGCCGAAAAATATAATTTTTCGCTGCATATACCAACGGGCAATTTGAAGGCGGAAGATCTTGATAAAATCTTATATGGAACAGGCAGCCAGACATACACAATCAAGCTAGGTACTGGCCGAGCTTTTGATACTACATACGAAGGAGTCATTCCAAACTTAGAGCGTCGTCACAAAGAGACCGACAGTGATTTTATGCGCCGAGATATCGAGCGTTTTATGCAAGAACGACCATGCCATGCCTGCAGAGGAAAGCGTTTGAAACCAGAAGTTTTGGCTATTACAGTGGCTGATAAGTCGATTATGGATATTTGTGAATTATCGATTGATGATGCGCATACGTTATTCGAAAAAATAAAGTTATCCGAAAAAGAGCTTACAATCGCCAACCAGATTCTAAAAGAGATTAATGCTCGTCTGAGCTTCTTGCAAAATGTGGGCTTGAACTACCTAGACTTACTACGTAGCGCCGCTAGCCTAAGTGGTGGGGAAGCGCAGCGAATACGTCTGGCGACACAGATTGGTAGTGGGCTACAGGGTGTGCTCTATGTTTTGGATGAGCCAAGTATCGGCTTGCATCAACGTGATAACGAACGACTTATCACAACGCTGAAACACTTGCGAGACCTCGGCAACACAGTGCTCGTGGTGGAGCACGACGAAGACACTATCCGCTCCAGCGACTATGTGCTTGATATTGGACCAGGTGCAGGTATCCACGGCGGCAAAGTTACAGCCAAAGGTACCCCCGAGCAGATTGCAAAAGATGCCAAAAGTATCACAGGACAGTATCTAAGAGGTAGTAAAAAGATTGCAGTTCCAAAAAAACGACGGGAGGGTAACGGCAAAGTTCTGACAATCAAAGGCGCTCGTGAGCATAACCTCAAAAACGTAACGGTTGATATCCCGCTCGGCAAGCTGGTGGTGGTAAGTGGCGTGTCTGGTTCTGGTAAATCAAGTCTTATCAACGATATTCTGGCAAAAGAACTGCAAGCTCGGCTGATGCGAGCTCAGCTTACGCCAGGTAAGCACGATGAAATAGAGGGGATTAAGCAACTCGATAAAGTAATTGTTATCGATCAGTCTCCAATTGGTCGAACGCCTCGCAGTAATCCAGCAACTTATACTGGGCTATTTACACCAATCCGAGAACTCTTTGCAGGATTGCCAGAGGCAAAATTGCGTGGCTACACAGCGGGCCGGTTTAGCTTTAACGTGAAGGGCGGTCGCTGCGAGAATTGTGCCGGGGACGGCATTATCAAGATCGAAATGCACTTCTTGCCAGATGTATATGTAACCTGTGAGGTCTGTAAGGGTAAACGCTATAACCGGGAAGCGCTCGAGATTCATTACAAAGGCAAAGATATTAGCGATGTGCTAAACATGACCTGCGAAGCAGCGCTAGAGTTTTTTGCCAATATCCCGAGTATTGCTCGCAAGCTTCAGACACTGGTAGATGTGGGGCTTGGCTACATTGCGCTTGGCCAGTCGGCTACAACACTGAGTGGTGGTGAGGCGCAGCGTATCAAGCTGGCGACCGAACTTTCTCGTCGCCCTACAGGCCGTACATTATATATTTTGGACGAACCAACCACAGGACTTCATATGGCAGATATCGATAAGTTGCTACACGTGCTTCATGCACTAGTCGACACTGGTAATAGCATGATTGTTATCGAGCATAACCTTGATGTTGTTAAGTCGGCAGATCACATTATCGACATGGGGCCAGAAGGTGGGGCTGGCGGTGGTCAAATCGTTGCCGAAGGCACCCCTGAGCAAGTTGCCAAGACCAAAACTCACACCGGCAAATTCCTAAAAACAGCACTCTAGTATTGCAATATATTGATAAATATGATATAATACAATATATGAGTGAATATATTAAACCTCATCTAGAATTCGACGGCGAATCGTATCGCCCAATCGAGCAAAAAGAACTACAAGCTATTATGGCAACACACGGAACTTCTATTGAAGCCGCTGCTCACTTGATTGTCCACAGAACGTTTAGTCGAGAGCATCAGACAACTTCAGAGGAAGGTGCTTGGGATCTTGGCGATCAATTTTTTACGACCCCAAACCCACGATTTGACTTCGATATAGATGCTCTTGATGGTGATTTTGACCCAGCTGAATTTGCCGATATAGATGCGATACGGGCAGGTATTGAGTACGGAGACGGTTCCATTGGCGGGGCTGTTATTGCGCTATCTGGTAAACTTCCATACGAGGAGACAGGCTCTATTCATACTGATATCGGGTTACAGGTAGAAGGCTCCAATG
>CAZXTF010000022.1:1168-10900 GCA_964643605.1 uncultured Candidatus Saccharibacteria bacterium | reverse complement strand
GCCAGCATATGTTCGCCAAGGGTGTACTTGTCTGGTGTCATGACTTTAGTATAACGGATTAGATCAGGGGTAGTAAAATGGTAAAGGTGCTCCCCTTTTCGTGGGTGCTTTTGACTGAGATATTGCCGTCGTGTTGTTTGGCAATATCGTGAGCAATGGCCAGGCCGAGTCCATAGCCGTTGGCACCAGACTTGGTACGAGAACTATCTGCTCGATAAAAACGATCGAATATGTACGGTATATCTACTGCCAAAATCCCCTTCCCGTGGTCTGTAATAGCAATCTTCACCTGCTGTTTGTTTTTTGAAGCCTGCACATTGATCTCTGACTTATTTGGGCTGTATTTGATAGCGTTATCTAGGATAGTTACTAACATCTCGCTGAGCAGATGTTGATCACCCTGCACGGTGATATCCTCAGGTACTGCGGGGTTAATAAGAATCTTCTTGACTTCGGCAAGGGGTAGTACTCTGCTGATACTGTCCTGAACAAGAGTGTGTACGTCTATAGGTTTTATTTCGTGCCGGTTGTTATCGAGGCGAGCTAAGCGCAATAATCCATCGGTAAGAGTAGTAAGTTTATCGAGCTCTTCCACATTACTAGTTAGCTGCTTTTTTGCCTGGATTGCTGTTAATTTGGGGTCGCTCAATGCTACTTCAGTTTCTGTCTTCATGGCTGTTATTGGCGTGCGAAGCTCGTGGCTGGCATCGGCTATAAATCGACTTTGGGCTTCGTGTACTTCCTGAATTGGCCGCAGCGTACGGCGAGCTAAGGCATAACTGAGGATTCCTCCCCCGATAAAGATTACGAGGTTAGTTATAGCTAGGCGAAAAATTAGCTGGTTGTTTGCTTCGTTAATAATTGCTTCTCTTTGAGTTTGTAGGTCATTCCGAATTGCGTTCAGTACTGGGTTAAGTGGTCGGCTCTCGAGAGATTGTGTTTGCCTAACTATCCCCCGCCGGATTTCATTGCTCGAAATATTGTATAAATTTAGGCTAAAGAACAGGCTGATTGCCATAATGGTAGCCAAGTAAAACGCCGTGAGGCGGACAATAGTTTTATGAAACACTCGGTGACTCTCCGAAGTAGTAGCCAAAACCTCGTTTGGTATTTATAAGAGAGGGTTTGTTCTTGAAAGGTCGATCAATTTTATTGCGCAGGTACCCAACGTATACTTCTACGGTGTTTGGCAATACATCGGCATCGTAATTCCAGACGCTTTGGATTATCTGCTCTTTGCTCAATGTTCGTTCACGATTGCGCATAAAGAACTCGAGCAGTGCAAACTCGAGATGTGTTAACTCTATCGGCTTCCCAGCTCGTTCAACTGCAAAGTTCTCAGTGTCGATAGACAAATCTTTATACGAAAGTACGTTGTCGAGGGTTTCTTTTGGTCGCCGAAGTAATGCTCGAACTCGTGCTATGAGTTCTACAAAAGCAAATGGCTTTACCAGGTAATCGTCTGCGCCACTGTTTAGTCCAGCTGCTCGCTCTAGCACACCATCTTTGGCGGTCAAAAGTAATACTGGAGTGTGGACTTTCTTTTCTCGCATAGTTTTTACAATTTCAATACCATCGAACGAACCTGGGAGCATGCGATCCAATATAACTAAATCGTACGGCTCATTCACCGCCATATCCATACCCTTGTCACCGTCATAACATGTATCGACAGCGTAGGATTGTCTTTCCAGTCCTCGTTTTATAGCTCCTGCTATCTTGTGGTCGTCTTCTACAATTAATATTCTCATACTCTAATACTATATATTGTAACTGAGATAATACTGAAGTTCTGTAAGTTAGCTCACAAAAAACCGGCGGGTGCAGCCGGTTTTTTCTAATATGCTTGCCCCTGCTTGGGCTCTCTGTTGCCTCCCAAAAGTACTTAATGTTTCGTGCTATGTGCAAGTTCTTCGTCAGGACAATCACGAGAGCCCGCTTGGGGGTACTTTCTACACTAAAAAACTTTGCTGACGAAACGCTGAGTTTAAAATTCTTAGAAAAGAGACTCTAAAAATTCTTTTTGTTCTTTTAGAGTATTTTTGGGAAGCTCTTTGAAGAATGCGTATTCTGAGGCCTGAGCATCAAGCGTGAAGTTGGTATGCTCTGGCGTGCACAAAAAGCCGAGGCTGATGGGGTGATCAAAACCTTGATGCTCTTCTACTTTTAAAAACTCCATATAGCCAAGAAATTTTTGTGAGGTTATATCGACGCCAAGCTCGGCTCTAGCAACTCGTTTTAGTGCTTGCTCCAAAGTCTCCTTATATAGGACAGTGCCACCAGGCAGGTGCCATTGGCCTTCGCAGGGCGGCATGGCTCGCTTGGTAAGTAGGTATCCTTCTTCGGTTTTAATAATTACCTCAACGCATAATCGAGGGACTTTTGAATAAATTGCCCGAAATTCTTCCGGGCTCATGGGTTTGTCAGACATATACCCCTATTATCTCATCTGCTGCTGAGAGCTCCAACCATAAGCAAATTACTCTAGATTCTTGACCATTTGTCGCAGGTAGTGTGGTACAATCGTTGGAAACAAACGGAGAGTAATATGGTTGATCCAGAGAAAGTAAATCCAGAAAAAGAAGCCTTCTTTGCTAGTCTTCGTCGTGAACGCATAGCTCTCACTTTTGACGATGTTCGTATGGAAGCCGGTCCAAGTCAGGTCAGTGCAGCCGATATCAGTACAGCTAGTTATTTTTCTCGTAATGTAGAGCTTAAGACTCCTATTGTTAGTGCTGCTATGGATACTGTCACAGAGTCAAGAATGGCAATTGCCATGGCTAAGCTGGGAGGGCTGGGAGTTATTCATGCAGGGCTTGATATTGAGTCCCAAAAAAAAGAAGTCAGAAGAGTAAAATTTGCACTCAATGAGTTTATAGATGAACCAAGAACGTTTACCCCAGATGTGACATTAGAAAAAGTTCTGCAAGCGAGAGACGAGCATAAGTGGACCTTCCACACTTTTCCGGTTGTAGATGATGAGAAAAAGTTACTTGGTCTGTTAACTCAAGGTAGCTTTCGTTTTAGTGATAGTGTATTTGATTCTGTGGGAGCTGTGATGACGCCTATCGAAGAGATTGTAAGTGCCCCAAATGGCACTTCCCTTGAAGATGCGTATAAAATTATGAAAGACCACAAAAAAACCATGCTACCATTGTTAGATGACGATGGTATTTTGGCGGGACTATACCTATATTCTGACGTCAAAGAAAAACTGGAAGAAGATAGGAGTGGTTTCAATCTTGATAAAAACGGCCGTTTGCGGACTGCTGCCGCAATCCCAACAGACGATATGGGTGTAGAGCGGGTGCGTGAAATGTATAAGCATCTAGACGTAGCAGTTATTGATACGGCACAAGGCGACTCAAGCTATGCCTTTGCGGCTTTAAAGAATCTAAAAGAGAACTTCCCTGATTTGGACGTGGTAGTTGGTAATATCTCAAACCCTAAATCCGCACGGCTGCTGGCAGAAGCTGGTGCCGATGGTATCAAAGTTGGTCAAGGACCGGGCTCTATTTGCACTACCCGAATTGAAACGGGTATCGGTACGCCCCAAGTGACAGCTGTTTATGAATGCGCTAGAGCTGTGAGTGGTTTTGGTATTCCAGTGTGCGCAGATGGTGGTATTGCAAACAGAGGTGATATCCCTATCGCTATTGCCGCCGGTGGAGACTCAGTGATGATGGGTGGTCGTTTAGCTGGAACAAAAGAGTCGCCAGGTGAGATTATTCAGCGACCGAATGGAGCACAAGTAAAACTGTACAGAGGCATGGGTTCTCCAAGTGCTCTGAAAGCAAGTGCTGCAGCCCGAGAACGATATGGCTCTGATAACCCCTTAGCAGAGGGAGTAGAGACAGAGGTTCCTTTCAGAGGTTCAGTAGTAGATGTCGTTAAAAAAGACGAAAAGGCCCTAAGAAAAGGTATGTCCTATACTGGTGCTGCGACGATTAAAGATCATCACCAAGAAACAAATTTTTATAGAATTACAAACGCTGGTTTGCGAGAGTCTCACCCACACGACGTAGAAATTATTTAAAGCTCTATAACTTGGTTGCGTTCGGGGCCAACGCCGATCATGCTCGTCTGTATGCTCAGCGTTTGTTCGGCCAGCATTATAAAATCTTTTGCGGGTTCGGGTAGATCAAGCCAACTTTTGGCCTCTGTAATTTCTTTGCCCCATGTTTTCATTTCTGTATAAATTGGCGTGCACGTAGCCAGATCTTTGGCCGAACTTGGTGCTCTATTGAGCTTTTTACCATCAAAATTGTACTCTGTTGCGACGAGTACAGTTTTGCCAAATTTATGCACACAGTCCATTTTGGATAACACTAATTTATCAACGCCATTACCATCGAGGGCATTGCGAAGTTCTACAAAGTCTGGATAGCCAACCTCTCGTTCTCGGCCTGTGGTGGCGCCGTGTTCGCTGTCTACTTCGCCCTTTTCACCACGAAGTATTTTTGTGAGAGCCTGATCAGCGATGCGAGTGACAAATGGTCCACCGCCAACGTGCGAGCGCACCATCTTAGCAACTCCTGTTACTCCCCCGATATCTTTGTGCGATAAGCCTAATCCGTCCATAAGGCCGTTCACGGTTGTGGATGATGAAGTTACATATGGATACATCCCATGATTGACATCGAGCCAGTAGGCCTGAGCACCTTCTGCAAGTACACGCTTATCATCGTTTAGGAATTCTCGTATAACGTCGACTGTATCAGCCAAGTATGGTTTTAACTCTTCGCAGGACTGTGCCCACTCCTCTGCTTCTTCTCCGAACTCTTGTGTAATAGATTTTACATCCTTGTTGGTTCTTATTTTTGGGAAAATACTGATAAGCCCATCAAGGGCGAGGCTTCTCAGTTGCTGTTGATTAAGGCTTAAAATATCTTCGGTACGAATACCCTCACGCAAGTATTTGTCAGCTGCGACAAAAGCAATACCTGCTTTGGTGCTGCCTTGGCTGCCAGTACCTTCTTCACGTAGGCAATCGAGCCGTACATGATGTGGCATTACCAAGTGAGCGATATTGCTCACAAGCAACTTGTTTGGCTCAACGCTAATACCAGCTTGCCTGGCATCATTAATCTCATCCTGCAGTCGCCTAGGGTCTACATAAACACCATTGCCGATAATATTAACCTTATCCGAATATGCAATACCAGATGGTATTTGGTGTAGCGCAAGTGGATCCATGCCTTCAACAGCAATAGTATGGCCAGCATTAGCTCCACCATTACCACGGGCCACTACGTCATATTTTTCTGCTTCGAGGTCCACAAAACGGCCTTTGCCTTCGTCTCCACGCTGCAGACCAACAATTACATCTACACTCATTACTTGATAGAGCATAATCTACCTCTGTTAAATATGCAAGCATTAGAAGTGTGCCCGTAGGTGGTATAATTACCTGAATGACAAAACATATTACTGATTTTGTGCGCCCACTCGATCCACATGATGAAGAACATAAATCGCATCGTTCTCAGTGGCTGCGGGCTGCTGTGCTCGGTGTAAACGATGGCGTGGTCTCTACGGCTGCCATTATGATTGGTGTTGCTACCGCTACTGCTACGCAGACTACTATTTTGACCGCTGGTATCGCAGGGCTTGTAGCTGGTGCTTTATCTATGGCCGCTGGAGAATATGTATCGGTAAGCTCTCAGCGTGATAGCGAAGAGCATGACATAGATATAGAACGACGCTCGATTGCTAAAAATCCTGAGGCTGAAAAAGCAGAACTCGCCGATATTTATATAGAGCGTGGTTTGACCCCAGTCCTCGCAAAAAAAGTGGCAGCGCAGCTTCATGCACATGATGCGGTAGGGGCTCATGCTCGTGATGAGCTTGGGATTGACGAAGATGATCTGGCCAAGCCGTGGCAAGCAGCTTTCGCTTCTGCGACGGCCTTTTCTTTTGGTGCTGCTTGGCCAATTATTGCCTCTCTTGCGTGGCATAATGCTTGGGCAATCGTTATTGCAGCGATGATTACATTGGCCATATCTGGGGCTATCGGTGCATTCATCGGTGGCGGCAATAGGTGGTGGGCTGCCTTTCGAGTGCTCATCGGCGGCGGACTCGCCATGCTAATCACCGGTATCATCGGTCACTTTATAGGTATAGCTATTTAGCGCAGTTTGCTAGTGCAGATACCGATAAAGCTTAGCGTTGTAATTCTTATAACTTAATTTTTACAGTGGTAGATTTGACACTATTTTTGAGTCATGTATGCTAAAAATTCGTGCTTTTTTCATGTGAGGTGGAAAATGCACATCCAGTTCTACCTTTTCATGGTGTTCTTGGTTTAAACAAGCAAACAAGACTTTTAGGAGGGTTTTAATGCGTGTAACCGCATCAATTGCGGGGTTATTTTTATGTACATTAATTTTTTTAAATAACAGTACGGTGAGTGCCAATACCCCCAACACACTAGCACTCAAAGATTCATTAGAAATTCAAAGTAGTCTCGTGGCTCTCGAGATAGATAAAGAGCCCGAGCAAGAAGAAAAAGAGGCTCCAAAGCCACAAAATCACACAGTGGCGAGCGGAGAAACACTTAGTGTAATTGCGAAGCAGTACGCCACCTCGTGGCAACGACTGTACGCCAAGAACCTACAGCTTGCAGATCCAAACATGATAAATCCGGGAGATACTATTGTAGTTCCCCTGCCTGATGAGCAGTTAGCCGAAAGGTCTCTTCCCCAAGCAGGGCCTGCTGCTAGCTCGACTCCGGGCATAGCTACGACAACACCTAAGGTTAAGCGAGCTACAACTACCTCAGTAGTTGCCCGAGGCTCAAGTGGTGGGAACACCTACTCGCCTGGGTATTGTACGTGGTACGCCAAGAATCGCCGGGCAGATTTGCCAAATAATCTTGGCAATGCCAATACTTGGGTGGCCCGTGCAGCTGCACAGGGCTTACCTACAGGGTCTGCACCTCGTGCTGGTGCAATCGGCCAACAAGGCATGCATGTAGTCTATGTAGAGCGTGTAAACCCCGATGGCACGGTATTCATTAGCGAAATGAACTATAAAGGTCGTGGTGTAGTCAGCACTCGCACAGTCCCAGCCAGCACCTTTAGATACATTTACTAAATATCTATGCCTTCTTGTTCGTGAAGCGCCTTATCGACTGCCCGAGCTTCTTCTGGAGTCAGGGTCTTGTCTTTTAGTAGCGCTGCTACGATGAGCGCTAATATAAATGAAACGAATACACCGAGTAGCAAGAATAAAATAAAGCTATAACCTTTATTTTTTGCGATGAATGCTGGCCACAGCGCAAGGCTAATCCACGCAATAGTTCCTAAGATGATAAAAAACATTACTCCAAACATGGGATCTCCTTCTGATTAGCAATAGTATTAGTGTATCAAATTATTCTTACTACTTGGGCTTGCTGGTCTTGTTTTGCTTATTGAGTGCCCATTGCACTGACTTACTTATCGGTTTATCCGTACGATGAATACAGCCAATCCAGCAGCAAGGCCGTCGCTTACCCTCAGCAAGCTCTTTAACAGTGCGTTTTACGTGTTCTTCTCTGGTCTTTTGTTGTTTAACGGTAATAGTCCAGCAGATCCATTCATTGCGAGCTAGCGGCGTAATGTCCTCCCATTGTTCCATAGCAGTCTCATTGGCCAGCAGTGCTTTGCGCAAATCTGGCGGCAGTTTGTGTACGGTACCTTCAGAGACGGTAGATTTCATAATAGTATAAGTCTACATCCATCTGTTGTAAGAAGCTAGCTTAGTGATTACAAGAGGGTCGGCAAATGTTTTTTAGGAGTATAGGCCTCGGTAGATCTATGTATCAAGGTCCAGTTTTTTTGTGAGGTGTTCAATATCTACAACGATACCTTGTTTGGTCAGCTCGACTGCGCCAGATTTCTCTAATTTATGTAGCTCACGGCTCACTGTCTCTCTGGCAAGCCCACTACGAGCTGCCAGATTATTGTGTTTAATTTTTATAACTTTTTTTGATTCGTTGGCACCAGCGCCAAAACGGTGAGCCTCTATGAGTAGCTCAAAAATTAGTCGGCTGGAAGCAATGCTACTTGTTGCCAACACAAGGCGTTTTAGAAGTGTATCGGTGCCTTTGTATACCCGGCTGAGTAGATCAAATGTTACATCGGGATTATCTTGTAAAAATAAAACAGTTTCATCAGCATCGGCTTGCTTTACTCGTACATCAGCAAGTGCCGCATAAAAGTAGTCATTCGGTGTTTTATTAATCGCCCACGACATAGGAAAAAACGCTGGGGGCTTGAATATATTAACTGTTATTTTGTTGCCTTCTGGCGTTATATCGTACTGCTCCACAATGCCGTCTAACAAAAAGTACACGCCGCTAGGTTCTTGATTGGCCAAGATAAGCTCCTGCCCCTTTGGTAAGAGTATAGAATCTTTGTTGCCAAAGTACTTATTTAGTTTATCTAAAACCTGCTTGTCCATAGGATACGGGGAGTTAATTCATTAAAAAGTTGATCTTCGTCACATTCCTATTTTACATTTACGGGTATAATTAGCCTAAGATTGATATAAATAAGGAATCAAAATGGCAAAATCAAAAACACAAGATCAAGTAATAAAACGAGTTTTTATGTATCTATCTGTCCTAGCTGCAGGAATGCTTATTGTAGCTGGCGGCTTAGCTCTTTGGGCGCATAATTTTACGAACAATATGGTAAAGACTGAGCTCGCTGCCCAGAAGATATACTTTCCCGAAGCAGGAAGCAAAGCCCTAGACCCAGGTGTATATCCGGATCTTCAGCAATACGCTGGGCAGCTTGTCGATACGCCTGAAAAAGCCAAAGCATACGCCAACGGATACATAGGTCGTCACCTAGAGAAAGTTGCAGACGGCAAGGTGTACGCCGAGGTAAGCGCCGAAGCTGCTAAAGACCCCTCTAATCAAAAGCTGCAACAGCAAAAGCAATCATTATTCCAGGGCGAAACGTTGCGAGGGATGTTATTAACAAGTGGATATGGTTTTGGGACAATAGGTAAAATCGCAGGTATTGCTGCAGGTGTTTTCTTCATTGCAGCTGGAGTGTTATTGCTGACAGCAGCTTTCTTGCGAGCACG
Organism: uncultured Candidatus Saccharibacteria bacterium; assembly: GCA_964643605.1. Classification (GTDB taxonomy): domain Bacteria; phylum Patescibacteriota; class Saccharimonadia; order Saccharimonadales; family 2-12-FULL-41-12; genus CAMTWJ01. The sequence goes on along the minus strand of CAZXTF010000022.1, from coordinate 1,822 downwards.
AGTATAATAGATGTTCAAGATACGTAAAAAGCAGTTAACCTTACAGAATATTCTTCCGTATATGTATATAGTTGCCGGAATATTTGGTAGTATTGCTTCTTTTGCCCTAACGTACGACAAAATACAAATTCTAAAGGACCCAAACTATATACCGGATTGCAATATTAATCCGGTATTCAGCTGTGGCTCTATTATGAATACAGAACAAGCCAGCCTTCTTGGTGTTCCAAACCCTATTTTTGGCCTCGTCTCTTTTAGCATGTTGTTTACTTTTGGTGTGGTGCTTGCCGCTGGCGCCCAGGTAAAAAAGTGGCTCTGGATTATTGCCCAAATTGCTGCGACCATCGGGGTGATTTTTATGCATTATCTATTTTTTCAGGGAGTTTATAGGATAAATGCTATTTGTCCATGGTGTTTCATGGTGTGGATGATCACCATACCAACCTTCTGGTACACGACAATTTACAACCTAAGATATGGCAACATACCAACGTCCGGTGCACTAAAATCAGTTAGTAGTTTTGTGCAAAAACATCACGGCGACATTTTAATAGTTTGGTATTTGGTAATTTTTGGAATATTACTTCATCACTTCTGGTACTACTGGTCTACATTGCTGTAAGCTCTGGTCCTATTTTAAACTAGCGTTCGAGG
>CAZXTF010000022.1:0-1158 GCA_964643605.1 uncultured Candidatus Saccharibacteria bacterium | reverse complement strand
CGTTCGAGGAGGTTGCGGTATCGCCAGCCAAAACTTCCGCAGGTTATAGCGACGAGTGCAATACCGGATATAGCAATAACAGAAATAATGTTAACAGTTTCAGCTGGTGGAACCGCAACGTGCTCCATTACCGACATACTTGTTATGCGGTTATTGAGATTCAGTAGCGGCCCCAGCCAAGTTATAAAAACGACGAATCCATAATACAACCAGACTGCAGCCCCAGCGGCACGTGGTGCCAGCCCAAAAAGCAGGACATATAAGCCCGTAAACAAAGCAACTATCGGCATGTACGATAGGCTCGCTAAGACGTACTCAAAAATATTGGCGGTATAGTCTGCAGAAACAAGGTTGACACAGCAAGCTAGCACAAGGCCTGTTGCTGCTAAAATGATTGCGCCACCGAGCAGCACCGAAATTGTGTGTAGACCAAGCCAAACGAGCCGAGAAATACGTGTAGCTAATATATTTTCCAGATGTCCGCTGTATTCCTCGCTACGTAACTTCCCTATTCCATGAATAGCGTACGCCGCAGACATCAGCGCCATAATGGACAGCATTGCTGATAAGAACGAGGGTATTAGTGCTCCGGCACCACCCATTGTTTCTATCATCGCTTTCATACTATCGTTACTTTCGTATACATTGCTCATCTCGGGCACGAGTACACCAATAGTTGTCGCCATAACGATTGCTCCTATCAGCCAGCCAAAAAAGACATTTTTTTGTATATACCAGGTCAGCCCAGCTGGTGTTCGTAACGAAGCAGAGGCACGTTCTTTGCCCTTTCGAGATGGTAAGAGACCCCTGCCTACGTCTCTTTTCGTGAGTAAAATGAACGCTGTCAGGATAAGAACAGCCCCGCATAACACAGGAACAATAAGTGGCCACCATTCGGGGGCTGTCAGAGGCCGAGTTGCTTGCATCCATCCAAATGGGCTCAGCCAGCTCCACCAGGAGGGCTCAGTGAGTCCCTGGGCATTTGTAGCGCTGGTAAAATCACCGATACCTCGTACTACAAACGCTAATCCAATCATTGAGGCCAGTATTCCATTGGCCGAACGAGTGTTCTCGACTAGCTGCACTACTACCATTGCAATCGCAGCCCACGCAAATCCAAACAAGCCCATTGCAAATGCGTACAGCCAGGCATTTTCA
>CAZXTF010000021.1:7693-11656 GCA_964643605.1 uncultured Candidatus Saccharibacteria bacterium | reverse complement strand
TTCTTTGGCAGCGATGATACACAGCTTATTCACTTTGGCGTTGTGGCTTTGACCAGTGTCAGTGTTCCAGTCGTTCAGGTACTGGCTTATCTCGTATTCTGCACCCTCAATGATGTCAAACACCTTCCAGATAGGCGTTATTCCTATGCTTGATAGTTCGGCTGTGCGTTCGTACAGCTTCTTGAGTTCATTGACCATCAGCACGTAACTTTTGTTGATGGCGGTTATGTCTAGTTCACTGGAAGACAAGCCGATAATGTCGGTAACACGCTCGTTCAGGGCTTTGGCAAGGGCGTAGTCGTTGGGCTTACGGTCTGGGGCTGACAGCGACTTGGCGTGGGCAAGCACACTATTAGCAGAAGCTTTATCAAGTCCATACCTGTTCATCAGTGCTGTTACTAAATTATCTTGCTCGCTCATTACATCTTTCGTCTTCCGTGTGGTTGTGAAGTATTATACAATATTGTTATATGTCTAACGAAGAACTCTCGGAGTACCTAACGCTAAGTGAAGTCAGCAAACTGCTGAAGGTGCATCCAAATACACTGCGAAACTGGGACAAAAATGGAACTCTCAAACCGATACGACTGGGCGAGAGGAAGATACGACGTTACAAGAAGGAAGATGTAATCAAGTTTTTGGAAACCAGCCAAGAACATTAAAGTCAAAAAACACTAAAGGATGTAGCAAAGATGGAATTACCCGAAAAAAATACAAAATCTCACGGAATAAAATTCTACTCAATGTCGCTACCAAGGCTTTATTTTCTTACCATAATCACTTTTGGCATTTACGAAATATACTGGTTTTATCGAAATTGGAAAGCAATAAAAGAAGCTCATCCTCAAAAAATGTCTCCCTTTTGGCGGTCTATTTTTCAAATATTTTATGCGTGGCCATTGTTCAAGGAGATTAAGGAATCTGCACATAAGCACGGATACAAGGTTAACTTCTCTGCTGGCGGTCTTGCTCTCGTTTACGCAGTCATACTACTTGTCTCTAATGGTGTATCGAGAATACCCGAATATAACAGTGGCGTAATTGTTGCGACTATCATTCTGGCACTAATTTACGCTTTGCCTCTTTTTCCTATTCAGAAAGCAATAAACTTCAATAATAGGAAGCAACCTGGACCAGAACCTGAAAAAGGCACAACAGGTGAAGTTATTCTTATATTTGTAGGTGCCTTAATAACAGTTGGCATAATCTACGCATTTGTTACAGCCTATCAAACACCCGCCCAAAACACAGGTACATATCCGAACACTTCAATAACACCCGAGGTTCAGACTGCTAAAGATAGGATGGACTCACTCACAACACAGTATGAGAACTGCTCATCTGATTTGGCGGCAAGAGAAGCAACAGTAGATAGATATAGTCAGTACGAGGTTGACTCTTATAATGCGGACTGGCAGGATTGCGAAGACATTCGTCTAAGGCAAAATGCAGCAGTAGAAACTTACAATGGACTTATAGGTCAGTAATGTCGAGCGGTACATCAAGAATCAAATCCATCTTTGAATCAATAGCGGGCTTATTCTTAATGGTTGGCTTTTCTGCACTCAGTATTGGGTTGATAGTTCTATTTCTAAAAGGTGCCACATTTATGGCGGAACATTTTTTGCCCTTCCTTTCAAATGCTTCAGCTGTTCTGTTTTGGGTACTCTTGCTAATAGCATTACCAATCAGTTTCGTCAAGGCTACCAGAGGAGTTATGTCGATAGTATTTCTGATTAGCTCGTATGTATTCGGACTGACGGGTTGGCTGATTGGTTTTATCCTAACTTATTACTACTGGGGTGCTTTTTGGCTAATAGTAGGACTATTTCTAGGTGGTATTGGTGTTGTCCCGCTAGGGTTGCTGGCTTCAGGATTTAACGATGGCTGGAATCAATTTTGGAATTTGTTATTTATTCTTGTCTTGACTTATGCAACACGCTTTTATGGTTTTTGGTTGTCTGAAAAGTATGAAGAATATAGTTACGCCAAGTCCAATGGTCGTTTTGAAGACGTCATTGAAGGTGAAACTATAGAGAGTAAAGACACTTTAATGCAGGGAAATGCTTATATTAACAGGGATAATTTTTCTATCGAAGATGATAGTTCAATCCTTCTTGTTGGTGAAACTGGAACTGGAAAATCAGAATTGGTTCATACGTTGTTAGAGCAACTTAAATCTTCTTATACGCCAGACGAGGTTAATTTTGTCCTTTTCGACCTAAAGCAAGTCGAGTTTCAAGACGAAGATATTGATTACTTGTACAAAAACGTAATCACTAGCGTAGTTACTGGCGTAAGAGTGCTGCGAGAACTGGTAGAGCAAGCAGAACTTAGGATTAATAAAAAGCAAAAGTTCCCAGCAATTGTTGTTTACATAGAAGAGTGTGATATTGCAGCACAGCACCAAGAGAAGTTCGATAAGCTAATGATTTCGTTAATAGATAAAGCAAAGAAAGCAAACTTTTGCATTATCTATTCAACTAGTAGGGTATCAAACCAAACCATTGGCTATGAGTTGTTAAAGCATTTTGAAGTTATATTGGCTTCTAGGTTACCGCTAGGTTCAACAGAATATCTCGGTATTGAAGATACTAGGAATATCAGTGGATACAACTTCGTCAGAATTGATAATCAGCAGATTTCTCGACATACACACCCAACATCAACCGACGATTTTGATACATTACTAGAAAAGGCAAAGAAGCTTATTAAGCGTGAAGGTAGAGCTTCTACCGCTCTTTTTCAGCGAGAATTGCACATAGGCTACAGTATGGCTGCGAGAATTATGGATGAGCTTGAGGAACTAGATTTAGTTGGGGTAGCTGACGGTGCAAAGCCTAGAGAAGTTAAAATTGGGAAAAGGCGTTCAACGAGCAAAGTTTTAAACGAAAAAGACGATGACGAGTTGAGCGATTGGGAGTCAATAAAAGATAAGGAGTAGTTATGCCCAGTTACGAAAAAGAAATTACCAACCACTTAGAGTTTTTAGGATATGAACTTGAGGACTTGAAAGTCAAAGAAGGACATACATACATAGCAAAAAACCCCAACAGGTCTACTCTGGTAGTACGTATATTCAATAACACCTGTATTTTGACCACTCGCTGGAGCGGCTTTCAACTAAAAGCACTCAAGAGCCGAGATTTCTTTGAAATTATGAACCAAATCAATCAGGACAATATGGGTAAATGGTATTACGAAGTTAATGATGACAAGAACACCATCACAATACTCACAGAAATGGACTATTACGATTACACAAAAGCCACATTCGGAACATTAGTTGAAAATCTAGAAAACGAAGTGAGAAGAGAACTTCAAAAATTCAGTAAGTTTATGGAAGATTAAGTGTGGAAAGTACAAAACAGTTATCACTTATAGTTAGAGTTTCGGCTTGTTTAATGCTGTTATTCGCTATTGGCGACCTGCCTTATTCTTACTATCAGGTACTAAGAATAGCCGTTTGTGGAGCTTCAATATTTCTAATTTGGTACTTTGTACAAGCAAAAATAGCGTGGCTTGGGTGGCTATTTATTATCCCAGCAATACTATTCAATCCCATATTACCTTTGTATTTAGATAAGTCTACTTGGCAGCTATTTGACCTACTGTTCGCAGTATTATTCCTAGCAAGTCTTTCTACTTATGGCAAAGAACTCCCAAAAATATGAAACCCATAATGTCTGTCAAAGAAGCTCGCAAACTTCTAGGTAAAAAGTACGAGCATATAGCAGATGAAGAAGTTTCCGAATTAGTGGAGCAAACACACGAGTTTGCAAAGCTAGCTTTAGAAATGGCAAAGCAAGATAGATTGAAAAAGAATGAACCGAAGTAAGTACCTCAAAGACACGCATACGAGAATGTCTAAAAGTCAGTATCTTGAAGGCGTAAAAGGTCGTCTAATCAATGATGTTGGCACATACTTTTCAATGGTTGATGTTGAAGGTAGTAAGGGAAATA
>CAZXTF010000021.1:0-7683 GCA_964643605.1 uncultured Candidatus Saccharibacteria bacterium | reverse complement strand
GGGAAATATGATTGGCTTCTGGGGTTCTGCAAGATTGATTTTTCCTGTAGTAGAAGCTGTTGCAAAGACAATATATCGTAAGGGCAAGGGCGAAGATAATCGTGTTCCCAGACTATTAAAACAACTGAACATACCTTACCCAGACGTTGTATGGCAAATGTATCGCAACTCTTTAGCACATTCAGACCACTTGGTTCATATAAGCAAAGGTAGCAGGACGATTAACTGGTCTGTAACGGCATCAGCTGGTGGCGTCAGTACGGGTCATTTCTTTATGCACGACCAAGTACATATAGACACACGTCGTCTGTATGAAGACTTTTTAGCATTTCTTGATACACAAATCGCAGAAGCTACAACCAACATTTATGTAAAGACAGGTTTGTATGTCGGAAGAAAGTATAAGGGTAAGCTAAAAACAGAAATTGACAACTTCCCTAAATAATAAAATCAAGTGGTTCAATATCAAAAGGTTCAAGCTCTGGTAATTCAATCTCAGGGAATGGCTCAAGCTCAAACATTACAGCTTCAAAATCTAAACTTAGAGGTTCTAAGTCCAAATCAGGGAGTTCTAACGGCTCAAATTCTGGAAAGTCTGCCATCATACTGATACCAATAATTCCTTTATGGCTTTCACTTTATACTCATCATAGTCAGAACTTGAGGTTCGCAACGTGTCCGCTAGCGAGAGCCAAGAAAAGATGAGTCCTTTTGGGCTCATTTTTTCTTGTTTCTGGGTCAGCTCACAGATTAAGGTAACCCTGGAGCTACTCGGTAGCCTGGAAGTCGTTGTGCTTACCATCTACACATTTGCACTCGACTAGCTCGTGTTTATGATTTGCACAATCTGGCGCCTGGCAAACTCCCGGGTATTCTGAGACGCCCTTGCAGCCACCTAGACAAATATAATGTTTCTTACTGTTAGAATCGGTCATACCCTAATATTAACATGCAATACGACTCCTTCTTTTACGCTGTGCCGAGAATTTATAACTTTATTGCGTTGATTTTACCTTGATGGATAAGTTTGCGAGTTGTCTGAGGGTGTAGCTTGACTCTAAGCTACTTTAGAGCCAAGTCAACGTTGCTAACAATATTGCACTGCCATTTATGAACCAGTGGAGCAGGATTGGCGTAACTAGACTGTCGCTTTTATATCTTATATAGCACAGGAGATACCCTGTGGTTGAAGTGGCAAGAAATACACCAAGCAGAATTATACCCGCAGGAACTGTATGACCCTCTAGAGCTGCTGAACCTCGAATATCCAGCGCAGTAGCGAAGTGCCATAGCCCAAACAGAATTGATGAGAATATCATGGCATACAATTTTGAACTCCAGGATTTTATCATCCCGGGCAACAAGCCTCTAAACACAAGTTCCTCAAAAAATATGGTTTTCAACGGCAGAATCAGCAAAACTGCATATATAGCAGTTCCTACTGAGTGGTCGTACCGAGGATCACGGAAAATATTACCCGCAACAGCATAAACTACAATAAGAAATATGAAGTAAATTCCGATCAACCTAAAAGCTAGGTCTAGTCCAGGTTTTATTTTGTCTTTGGAAAGACCTATGTCATTTAAGCGCAGGTCTGAGAATCGGTAGATTAAATATAATCCAGCATACAAAAATATACCGCTAAAAAGCCTTGGCCATCCATTGGTGCGCAACAACCAGCCGTCTGCTATAAGCAAGAGTAAGATGAATACAAGGAGTAAAGCGATCTGTTTTTTATTAATATGGATGTCTGTTTTTAGCCGTGTCAAAGACATTTGTACGCACTACTTTGACAGCTCTGTCTTGAGGGCTTGAGTTTTTTGCGCTGTCCATCCTTCTGGCGGAGCTACGTATGCCCAAGCATCTGTCGGCAACACGCCATACTTGTGCCCGTGATTGTCGGGGACACCTGTCGAGAAAACCATATCTCCAGATACCTGAAAGAATGTTATGAATGGTAACCATCGGGTTGCGCTACTTACATCTGCGCCACGTTTTTCTTTTAGCCAGTCCGGCTTGTTAAAGATCAGGTTCGGTGACCACCATACAATAGGATCAGACGGATTTTGCAAATAGACTGCACGTGGAGACTGCCAATTCGAAACGGGTAGTTGCGAGAGGTCTTCGGACTTGCTGGCATACCTCACAGTTTTTCCATCGTCTACTACTGGCAAGATCTCTGGGGAGCCCTCGTCTCTTGAAGCTGTGGTTTTGCTCCACAAATGGTTAAAGTTTGGTGGCCCTACCCAGACTGCGCCGCTGGAGGTTGCGCTAAAGGCCGGCAAGCCAGTAAAGGCTGTCTCGGAACCAAAACTACCAAGACTCTCACCAAAGACAACCAGCTTTGGTCGACTCTCGGGAGGAAGCTTTAGCCACTCGCCCAGAACGGCGTTGTAGAGCTCAACACCTGCATCTTCGGCTTTTGACTTGTCAACGAGGAACGAAAGCCAGCTTGGCAAATAAGAATACTGCATAGACACCATAGCGGAATCACCGTTATACATGTACTCGAGAGAGTTCACACCCTGCTCGTCGACCCATCCAGTGCCCGTAGTCGTTATTACAACTAGCACTTTACGGTCAAAGCCGCCCGTTCGTTTTAAGTCTTTTACGGCAAGTTCTGCTCGCTCAGATGTAGACGAGGCAGATTCCAAACCAGAGTATATGCGAACTGGCTGCGAAGCAGGGGAACCGTTGAAAGCACTGATTCTCTGGACATCTTGGCCGTTACTGACAAACTTTCGCCCCTGCCTGCCTAACGTGTCCCAAGCAATAAGCGAAGATGGACTACCGCTCAACTCAGAGGCCTTGGGCTGCGTTATGCCTTGGTCTGTCGTACCATTTCTGACACCAAATGCCTCGTTTACGACATTGGTTGCAGTATTTAGGATTACTCCGTTTATCAAACCTATAACAAGTAGGGTGGTGATAAAAATAGATAGTATGTATGCCAAACGAATAGGAATAACTTTTAAGATTTGGCGCTTAAACCAACGAAAAATACTGATGATGGTTCTAGAAACGAGCAAGATAAAGGCAATCACAACCAAAAGAACAAGCGTGGTCCCAACAATAGAAACAATATTCTCGGACTGCTGGCCGACAAGTTGGTTCACTTGCTTCTGCCAATGTGCACCGAGTAATAATGCAACTAGATAAAGTGCCCCGATTATTCCGTAAGTAATCTTCTTGATTTTGGCCTTTTTTTCAGTAGTTGGCTCAGTAATATTAAACTGTCTGACAATCGTACTTATAAGACACCCGAAGCCGTACCCAATGCTAAAGACCACTCCGCTAAGGACTGCTTGCAAAAACCAACCACGAGGCAGTAAAGATGGCAAAAAGCTAAGATAGACAAAAAGAGACCCTAGCAAAATCCCGCCGTAGTTATAGCTAGAAAAATATTTTTGTTTTTTTGTTAGCTTCTTATTGCGTGATTTGCTTTTGCTCTTCATTGATTTAACCCCCATTAGTTAAATTAATAATACTACAATAAGGGTAGGTCTGTTAGTAGGGGCGTAATGCCCTAATCGTTGCCAGAAGTTCAAATGAGTAATGAGCTGCGAAGTATACCCCTAGTAAGAGCCGAAGATTTACGACTTTATTGCGTTGATTTTAGTTTATTACAGTGATCTTTAGGTGTATTGTACAAGGTAGATGAAATACTCATTTTGGATCACACCCTTGCAATACATTGCATATTCAATCGCAAGCGCCATCACCTTGACTATAGTGCTTAGCACATTTACCTCCATAAAGGTGGATAGTGGCAGTAGTGCTTTAGTTGCGATAATACTTATCCAGATCGTCCAGGTATTTATCCAGCCGATCTTCGCTTTGATAGCAAGGCTTTTGGGTGTTTTAGGCATCTTGTTAGTTAGCCTGTTTGGTTACTCATTAATTGTATGGGGCGTACTCGAGATTGTTCCCGGCATCCAGAATGTCAGCTTCTTAGGTAGTTTAGTCGCTACGTGGATATATGCTGCTGTGGTTGCCGTATTGCAGTGGGTGATGTTAGCGCAGTCTGATGAGTACTTCTTGAATCGGGCGATTAAAAGTTCGGCAAGAAAAAAGCGTAAAGAAACTGATGTACCTGGTTTTGTTTTTGTGCAGCTTGATGGTGTTTCAGCACCTGTGTTTGAATGGCAATTAAATGCGGGCAACCTGCCGAACATAAAAAGCCTTATCGATAAAGGCACGTATTCCTTTAGCCGGTGGAATACTCAGCTGCCTTCTACCACGCCAGCCTCCCAAGCCGGAATATTGCATGGCTCGCACGAAGGCATCCCTGCTTTTAGATGGTACGAAAGAGAATCCGACCAGCTAGTCGTGGCTAACCAGACGAGTGGAGCGGCTTTAATCGAAAAACGTGTCAGTAACGGAAAAGGTCTGTTAGCCGATGATGGAATTAGTATTGGGAATCTATTTTCTGGTGACGCTCCTCGAAATATTATGGTCATGAGCAAGCTCGACGGTGATCGTCAGGCTTTGCTTGCTATGCGGGAATATACGGATTATTTCTCAAATCTTTATGGCTTTATGCGTGCCTTTGTTTTGTCGATTGGCGAGATGTTCAAGGAGATATATCAAGCTCAACGCCAGAGGATTAAAAAAATCCAACCGCAGGTCGCACGTAAAGGCAGCTACATCGTTTTAAGAGCTGGTACCAACGTGCTCCTCAGAGATCTGCAAACCACAATAGTTGTCGACCAGATGATGCAGGGCACAAACTCAATTTATGTTGATTATTTAGATTACGACGAAATAGCCCATCATGCAGGCATCGCCAGGCCAGAATCGATGGCCGCACTAAGTGGTCTAGATGGTGTAGTTGGAGTTTTAACCAAGGCAGCTGAGCATACTCCGAGACCATACCACGTCGTATTTGTATCAGATCATGGTCAAAGCCAAGGACCAACCTTTAAACAAATAAATAATGGTCAGAGTTTAGAAAAGATAATCGGTGATTTACTGGGGACCTCCGCCATCCGCACATCTACCGACCCTGTCGAACAAGAGAGCATTGCACGTTCGCTATTAGCGCACGAAGCTTCCGGCAAAGGGGTGACAAGCTCCGCCTCACGCCAACTCGATAAATCATACCGACGCAAAACACAGGGTACTGCAGCCAAGCCGCTGGATGATGCAGAGATCGTTGTCACTGGTTCAGGAAATCTAGGAAATTTATGGCTCAAACACTTTAATAAACGACCCACAAGACAGGAAATAGAAAATAAATACCCAGGATTTATTGAAAAACTCTTGCAGATAACCGGAATTGGCTTAGTTATAGTTCTGGAGGATAAACAAACCCCGATTTGCATTGGCAGGCAAGGCCAGATTAATTTGTTGACAAAAAAGGTTCACGGCACTAACCCTCTAAGTATTTATAAAAATATTCGCACCAAAGAGCTTCTGAAGTTAGCTATGAATTCTAATGCTCCAGACCTTCAGGTCATATCCGCAATGCACCTAGGGTCAGGAGAGGTCTATGCTTTTGAGGAGCTTGTTGGAAATCATGGCGGAATCGGGGGCTGGCAAACCGAAGCAATTCTGATTCATCCAAGCGAACTTAAGATCGCAAAAAGCTTTTATGAGGACGGGGCTTTGTACGACAGTACGACGATACACAAGATTTTTGTTGAGTGGCTGACAAAATCCGGCCACAGACACAATTGACAGGCTCATTAGGCTTATTAAATTACTTGTCCTCGTTAGGCTCTATTGGTGGCAAGGTGATTGAGTAGTTTCGCTATTTTTCTACCCTGCAAGGGAGTAATCTCGTGTGGGCCAAGTACTGTTTTGAAACTGATAAACTTGTGGTTTTTGCGAGCAATTGTCTTAAGATTTTTACGAATAACAAAAAAATCTAGTATTCCACAGACTAGCAGGGCAGGAACTTGCAAGCGAAGTGCATCTTTATAAGAGCCAAACTGCATAATAGTGTTATTAAGACTACCCTTGAAAGCTGGCCATGTTTCCTCGGTAATTTCCATCCCCTTAACGGTAGGTAATGTCTTGTCTGTGGCCTTTGCCCCAGTAATAGTGAAGTCGGGGTTATCTTTGAGAAAGGAGAAAATCGTAAAATACGTATGTACTGGAAATTTTAGTCGTTGTAGCCACGTACGTGTAGGGGCGGCGGCGTAAAAGGGTGCTCCGAGCAACACCAAATGCTTTGCTAGGTCTGGCCGCTGCTTGGCAACCTCTACTGCGACAACACAGCCATGGAGTGCCCGGCAATAACCGCACGCTTTATATCGAGTGAATCGAGCGTGCGAATAACCGCTACTGCATGATCTTGGGGAGTATACTTACAGTTTTGTGGCTTGGGAGCGTCACCAAAGCCAAGTAGATCAAGTGCAATAACTCGAGATTTTGCCTCATCGAGATGCTTCGATACAAATGTCCAACTTGTATGGTTATTGCCAAGACCGTGGAGCAGCACTATAGGCGTGCCATGACCTTTATCGACTTTAACCGGGAGAAGATTATTCATATACACTTCATTATAAGCTACACGTAAACAACCCCGGTAGTCTCCTGATTTGTTATACTTATGCTAGAAACATAGATAGAAAGAGTACCGAGGGTGAGTAAGAATATAGAAAAAGTAATCGTCGCAAAGAACCTAACGAAAAAATTTGGCTCGTTTCGAGCACTTGATGAATTTAATCTAACCGTGCAGGAAGGCGAAGTACATGGCTTTTTAGGGCCAAATGGCGCTGGCAAGTCGACAATGATTCGTGTTTTGCTGGGACTACTGCAAAAGTCAGCGGGCGAAGTTGAACTATTTGGCGAAGACCCATGGAAGAATACTGTTACACTACACGCCAAGCTAGCCTACGTCCCAGGTGATGTTAACTTTTGGCCCAACTTAACTGGTGGTGAGATTATAGACCTGCTCGGCGAACTACGAGGTGGTCTAGACGAAGAACGTCGTGCAAGTTTACTCGAAAAATTCGAGCTTGATCCTGCTAAAAAGTTCAGGACTTATTCCAAAGGGAATCGGCAGAAGGTTGCATTGGTTGCAGCTCTCGCAAGTGATGTCCCGCTGTACATACTGGACGAGCCAACCAGTGGACTCGACCCACTCATGGAACAGATGTTCCAAAAAGAAATCCATGACCTCAAAAAACGTGGCAAAACTATTTTGCTTTCCAGCCATATTTTGAGTGAAGCCGAGGCGCTTTGCGACCGAGTAACTATTATCCGAGGCGGCAAAACAGTGTCCGTATACACACTGGCCGAGCTAAAGCGAGAACACGAAAACCTAGAAACGTTATTTTTAAGCCAATACGAGAATAAGTAGATGTTTACAGGCACTTGGACTCTTGTAAGGCTCATTCTAAGACGAGATCGACTGAAATTACCTCTGTGGCTTATAGGTATTGTGGTTTTGCTAATTTCTATGGTGCCTCTGCTGAAAAACGTATATGGAGACGAAGCAAGCCTGCAAACACTCTATGCAACGTTTAGTTCTAACCCAGCAGGGTTGTTCCTAACTGGCCCGCTGGATTCTCCAACTCTGGGGGGCCTTATGACAATAGAAACCTTGTTGTGGTGGGGCTTAGCGGTAGCTTTTATGAATACCCTACTGGTTGTTCGCCACACTAGACAAAATGAAGAAATGGGCGCCCAAGAGCTGATACTATCGGGGCGTGTGCATCGAGCGACAGGGTTAGT
>CAZXTF010000020.1:12003-13181 GCA_964643605.1 uncultured Candidatus Saccharibacteria bacterium | reverse complement strand
TACAACAAAGACTGTGACTACAAGAACCGCCACAGTTATAAATAAGAAGTATAGAAATGCTGTTTTACTAATTGGCAGGCTTACCCCTGCAATAACCCAATTACTGTTATCGGCGAAGATTGCACTAATTAGCCCGGCAACAGTTTGTGGCATGCTGGCTATAATACCGACTGTAATTAGTAGCGAGATACCGTTACCGATACCTTGTTCGGTAATCAACTCTCCGAGCCACATGAGCATCATCGAGCCTCCGGTTAAGGCGGCAACCATTAAGATCCACTGCATCGGTGAGCTGTTGGCGGTAATGTCGCCTAAGCCAGCGATTTGAGAGGCAGATTGTTTTACTAGGTACAGTGCACCAACAGATTGAATAATAGCTAACGGGAACGTAAGCATACGAGTCATTTGGTTTATCTTTTTACGACCGTACTCGCCCTCTTTATTAAGTGTCTCGAGCTTTGGGACAGCCTTAGTCAGTAGCTGCATAATAATACTGGCGTTAATGTATGGCCCAAGACCAACCAGCATAATAGAGAAGTTTGCCAGTGCCCCACCAGATAAAACATTCACAAAATTTAAAAATTGGGGTGTGTCGGCAGAAGTAAATAATGTTTCGAGAACTTGGCGAAGAGTCTGAGGGTTGCTAAGTGGTATCGGGATATGCGCCATGAATCGAAATACAATAATAATTCCAATTACAGCAAAGAGACGCTTTTGCATATCTTTGTCCGACAATGATTTTAGAATTATCTTCCAGTTCACGTTTTGTTATTACCCCAATTGGTTGCTCACTATTATGGCACGAGCACACCTATCAATCTAGCCCTAAGAGGCTATTTTACAACTTATTTTTCGGTCTTTGGCTTCTTTGCAGGCCGTTTGATCTGATCAATGGCCTCAAAACTACCACCAGCTTCTTCAATCGCAGTTACAGCTGACGCACTGGCACCAGTCAGCTTAACAGTATACTTCTTTGTAACATCGCTATTTTTGATCAGCTTAACCTTAACATATGGACTTTCAATCAAGCCAGCCTCTGCTAACACCGTAGGATCAACTGAGGTTTTGCCAAGCTTTTCAAGATCGGCAGTATACACATTTACTGTTGGCTTTCGGTGCGAAGTAAAACCACGGAGTTTTGGAATTCGCATATACAGTGGCATCTGGCCACCTTCAAA
>CAZXTF010000020.1:0-11993 GCA_964643605.1 uncultured Candidatus Saccharibacteria bacterium | reverse complement strand
ACCTTCAAACCCCGGCCGGACACCACCACTCTTTCTTGCGCCCTGGCCTTTGGTGCCTCGGCCAGCTGTTTTGCCTTTGCCAGCAGAGATACCTCGACCAACTCGAGTCTTATTCTTCTTACTTTGTAGTGTTAATTCGTTAAATTTCATAGTTATTTACCACCTTTAGCTTTAGTGGTCGGTTTTTTACCCTGATTAGTTACCCAGTTATCTGCAGATTCTAGCTTACTAAGAGCATCTATGGTTGCGTAGGCAATATTAGTCTTGTTGGTTGAACCAAACGACTTAGAAAGAGCATTACTGACACCACCAACTTCTAGAATTGTGCGTACTACACCGCCAGCGATAAGACCCGTACCAGCGCTTGCTGGCTTGATCAAGATGTCGGCGCCACCAACTTTTGCCTGTGTTTCGTGTGGCAATGTACCTTTGTACAGTTTGAGGTCAAGCAAGTTCTTCTTGGCTGTTTCGACAGCCTTTGATACAGCGGCTGTCACGTCAGCACCTTTGGCACTTCCTACACCAACACGACCCTTTTTGTCGCCTACCACTACAAGGGCACGGAATCGGAACCGTCGGCCACCTTTTACAACTCGAGCAACACGATCGATATTGACCACTCGTTCTTCAAATTGCTTTTCTTCTTTTACTAGTTCTGGTTTTGGAACTGCCATATTTAAAACTCCAATCCTTCGTTACGAGCTGCATCTGCAAGAGCTTTTACTCGACCATGGTATAGCTTGTTACCACGATCAAAAGCAACTTGGGTAATTTTCTTAGTTTTTGCCTTCTTGGCGATTTCCTTGCCAATAGCGGCTGCTTGTTCGGTTAAGGTTCCTGTTTGTTTCTTGCCAGCAGTTGAGACAGCCGCAAGTGTAACACTCTTTGTGTCGTCAATAATCTGGGCAGATACGTGTCGATTACTGATTGTCACGCTCAGCCGTGGACGTTCAGTTGTGCCACGAACCATCGTTCGAACTCGGTGAGTTCGACGCTCTATATTCTTTCGTTTTGAGTCTAATCTATTCATAATCTATTAATCTTTCCCTGACTTACCGCTCTTACGGATAATTCGCTCGTCTGCATACTTAATACCTTTACCTTTGTATGGTTCTGGCTTTCGAAGTGCTCGGATTTCTGCTGCAACTTGTCCAACTTGCTGTTTGCTAATGCCAGATACTGTAATCGTGTTTTGCTGTACTGTCGCAGTTATACCAGCTGGGACTTTATACACTACTTCGTGAGAGTAGCCTAAATTCATCTTTAGATCGCTACCTGCTAGGTTAATACGAAACCCGACACCGTTTACTTCGAGTTTTTTCTCAAACCCTTCGCTTACACCGGTGACCATGTTCTGAATTAGCGAACGCATAAGACCGTGTTTAGCTCGTACCTTTGGCTCGTCATTAGCCCGACTGACAATTATTTCTTCACCTTCTTGTTTTACGGTAATTCCAGGCATGGTAAATTGCTGCAAAGATCCTTTAGAACCATTAACGGTAATAAAATCTTTGTCGACAGTGATTGTCACACCAGACGGAATCTTGACCGGTAGTTTTCCTATTCGACTCATAAATTATCCTTAAATTTTCTCCTTAATAAACCTGACAAATTAATTCGCCACCAACTTTATTCTTCTTGGCATCTGCACCTGTCATCAAACCTTTTGAGGTAGAAACAATCACAATACCACGACCGCTCTTGACTGTCGGAATATCATCAGCACTCACGTACCACCGACGACCTGGGCGACTTAATCGCTTGATTTCGGTAATTCGAGCATTTGCCGACTCACTGTTAATAGTAATGCGTAGTTTTTTCTCGATGCCTTTACCGTCGGCTTTTACACCCACGATAAAACCAGCAGATTTTAGCAGGTCAGCCACTTGTTGCTTGATGTTTGAGTGCGGCATGCTTACTTCTGCTTTATTCACCGCAATAGCGTTACGAATTCGGGTAAGCATGTCTGAAATTGGATCTGTTGAAACCATAATAACTCCTTACCAACTGGCCTTTGTTACGCCTGGTATTTCGCCCTTTGAAGCGTGCTCACGAAAGCTAATTCGAGAAAGTCCAAACATGCGCATATAACCATGAGGTCGACCAGTCTCACTACAGCGGTTCTTGTATCGGGTTGGGGATGAATTGCGTGGCAATCGGTGTAAACCTTCGAGGTCACCGGCAGCTTTTAACTCGGCTCGTATTTCAGCGTACTGAGCAATCATTTTCTTGCGCTTTTCATCTCGTGCAATAATAGATTTTTTTGCCATATGTTACTTCCTTTCCTTTTCAAAAGGCATGCCCAGCTTTTCGAGAAGAACTCGGGCGTGCTTTGGATTATTAGTTGATGTCACAATTACGATTTGCATACCATGTGGCGTTGTCGTTTCTTCGAAAGAAAGCTCTGGGAAGATAGACTGTTCGGTTAGGCCGATACTGTAGTTTCCTTGCTTGTCAAAAGCTTTCGCACTCACACCGTGGAAGTCTCGCAGACGAGGCAAAACAATGTTAATGAGTCGATCTAGAAATTCGTACATCCTGTCACCACGGAGTGTTACCTTCATACCAACTTTGTTACCTTCACGAAGCTTGAAAGATGCGATACTCATGCGAGCAAATGTATCGATCGGCTTCTGGCCAGTAACTCGGGTAAGTGTGTTCTGAGCAACTTCAAAGGCCTTTTTGTCGTCCTTTGAACGACCAAGACCAACGTTAATTACAATCTTTTCGAGCCCTGGAACTTCGTGAATATTACCTAGCTCCAGTTCTTTCTTGAGATCAGTAGTGTGCTTTTCTCGATATTCAGCCTTCAAACGAGGCAACGTTGTAGCTTTTTTAGTTTGTGTAGCCATTATTTCACCTCCTTTCCGGTTCGCTTGTTAATACGGATCTTTTTGCCGTCCTTATCTACCTTGTAGCCAATTTTGGTTGGCTTCTTGCTAGTAGCGTCATAGAGAGCTACCTTGCTTACCCAGATTGGCTTTGTAATCTCAACGATTGCGCCCTGTGGATGTGTTCGGTTTGGCTTTACAGCTTTCTTAACGATATTAATACCCTTTACAGTCACCTTGTTCTCTCGTGGGTGTGTAGCTTCAACTTCACCAGTTTGGCCCTTGTACTTGCCAGAAAGCACTACAACAGTGTCGCCTTTCTTCAGGCGAATCTTGTATACAGATGGAGTGTTTTTGCTCATTACAGTACCTCCGGTGCTAAACTGATTATCTTGCTGTATCCTTGGTCACGAAGTTCACGTGGAACAGGGCCAAAAATACGAGTTGCCTTTGGTTGCTTGTCTTCATCAATGATCACTGCTGCGTTGTCGTCAAACTTAATAGTCGAACCATCCTTCCGACGGATGGTGTTCTTTGTTCGTACCACAACTGCTCGCACCACACTCTTCTTCTTGACGTTGCCGCTCGGATTGGCATCTTTAACAGTAGCAACGATAATGTCGCCAACTCGAGCATATCTGCGGCGGGTACCACCAAGAACACGAATACACAAAATTTCTTTGGCACCAGAGTTATCGCAAACACCTAGACGTGATTCTTGTTGTATCATTACTTCTCTTCCTCATTCTCATTCTTGTCGATCGCTGCAAGATCTTCCTTTGAAAGTGCAGCTTTTTCTAGAACTTTCTCCAGCGTATATCGCTTGCGTGCAGAAAGTGGCTTGGTCTCTACAATAGATACTCGGTCACCAACCTTACACTCGTTCTTTTCATCATGAGCCATAAACTTACTCGTAACGGTATATTGCTTCTTGTATAGTGGGTGAGTTTTTCGGGTTTGCACAGTGATGACAATGGTCTTGTCGGATGCGTTTGAACTTACTGTTCCAATTAAGATTTTTGCCATTATAGATTCTCCTTTGCGAGCTGTTCGCTCATAACAGTCAATACTCGTGCTAGATCTTTTCGCTTATTTCGGATAGTTCGGACATTGGTGGTTTCACCCATGCGAAGTCGTCGTTTTAGCTCTGCAATCTCTTCTCGAAGAGTCGTAGCGTTGTTTACTAGATCTTCTGTCTTCATCTTTCTAATCTCAACTACTTTCATGACTCGCCCTCGCTTGAAATGAACTTAGTCTTAACAGGAAGCTTGTGGCCTGCAAGTCGCATGGCTTCTCGAGCAACTTCTTCTGATACACCCTGCATTTCGAATAAAATGGTTCCTTTTCGGACTTTTGCTACAAAATACTCTGGCGCACCTTTACCGCCACCCATCTTTAGACCAACTGGCTTCTTGGTAACAGGTGTATGTGGGAAGATTCGAATCCAGATTTTACCACCACGCTTGATGTAACGAGTCATCGCCTGACGAGCTGCCTCGATCTGGCGACTCGTAACTCGTTCGCCTTCCATCGACTGTAGAGCATATTGTCCGAAAGCAATAGTGTTGCCACTGGTAGCTGGACCTTTGATGCGGCCTTTTCGAACTCGTCGAAACTTAGTTTTCTTTGGGACTAACATGCTAGAGCACCTCTCCCTTATAGATCCAAACTTTCACACCTATAATCCCAGCGACAGTCTGGGCAGGTACCTGTGCGTAATCGATATCGGCTCGAAGTGTGTGTAGTGGTACAGAGCCAGCAACTTCTTTTTCCCGACGGCTCATTTCTGCGCCGTTCAACCGTCCTGCAACCTCAATACGAATACCTTTTGCACCAGCTCGCATCGTTGCAGCAGAAGCTTGCTTGATAGCTCGACGGAATGACATTCGTCGCTCTAGCTGATGTGCAATATTTTCTGCAACAAGTTTTGCGTACATCTCTGGCTTTTTGATTTCTTCGATATTTACTCGAACTGGTACGCCATAAATCTTCTGAATCTTATTCTTTAGCTCTGTAGCGCCAGAACCACCACGGCCGATAACTACACCAGCTTTTGCAGTAGTGATAGTTACTGTTACCAAGTTTGGTGATCGTTCAATATCAACCTTGTTAATAGCCGCTCTGCTACCAAGGTGCGTACTAATGTGTCGACGCACTTCAAGATCCTGTGTCAGATATGTTGCGTATTCTCGCTTGTTTGCGAACCACTTGCTTCGCCAGTTCTTGTTGACCTGGAGTCGCATACTAATTGGATTTACTTTTTGGCCCATTATTTGCTCTCCTTCTTTGGCTTAGCTTCGACTTTCTTGGCAGCAGGCTTTTTTGGTGCTCGCTTTGCACCTGTTACTTCTACAAAAATATGCGAACTCTTTCGCTCGAACGGAAGAGCACGACCATGTGCAGCAGGGCGGTATCGCTTCAATCGAACTCCTGGAGTAACACTAATATGTGAAATTACTAGTGAATCTGCCTGATAATCATGATTGTTCTCAGCGTTTGCCTTTGCACTTTCAATAACTTTACGAACAGGAGTTGCAGCTCGGCGTGGGACGTGGGATAAAATTGTTACAGCGTCAGCAACACTATGGCCACGCACTAGTGCAGCTACCACAGCAACTTTGCGGGGGCTCATTCGTACATTTCTAGCGCTAGCTTTTACTATGTCGCTCATTATTTCTTACCTTTCGCAAGCTTACCACCGTGACTTCGGAATTTACGAGTTGGACTAAATTCACCCAACTTATGGCCAACCATGTTTTCGGTAATAAATACAGGAACGTGTACTCGACCGTTGTGTACAGCAATAGTTCGTCCAACAAACTCTGGCGGGATAGCACTCGCTCGTGCCCATGTCTTGATGATGGTTCGGTCTTCATTACCTAAAGCTGCAACTTTCTTTGCAAGCTTAGGGTCTACAAATGGTCCTTTTTTTAGTGATCTACTCATGATTACTTCCTCTTTCCTGCGTGACGGCTTTTAACAATATACTTGTTGGTATCTTTGCGACTTCTGGTTTTGTAACCCAAAGTCTTCTGGCCCCATGGAGTACGTGGGTCTTTGCCCATACCATGTCGTCCACCGTCACCACCACCGTGTGGGTGATCTACCGCATTCATAACAACTCCACGAACACTTGGGCGTTTACCCTTGTTCCGTGATCGTCCTGCTTTACCAACTTTGATGTTCTGGTGTTGTTCGTTACCAATTACGCCAATACTAGCTTTTGCCTCAATGCTTACCAAACGGACTTCACCACTCGGCAAACGAAGTTGTGCATACTTTTCGTCCTTAGCAACAAGCTGAATGCTTGTGCCAGCACTTCGGCCAAGCTGCGCACCCTTACCAGGAACAAGCTCTACTGCATGAACAACACTACCAGTTGGAATATTCTTTAATTGCAAGCGGTTGCCTGTTTCGATGGCAATTTCTTCACCAGTCTTAACTTTCTGGCCAACCTTCATACCTTGAGCTGCCAAAATATAGTGGTACTTACCGCTTGTATCTTTAATTCGGGCAATTCGGGCAGATCGGTTTGGATCGTACTCGATGTGCTCAATAGTAGCTTCGCCTTCAAACTTAAAGTTTACAAGCCGGTAAAACCTACGAGCTCCGCCGCCTCTGTGACGAACCGTAATTCGACCCTGGTTATTTCGGCCGTTTGTTCGCTTTTTAACACGAAGTAGCGATTTTACTGGCTTCTTAGTAGTAATACCGTCAAAATCTTGCGAAGTCATGCCTCTTCGGCCAGGAGTAGTTGGCTTATAATTCTGAATTGCCATTATTTCTTCTCCTCTTTCTTGGCTTTCTTAGCAGCTTTTTCTTCAGCCTTCTTTTCCTTAGCTTCAGCTTCTTCAATAGCAGCAAATACAGGGATGGAATCGCCCTCTTTTAGAGTTACATAAGCTTTTTTGATGTCAGCTCGCTTGCCCATAACACCACGGGTTCGTTTGCGAACAGATGCTTTTCGCTTACCTTTTACGATCAAGACTCGTACGTTTTCTACGCTTACTTCAAACTGAGTTTCTACAGCCTCTTTAACCTGGACTTTGTTAATGCTCATTGGTACATCAAACACAAACACGTTGTTGGTTTGGCTGAGGCCATAAGTTTTTTCGCTCATTCGTGGTCGGAGTACAGTAGTTTTACTCATCTATTTATCTCCTCCCAACCAGTCAGAAATTAGTTCGAGCGCTTTTTTACTAACTACAATAGAGTCAGCGTTCATCACATCGTATACATTTAGATAGCTTGCGCTCACGACAGCAGTTTTTGGAATATTCTGTACAGCAAGCTCTTTACTTGGGTCTCGCTGGTCGACAACAACTAACGTTCGGCCAGATGCGCCAACTTTGCTCAAGAACTTTGCCATATCCTTGGTCTTGCCACCAAGAGTTGCAAAATCTTCAACCACAATTACTTGGTTGCTCTTTGACGCAAGACTGAGCGCCTGGCGAATAGCTTTTCGCTTAGCTTTTACGTTCAACTTCTTAGAGTAGTTTTCATTACCAGTTGGACCAAAAGTGATACCACCACCTCTCCAAATTGGCACTCGGGAGCTACCAAAACGTGCTCGTCCAGTACCTTTTTGCTTCCATGGCTTTTTACCACCACCACGAACTTGACCTCGAGTCTTAGTAACAGCCAAGTTTTCCCGGCCATTTGCGAGGTAGGTTACGTAAGCTTGGTGGAGCAAATTGTGGCTCTCAACCTTCTCGCCAAACACTTTTTTATCAAGTGTTACAGTTGCAGTTGCTTTTGTGCCAGTTTTAGTAAATGTAGGAGTTGCCATTATTTAGCCTCCTTCAGGACCACAATCCCTTTGCGAGGGCCTGGGATAGATCCGTACACACCAATAAGTGACTTATCTGTGTCTATTAGAGCTACCTTTAGATTCTTAGTCGTTACTTGTTCGGCACCCATCTGACCCGCCATTTTCTTGCCCTTAAAGATCTTTTGTGGATACATGGAACCGATTGAACCTGGTTTACGAGTGTTACCCTTACCACCATGCGTCTTGCGCTGTCGGTGGAAGTTGTGTCGCTTAATCGTACCAGCCCAACCTTTACCTTTGCTGGTGCCAGTTACATCAACCACATCTCCGGTACTAAAAAGGTCGGCACCTAGTTGGTCGCCGACTTTTAGTTCTTCTGGGAGTTCATCCACTCGAATTTCACGAATAATACACACATTAGCTTTTGCTGGCTTGAGGTGACCGAGTTGCGGCTTGGTGAGTGACTTCTTCTCCTCAGAACCGATCTGGACAGCTTGATATCCATCTTTTTCGACGTTCTTGATCTGGGTAACGATGTTCTTATCTACAGAAAGCAAAGTAACAGCAGCAACAGTGCCATCTTCTGCAATGGTGCTTGTTACGCCTAGTTTTCGGGTAATTAGTGCTTTCATCGTACTTTCTTTTATTTGCCTAGGTTAAAACAATAAAATTATGGCGATTGGTGGTTTCTACCTCTGTTATTCGTTGGTAGACCTTCCGAATACGCCACTAAAATTTTTTAGTTACCAAAACAGATTAACACAAAAACGTTACCTCTGTCAATATGCTGTAAATTCTACAAAGTTATATAGATGCCAAATGGTAGCCAAAATCCAAGAAGTGCTGCAAGCAGTAAGACCACATATTCGATCTTGCGGTCTACCTGAAAGTGCTCGTGCTTGATAAACATCAAACCGAGCAAAAACCCTATTGGTATCGGAATCTGCAAGTCCTCACCAGAGGTAACCTTGAGCCACAACGAACCTACAATAAGATATAAAACTATTTTAAGTAAAAATATATTATCGGTTTCTTTAGGAACTTTTCTTTTTTTCTTTGCCATAAGCGCCATTATACGCCTCTTTTTACAAAATAATAGCTTGGGTTCTATGCCCGTCGTTGGGCTGCAGGAGTAGACCTAAACCCAGCAATCCTTGGACCTGTGTCTGTTGGGATAAAGCCGCCATCTCTATTTTTTTCAATCATTTCCCGGAATTCCTTCTCGCCCTTCTCGGCCTCTGCACGATTCTTTTTTATAAGTTCCTTCTCGTCGCTGCTAACCTCAGAAAGACCTCTTGCAAATGCAACGCTGTCCGGGTCGTCAGGTTTTTGCAAAAGTAACTCTAAAACCCGAGTTAATGAGCGACTTAACTCTACTGTAAAATCTGCATGCTCAGCCTGCCAGTGAGAGAATAGATCAAATCTTTGTGAGTGATGAGGATTAAACTCAGAAACCCTTGACTTAAATATAACCGATTCTTTATCTGGGTCTGGGCTGCTGCTAAATTTAATTCTCGACTCAAGCCCGCCCTCGGGTTTGAGGTTGTCTATGACTACTTCTGGCATACCAGGTAGTTCTAGTCTCCGTTCTTTATTGTAGGCGACTATAAGTACCGTTTCATCTGAAATCTCAAAGTGTCTTGTTAGATAATTTGCCCCAAACATGTAGCGATAATACTCATCCTTTGCGACTGCATTTGGGTTAATAGCTCGAACGTGGCCTGTGCCTGCTGGGGCATAACGATCACGCACTGGCTCCGGATCCACTCCATACGTCGTCAGCGCACCCAATACCATCTTGTCGAGATCGCTCTCAGGCATTCGCACTTCACCAGTATAAGGCTCTTCTGGAGTATAGATTCTTTCTAAGTTCTTCAATGCTTTCTCGCCACTCATGGCTACTACTATACAACTTTTCTACAAAAACAAAACCGCCCGACAATGCGAGCGGCTAGATCTTTGCATTTAAAGATTGTTACATCTTGATTTCGGCGTCGCAGCCTGCTGGGAGCGATAGGTTCATCAGACTATCAATAGTCTTTGGAGTTGGCTCCAAAACATCGATAAGACGCTTGTGAACACGCATTTCAAACTGTTCACGACCTTTTTTGTACACGTGTGGGCTCTTTACCACCGTAAACGTGCTTCGTCGTGTTGGCAATGGTACTGGGCCGGCAATAGTTGCACCAGTTCGTAAAGCTGTATCTACAATCTGCTTTGCAGATTGGTCGATTACTTTGTGGTCGTAGGCTTTCAGGCGAATACGGATCCGTTGGCCGCCAGTTGGAGCTTTTGTAGCCTCTGTGGTCTTCTTGACTTTAGTAGTTGGTTTTTTGGCTTCTGCCATAAGGTGTTATTCCTCTCCGAGTTCTATACTCAGCTTGCTGTAACATTACTTTGTTTTTCAAAAATAACTTTTAGTCAGCAAATTTCTTAATGATTAGCCTATTTTAACAGATAGGATTGTGCTTGTACAGTTCTTATTAAATCCTGGTTATACCGGCCTGGATCATCTTGTCTGCTATAGAGCGTAGCAATACGCCATTCTTCTTTTCCTCATAGCTAGGAGGCACCCACCCAGAACCTATCTGAGCCAACTGGGAGGGAGAGACCCCTATCTTGGCGTCCTCTGTTAAATTAAGATATGAGCCATACCCATCACTGATGTTGTATTGAATTGACCAAGCCGGGACTTCATGCGATACACTCCTCTTGCTTGTGAAAATACCCTCTTTCATTTCCTGCCACTGATAGGTAGAGTCCGGCTTGATGCGATTATCTTTCATGACTCTCAAGAACTCTTTTAGATGCCCAGCTACAACTATTGAATTTTCGACATCGTAGACACGACGGTAACCAAGAATAGGGTGCTGGCCTTTCATCTCCTCAAGCATGACAAGATCATCTATTTTTGCGAGACCTCCACGCTCAACTATCTTTTCACTGTATTCTTCTATACTTCTGTCGTAGGCGTCCTGGGCAAGTTTCTCATCGATTGCTGACTGTATGGGGGCAGTGGTCTCTTGCCTACGGGCCTCAAACATTTTCTCCAAATCATAATCCATAAACAACATTATACCACATTTGTCAATATGTTAGCGAGACACGTGAGATTATTTGGTGGATTTGGCTTCGAGAGCTTCCAGCAACTCCTTGTGTCGTAGCTTGTCGACTTTTTGTTTGCGGGAACTTCGGCGAGCCATACGATAAGGAATCAACAAAATACCAAAGAACAGATACCAGACAGATATAAAGCACCAGGCCAACAACAGTAGTGGAAACAATAAGCAAATCTTAAGTAGTAGACTATCAGATAATCTCATGATCCGCTTTTTACTACCAGTAAAGCTCAGCGGTGCTTCAACAATTATATCCTCTGATTTGCTTGCCATTATATTCTCCTTAATCCACATCATTTTAGCTATTAACTCTACAAATGAAAAGAGCTCCGATTTTGGGAGCTCTTTTTGGCTTCTCGAAGATCTATCTATTTGATGATCTTTGTAACCACACCAGCACCTACGGTTCGGCCACCTTCACGGATAGCGAATCGAAGGCCTTGCTCCATAGCAATTGGTGCAAGTAGCTTCACCTTAAAGGTAACGGTATCACCTGGCATAACCATTTCTTTGTCAGCTGGGAGCTCAACCTCACCAGTTACGTCCGTAGTTCGGAAGTAAAACTGTGGCTTGTAACCCTTGAAGAATGGTGTGTGTCGACCACCTTCTTCCTTAGTAAGGATATAGACTTCACTGTCAAACTCTGTGTGAGGAGTAATAGAACCTGGCTTGGCAATAACCTGACCACGTTCGATGTCGTCTCGCTCAATACCCCGAAGAAGAATACCAGCGTTGTCACCAGCCTGACCTTGGTCAAGGCTCTTCTTGAAAGCTTCGATACCAGTTACAACTGATTTCTTAGGCTCTCGGATACCAACAATTTCTACTTCGTCGTTAACCTTTACAACACCTTGTTCGATACGACCAGTAGCAACGGTACCACGACCCTTAATAGAGAACACGTCTTCGATAGGCATTAGGAATGGCTTGTCGAGTTCACGCTTTGGTTCTGGAACGTACTCGTCGAGAGCTTTTACAAGCTCCATAATTGCGTCTTCGCTGGCTGCGTCACCTTCGAGGGCTTTTGTAGCAGAACCCTTGATGATTGGAGCATTTTCGTCGAAACCGTTCTTTTCAAGAAGTTCACGAATGTCCATTTCTACAAGCTCTACAAGCTCTGGATCTGCAAGGTCCATCTTGTTCATAAATACAACGATCTTAGGCACACCAACCTGTCGAGCAAGTAGTACGTGCTCTCGGGTTTGTGGCAATGGGCCGTCGTTTGCGCCAACAACCAAGATAGCGCCATCGATCTGTGCAGCACCGGTGATC
>CAZXTF010000019.1:4570-14051 GCA_964643605.1 uncultured Candidatus Saccharibacteria bacterium | reverse complement strand
TGTATTTGAAGAAGCGCCAACGCTAGAAGTTGTTGCGGGTATTTATCCTATCGATCGACAATCAGAGAAGGAGCTTATCTACCATATCAAAGAGCTACGCAACACGCTTGCTTAAGAGCGGTTTCGTAGTTTATCTAATAACCTTTTGCGGCTAACTGGGTCCTTTAAGATACGAAATATTGGCGAGCCAAAAGTTAGGATAGTTACAGCCAAAATGACTGGTAAAATGTACGCATCAATATTGTGGATTTTTGATCCTAGGTAGTATCCAAGAGTAGTAATACTAACCGCCCAGATGGCACTACCGGCTATGTTATAAAACGTAAACCTGCGGTAGTCCATATTGCCGATACCTGCCACTACTGGTGCAAAGGTGCGAACTACGGGCACAAAACGAGCAAGAATAATCGTTTTACCCCCGTGTTTTTCATAAAATTCTTCGGAGTGCTGAATATACTCATGACGAAACAGTATACCGTCTTTTTTTCTGAACAGCTTTGGTCCGGCTCTTTGACCAATGGTGTAGCCAACCTGGCCTCCGGCAATTGCCGCCACTATAATGACTAGCATTGCAGTTAGTAAAGAGAAGTGTCCTTGTGCTGCAAAAATACCTGCTGCGAACAGTAGTGTATCACCCGGAAAGAAGAAGCCAATTAACAGACCTGATTCAGCAAAGA
Source organism: uncultured Candidatus Saccharibacteria bacterium (assembly GCA_964643605.1). GTDB lineage: Bacteria > Patescibacteriota > Saccharimonadia > Saccharimonadales > 2-12-FULL-41-12 > CAMTWJ01. The sequence continues at coordinate 13,374 of CAZXTF010000019.1, read as the reverse complement.
CAATGCCAGCTATAAAGATTAATCCTCCTGCGGCGATAATACTTTCTGGGTCTAAGATGCTCATGCGGTGATACCAGTATACCAGCTGTGATACAATATAGGTTCACAAAGTGTACCTAACGGAGGAGTAAAGAGCATAATGAGTGACGACATAACGTTACAGGCGAAAAAACGGGAAGTGTTGGGCAAACAGGTTAAGAAATTAAGAAACGAAGGTTTTGTGCCTGCAGTAATTCACAATCACGGGCAAGCGTCGGTACACGTGAGCGTGGCAACTAGTGATCTCAAAAAAGCTTTTGCCGATGCTGGCAAACATGCTCCAGTAAAAGTTGATGTTGATGGCAAAAAATACACCACACTTATTAAAGAAGTTACTCACGTACCAGCTACAAGCAAAGTTTCACATACCGTGTTTCAGGCAATTAGGGCCGATGAAAAAGCCTCTACAGAAGTACCGCTAAACTTGAGTGAAGATAACCCAGCAACCAAAGCAAGCCTGCTTGTGCTGCAAAAAATTGATCATGTAGAGATTGAAGCTCTGCCAAGCGATCTCATTGATGTTATCGAAGTTGACACCTCAACCCTTGTTGAAGTTGGTGACAAGATTACTGTAGCTGATCTAAAAGTTCCAAGCACTATCACTATCAAGACTGACCCAGAGCAAGCTATTGCTACAGTTGAAATGCCAAAAGACCAAATTGCCGAAGCCGATGCAGCTGCTGCAGAAACAGCCGCCCAACTTGGTACTGACACTGGTACTGATACTGACGAAGATTCAGAAGGCGAAGCCGAAGAATCAACTGACACCCCTGAAGAATAGAGCGAAATTCACTCTATTCTTCTATAAAGCCGCCAGACTGGTGTTTCCAAAGCTCGGCGTAGATGCCATCGCCCGCAAGTAGTTCTTTGTGACTTCCTTCTTCGATGATCTCGCCATTTTCTAGCACGATGATCCGGTCCATTTTTTGAATAGTACTCAAACGATGAGCAATCACCAGAGCTGTTTTATTTTTCATTAACTTCCAGAGGGCATCTTGAATTAAGCGCTCCGAATCAGAATCAAGAGCGCTCGTTGCTTCATCGAGCACCAGTATCGGGGCGTCTTTGATCATGGCTCTGGCAATAGCAATACGCTGTCTTTGCCCACCAGAAAGTTTTACGCCCCGCTCACCAATCAACGTTTCGTACTTGTCAGGTAGTTCTTTGACAAACATATCGGCGTGGCTAAGTTTAGCTACTCTCTCAATTTCTTTTTGGGTAGCACCGAGCTTTCCATAGCGAATATTGTCTGCCACACTCCGATGGAATAGGTAGGGATCTTGCGGTACATAGCTAACAAACTTTCGTAAATCTTTTTGTCTAACGTGGGCAATATTTGTCCCGTCAATCAAAATCTCCCCCGCATCAATGTCGGTAAATCGAAGTAGCAGTTTAGTTAATGTTGTTTTGCCACCACCAGAGTGTCCAACCAGTCCAATTTTCTCTCCAGGCTTAATTGATAGCTGTAAACCTTTAAAGAGTTCTTGGCTTTGCCCACCAGGATAATCGAATGAGACATTATTGAATGCAATTGCTCCTTTTTTCACGGTGAGTTTTGTGGGGTTACCAGTATCTTTTATAGCTGGCTCATCAAGCAGTAGTTCTGTGAATTGTGCTGCATCACTCAGGGCAGATTCGGTTCTGCGGTAAATTCCATTGAATTCCCACATAAAACGAGTCACGCCCAGGTAGTACGTAAAGGTTACAAACACAGTTTCAATGCCGATGCCTTTTGTGCTTGCCAGCGATACGCCAATTACCAAACCGAGTAGGTTGGTTAATACATAGAGTGGAGATAGCACTACATCAATTCTCTGATTGTGGTAATTCCAAGAATGTCTCATCTTCTCAATGAGATCTTGAACAAGCGCCTCATGAGAGGTGTTTTCGTGGGTTTCGTGAGAAAAAGCTTTCACCGCATCTATGTTTGCGTAAACATCTGCCACGTGTCCCGAAACTTTGTTGCTGGCAGTTTCACGTATGGCAACGAGCTTTTTGCGGCGCTTAAGAAGCGGGGTCACTAAAGCTACGGAAATTACAAGCATAGCAATGAGGGTAAAAACAAGCACGGGAGAGTACGTCCATAAAACAAAGCACACAAAGATAGTAGGTATTACGCTTGGTGCTAAGTTAAAGAATAGTACATCCAAGAAATCTATATATCGAGTAGCGTAACCAGTGGTTTTTTTGGTAAGTGATCCAGCAAAATTGTCGTGAAAAAATGCCAGATCTTTCTCGAGGAGCTGCTTAACGGCGTAGTTATATAGTTTTTCGGTGCCTTTTACCTCGCCTTTAATCAGCAAGAATATACCGAGTCTCCACAAAAGCTCAGCGAATAGCCAACTTGCACCAATAGCCGCAACATATGGTAATAGTTCACTAAGTCCTGGTAGGTCTACATTTTTGTAGGTTCCAATTAACTTAGCTATGAAGAGTGGTGGTAAATAAAAAGCAAAGATAGTACCAATACCGGTACATAGCATGCTGGGTATATTGAATCTCCAGTCTTGGAGCATTAGCTTCAAGTAGTGTTTTATAGCTAGCCTGTAGGCTTGCTTATTTCTTTTTTCTTGCATAGGTCTGGCTTCCTTTAGGCCAGTAAATTAGTTTAGAGTTAGAGGTTTTACAAAGAGAATAGGAAAGAGCCCGGTATCTTTTGTGGTGGTAGTTCTGTGAGAATCACTTTTTTGCAGGCCTTTCCTTTAAATAATTTGTTGAGACGAATTATATCACTTATGCCAAGTTTACGCTAATCTGATAAAATAGAGATCATGCAGAAGGTGATTCTCTATTATAAATTTGTGCCACTTAGCGACCCAAAGATGGTCATGCATTGGCAGCGTGAGCTATGCACCCGGTTGAATTTAAAGGGTCGCATTATTGTCAGCAAACATGGCATCAATGGCACGCTTGGCGGTGATATCGAGAACCTGCGCCAATATAAACGTGAAATGAATAAATCGGTAACATTCAAAGGCATTACGTACAAATGGAGTAATGGCACAGGCGATGATTTTCCAAGGCTTAGTATCAAAGTAAAGCCAGAGCTCGTAGCTTTTGATCGACCAGACGAGATTGTTGTAGACGAAAAAGGCGTGGTTGGTGGCGGTAAACATCTCAAACCAAAGCAGGTGCACAAATTGATTGAAGAACGAGGCGATGACGTGGTGTTCTTCGACGGACGTAATGCCTATGAAGCCAAAGTTGGTAGATTCAAAAATGCAGTCGTTCCCGATACCGAAACGACCCGTGATTTTATTAAAGAAATCGAAAGTGAAAAATATGACAGTATCAAAGATAGGCCTGTTGTAACGTATTGTACAGGCGGTATACGCTGTGAAGCCTTGAGTGTGCTCATGAAAAATCGTGGGTTCAAAGAAGTCTACCAGATCGACGGAGGTATCGTAAAATACGGGGAAACCTATGCCGACGAGGGATTATGGGAGGGCAACCTTTACATTTTTGATGATCGGATGAATCATAAGTTCTCAGACAAAGCCAAAGATATCGGTGAGTGTTCGCACTGCGGGAGGAAGACGAGCAATTTTGAAAATTGCGCAAACGTATCCTGTAACAAGTTGGTCTTAATTTGCGAGAATTGCAAAAAAGACCCCGCTCGCCTATTCCATACTAAAAGCTGTAAAGAAAAAGTTAAAGCAAAGGAAGACTAGCTTATGCAAATGCATAAAATAGTCATCACGGATTTTTAATCAGTATGAGATACGTTCTTCTGCTTCGGGGAATTAATGTAGGCGGGAACAACCGAGTCGAGATGGCTCGCCTTAAAGCGCTACTTGAAAATATTGGCCACACAAATGTTATAACGTATATCAACTCGGGCAATGTAATTTTTGATGCTACGTCAGTTCCTGGCCGTTCATTTATTGAAGAACAACTGGAGAAAGAGTTTGGCTTTGTCATACCAACTTTGGTTGTGTCAGGTGAGGACATTGTGCGCATCGCCAAAGCCATCCCCGCCGAGTGGAAAAACGATAAAGAAAATGAAAAATCTGACGTACTATATTTATTCGAAGAGATAGACACGCCTGAAATCATAGACATGATTGGCGTAAAGCCCGAGATAGAAACGTTTATCTACGTTGGTGGAGCATTACTGACAAATATTTCCCGCAAGAACCAATCAAAAGGCAGCTTGCAGAAACTTGTTGGCACAAAACCCTACAAACAGATGACGATACGCAACATTACCACTGCCCAAAAACTTGCCGAACTAGTGAGTCAATAGAGTTGACGATATACTAGTAGGTGATGAACAAGCAGTTGGAGAAAAAGTTAGCCGATCTTCCGAAAACGCCTGGAGTCTACTTTCACAAAGATAAAACAGGTGAAATTATTTATGTGGGCAAAGCTGCAAATTTGCGTAATCGAGTTCGACAGTATTTTCAGGCAAGCCGAGTGCGAGACCCAAAAACAGATGTTCTAGTAAGCGAGATTGCTGATATTGACTGGATGGAGCTCGAGACAGAGCTCGATGCGTTGTTTGTAGAGGCCGAGATGATCCGACGCTATATGCCTCGTTTTAATATTTTGCTGCGAGATGACAAAAGCTTTTCGTATGTGCGGATCGACTTAAAAAGCGACTATCCGAGCGTAGTGTTTACTCGTAGGCCTTTGGACGATGGAGCTACGTACCTTGGTCCGTATATGAGTAAATTTGCGATTAGCAAAGCACTCAAATATTTACGACGGGCATTTCCTTATTCCACGCACACTACAATGCCAAAGCGGGCGTGTTTGCAGGCACAATTGGGCTTGTGTCCAGGATTAGAGGCTGGAATGACCACAAAAGAAGAGTATCTTAAGAGTCTTAGCCAGCTCATGCAATATCTAAGGGGCAACCGAAAAGCGCTTACCAATGAGTTCGAGAAAAAAATGAACGAGGCAGCCAAAGCAAAAGACTTTGAAAAAGCTGCGAAATTTCGTAATAAACTATTCGCACTTAAGAACTTAGAGCAGAAAATTATTTTTAGTGACCGAGAAAACTTAGATATTAGCAAAGACCAAGGGCTTGCTGGCCTCGCCGAACTACTTGCATTACCTGAGCCGCCCAGGCGGATCGAAGGGTTTGATATTAGTCACATGCAAGGGAGTGATACGGTCGCTAGTATGGTTGTATTTATCGGTGGAGTACCCGATAAAAGTCAGTATCGAAAGTTCAAACTACGGATTCCTGGCAATGATGATTTCGCACATATGAACGAAGCACTCACACGAAGATTAAGTGAGCGAAACCTAAAATCATGGGGAAAACCAGACTTGCTTTTGATTGATGGCGGCAAAGGGCAAGTAAATGCTGCTTTGAAGGCGATGGAATCGTGTGGCCAGAATATCCCTGTGATCGGCCTCGCTAAACGTTACGAGCAGATTATTATCCCTTATTCACAAAATGCAAAAAAATTGCAATTTGATATCGTGGAATTGCCTCATAGCAGTAGTGTTGTAAAGCTTTTACAGCGAGTTCGAGATGAGAGCCATCGATTTGCAGTGAGTTACCACAGCACGCTGAAACAAAACCGCCAGACTACCAGCCCGCTGGATGAAATTGTTGGTATCGGTCCGCTAACCAAAAAGAAGCTCATCAAACATTTTGGCAGCACCAGCCGAGTTTTAGAAGCTTCAGAAGATGATCTCACTGCTATAGTTGGTGCTAAAAGAGCCAAGGCTATTTTAGATGCTCGAGGATAGTGTAATTGCTCGGCCTCCTGTTTTTGCGCTATCATGAGAGTCTTATTATGAGGAAGAAGAACATAGAAGCTCCACAGCTACGGGCCAACTTTTTTACGAGCAATAGGCAGAAGCTACAAAAACTGTCTCCAGGCACGGCACCAATTGTTGTTACGGGCAATAGCTATCTCCAAAAAACGGGCGATACGACTTTCCCGTTTCGCCAAGATAATAATTTTTGGTACCTGACGGGTATTGATGAGCCGGGTTTAATTTTGGTTATAGAATTGGGCAATGAGTATCTTATTTTGCCACCCAAAAATCCTCGGAGAGATGTTTTTGACGGAGCAATCAATGAAGACAACCTCAAAAAAGTATCTGGCATAACAGAGATACTTTCGCATGAAGAAGGCTGGATAAAAATATCCAAAAAATTAAAACAGGCAAAACAAGTTGCAACACTACAACCACCTGCGGCTTTTATAGAGCCCTTGCAGATGTTTACAAACCCAGCTCGCAAAACACTGGTTGATAAGCTAATGGGCTTTAACGAATCGCTGCAAATCTTGGATCTGCAGAGTACTCTTGTGCGCATGCGAAGTATCAAGTCTGCTCAAGAGATTGCTGTGATAGAGTACGCAATTGCTCAAACAGAAGAGCTATTTAGAACTATCCAAAAACAAATTGGTGATTATACAAATGAGCGGGAAATTGCAGCTGATGTACACTACTTTGCCAAGAAAAACGGGTTAGATCTAGGTTACGACCCAGTAATTGCTGGGGGTATTAATGCTACAACCCTACATTACATCCAAAACAGTAGTTCGCTTTCTCCAGAAGACCCGGTACTTTTAGATGTTGGACTAAGCTATTCGCACTACTCAGCAGATATCACTCGCACGGTTTGCAAAAATCCGACCGACCGATACATTCAAGTTGAGGAAGCAGTACAGGCGGTCTATGATTTTGCTGCGCAGAGCCTAAAGCCTGGTGTACTTTTGACCGATTACGAAAAAGAAGTCGAGCAGTTTATGGGCGAAAAGCTCCGAGAACTCGGCCTAATTAGCGCAATCAACACCGAAGAAGTACGGAAGTTTTATCCGCACTCAACCTCACACTTCCTCGGCCTCGATGTGCACGATGTGGGGAATTATACTGAGCCACTAGCTCCTGGTATGGTGCTTACAGTAGAGCCAGGTATTTATATTAAGGAAGAGTCTTTTGGCGTTCGCTACGAAAACGATATTGTTATCACAAAAACTGGCAATAGAGTTCTCTCAAAACTGGTGAGTACGATACAATAGGAAAATACATGACACGTCGACAATCCCTCACTAGTACTTTTTTGCTAAAGTGGTTTGTTTGTAGTCTTGGCTTATGGATCGCTGCCGGGTTGCTTGGTGGCCAAATAAGTTATGATTCACGGTTTCGAGTAATTGTAATCTCTGGATTTATCCTGGCACTTGTCAACATGGTCCTAAAACCAATTATCGTATTTCTATCTCTGCCAGCCCTTGTTTTGACGCTTGGTCTCTTCATGATTGTTATAAATGGACTGACTGTATTAATCGCCAGTAAGCTCTATAGCCCACTTCATGTAACGAATTTGTGGGCCGCTATGCTTGCGGGTATGGTCATTGGCTTGGTAAACTATCTAGTAGTTACTATTTTAGAGGACACAAAATCTACATGACTATTTACGGTTATATCACAATTATCTCTGCAGCAATCATGATAGCTTTGATCTTGGTTCAGACGAGAGGTGCAGGCCTTGGAGCCGGTCTTGGTGGGGGTGGCGAAGTTAATACAGTTAGGCGAGGATCTGATAAAACAATCCATCAGATTACAATTATTAGTGCGTTGATCTTTGCACTGTCGCTTATACTTGGCGTTCTAGCTTAGGAGCTACAACAAACCTATGCCCCGCATACATCGCTCTACCTCGTTACGTCTTCGCAGATTGTTTCGCCGCAGAAAGCGCCAGGTTGAAGATATTGGCTCGGTAGCAGACGAGCATCTCGATAAGCATTTATTCCGTCGTTTAATGCGTCTCGTGAAGGTACGTCGTTTTATTATTGGATGGCTTTGTCTTGTGGCATTGTTGCTAGTTATTGTTATTTTGCAAACCAAAGAGATGAATACTCACTACAAAAAACCTACGCCTGTTGCCGGTGGGTCATTTACCGAGGGAATTATGGGTTCATTTACAACTGCCAACCCCATTTATGCTACTAATTCTGCTGATACCTCAGCAGCCCGGCTTATTTTTGCGAGCCTTTTAAAATATGACGGCAACAGTAAGCTTGTGTCAGACTTGGCAGAGAAGTGGACTGTCGATGAAGATAAGGAAGTTTATACGATTACACTTCGACCAAGCTTGACGTGGCACGATGGCAAGCCTTTAACCAGCAAAGATGTGGTGTTTACCTACAGGCTTATTCAGAATCCCGATGCTCGCTCGTATCTGCAAAGTAGCTGGCGGGGAATTGAGGTTGCGGCAAAAGATGACCGAACTGTTACGTTTAAACTACCAAATAAGCTCAGTGCTTTTCCTCACTCGCTGACGACGGGTATTTTGCCCGAACATATTTTGGCAAAAGTTCCAGCAGATCAGTTGAGGTCAAATAGTTTTAACACCGCACATCCCGTTGGTGCTGGACCGTTTAAATTTGATAGAGTCCAGGTAACGGGGGATGCTGCTGCAAAAGAAGAGAGCTTAGGGCTTTTGCCATTTGATGACTACTATGGTGGTCGACCAAACGTGAACCGCTTTGTTATTAAAACCTTCAAGACCGAAGACAGAATGACCGAGAGCTACAAGCAAAAACAAATTGATGCGATGGCAAACTTGTCAACTATGTCTGACGAATTTCATGACGATATTACAACCCAAGAACTTTCCCCGTCAACGCTTGGGGAAACAATGGTTTTCTTTAAGACAACGCAGGTACCGCTTAACGATGCAGCTGTACGAAATGCCCTAGTATTGGCCGTGAATAAACGACAAATTCTTGAGGCAATACCGTATCCTCTTGCAGTTGTAGCGTCTCCATGCCGCGCTTCTACGGCATGCGCGCCAC
>CAZXTF010000019.1:0-4560 GCA_964643605.1 uncultured Candidatus Saccharibacteria bacterium | reverse complement strand
TGTAGATCAGCCGCTGCTTAAATCTCACTTGGGCTACAACAAAGCCTACGCTCAAGTTACGGGCAACCAGACACAAGCTAATACTCTCCTCGATAGCGCTGGCTGGGTGAAAGACCCCGTCACGGGGCTTCGTAGCAAAGGGGGTGTACCGCTTAAGTTTCGGCTCACTTCACAGGCAAATAGCGAATACGCTAGCGTAACTCAGAATTTACAAAAGCAGTGGCGAGAAATCGGCGTAGATGTACAGGTAGTCTTACAGAGTGAGCAAGAGCTACAGTCTTCGGTGTCACAACACTCGTATGATGCATTGCTTTATGCAATATCGCTTGGTCCTGACCCAGATGTTTTTGCTTACTGGCATGGCTCGCAGGCGGATGTGCGGTCTGAAACCAGACTTAATTTTAGTGAGTATCAATCTAGTATAGCCAATGAGTCACTCGAAGGCGGTCGCACAAGGGCCGATGCAACAATCCGAGCAACCAAGTACAAGGCATTCCTAGAAGAGTGGAAAAAGGATGCCCCAGCGATTGCTCTGTATCAGCCACGGTTTTTGTATGTGGTACGTACACCATTCCATGGGTTTGATGTGCAAACGATAGTTTCGGCACCAGATCGCTACGCAAATGTCCAAAACTGGATGGTAAAAGAAGAAAATCGTTACTAGCCTCTCGGCCCTCCTGCGTGTACAATAAGGTTTTTAGCCGTGGTGGTGGAATTGGTAGACACGCTAGCTTCAGGAGCTAGTGAGCATTACGCTCGTGGAGGTTCAAGTCCTCTCCACGGCACCAGATAATTTTGTGGTACTATAGAGTCCAGATGTTAGCTAATGCTTATGGGGGTAATTGTTAAAAGCATTTATGAGTAAAGTTGCGCATTATTTACAGGAACATGTAAGTGGCGAGGTCATGGTTGGCCCTGATGCCCGAAAATACTTCTCTACAGATGCAAGTGTTTTTGAGCTTACGCCAGCAATTATTATGTATCCAAGAAACGAGAATGATATTCGTAAAACAGCTCGTTTTACTTGGCAGTTAGCCGAGCGAGGGCGGGTAGTACCCATCACTGCTCGTGGTGCTGGTACCGACCAAAGTGGTGCAGCAATTGGCTCGGGTATCGTGATTGTTTTCCCGGCCCATATGAACAAAATACTTGAGCTCGACGCCAAGACTGGCTCAATAACCGTAGAGCCAGGGCTAAATTATGCAAAACTGCAGCAATCACTTCATACACATGGTCGCTTCTTGCCACCGTTTCCTGCTTCGCTAGAATATTCTACAGTCGGTGGAGCAGCTGGTAACAATGCTGGCGGTGAGAAGTCGGTAAAATACGGCAGCACCCGAAAATACGTTAAAGGCCTTCGGGTCGTTTTATCTAACGGCGAAGTTATTGAGACTCGTAGGCTTAGCAAGCGAGAGTTAAACCGTAAGATGGGTCTTGCTACCTTCGAGGGTGAAATTTACCGAGCCCTCGACACATTAATTGAAGAAAATCATGACCTTGTGAAAGAACTCATCATTGGTGTATCCAAAAACTCTGCTGGATATGCTCTTTCCGAAGTAAAGCGAAAAGATGGTTCATTTGATCTAACTCCCTTGTTTATTGGTTCACAAGGTACGCTGGGTATAATTACCGAAATCACTTTTGGCACCGAACCATATGTCCCTGGGAGCACACTTATTTCAGCTAACTTACAGAGTGTAGAGCAGGTTCAAAAAGTAGTTACCGAGCTCAAGAAATTCTCAAATCCCCCGAGTGCCATAGAGGTTGTCGACGATAACTTGCTTAATTTTGTGCATACTCAAAATCCGAACCAGTTGCGACAAATCTTAACTCAACCTTTTCCAAAGTTTGTTATGCTCATTGAGTTCGACGACCCGTCAGATCGTGTTCGCAAGAAAATGGTCAAGAAGGCTGAGAAGCTTCTCGGAAAAAACTCTATCAACTTTAAGACTGAGACTGATGAAGACAAAAAAGATGAACTCTGGAAGGTTCGGCACGCAGCCTCGGCTGTAACAGCGTTTAGTAAAGGTAACACCAAAGCTTTACCAATTATCGAAGACGGTATTGTGCCAATCGAAGTACTGCAAGAGTATATCGAAAATGTTCAAGCCTTGTTTAAAAAGAATGGCCTTACTGTAGCAATTTGGGGTCATGCAGGTGATGGCAACCTGCATATACAGCCACTACTCGACCTCAGCCAAGTAGGCGATCGACAGAAAGTATTTCGTTTAATTAACGACTATTATTCTATGGTGATAGATCTTGGTGGTAGCACCAGCGGTGAGCACGGCGATGGCCGTCTTCGTGGTCCGTACCTCGAGAAGCTCTACGGTGCAGAGGGCTACGAATTATTCGGTAAAGTTAAGAATATCTTCGATCCGTACCAAATCTTAAATCCAGGCGTAAAACTTGGTGTTTCTCTCGACGATGCCAAAAAGATGCTTCGCTACGAATACTCCATCAACAATCTCTACGACCACCTTCCCCGTCTTTAGACAGTACATCAGTAGCTAGTTTTCCCCAGTTAAATTTTAATAAAAAGTGTGTTTATCGAGAATCTTTTGACGTATACTGAATACTATAAAAGGAGGCAATGATGCGAGGACCAATTGATTATATTGTTGTAGGTTTTGAGGGGAATAAATTTGACGGCAGTATTTTGCAGGCACTAGGTGAAGCGATAGACAAGGGTACTATCGGCTTGGTGGCTCTATCGTTTATCCAAAAGGACGGGGAAGGGACTGTGACAACCCTAAATATCGAAACTCTTGGGGATGCGGCAATCGTAGAGTTTAGCCAAAAATACAAGACCGACCAAAACCTCATTACCGAAGATGATATCAATGAAGTTTCAGAATTAGTAGAGTCTAATACATCAGTTGGATTACTAGTTATAGAACAGCTATGGGCAAAGCCACTCAAAGAAGCTTTGATAAATGCAAATGGTGTACTAGTAGCTGAAGGGCGAATTCACCCCGATGCTGCATTTGAACTTGATAATAGAGGGGAGAAATAATATGCCAGGTTTACTTCGAGGAATGGCACGTACAGCAGTAATTTCCGGCACAGCTACTGCTGTCTCAAACAACGTAAGTCGCCGACAAGCTAATCGGTGGGCTGACCAGGCAGAGGAACAGCAGGCCAGTGCACCGGCACAAGGCTCAGACGTCAACGATCAAATGGCGCAACTTGAGCAACTCGGAAAGTTGCGAGATCAAGGTATTCTAACGCCAGAAGAGTTCGCTGCCAAAAAACAGCAAATTCTTGGGCTATAGAACTTAAACTCGCTGCAATATGAAGATTAGAATGAGCCGGTCTTAATTTTGCCAGCTCTTTTATGGTTGGCAAAGATTACACCTTTCGGCGAAGTTTTAGATTCTGTTAGCTCGAATGTTGTTGGTGTTATTACGTCTGTAAATAATTTTTTATTGGCCAAGTGTGACCGAGAATATTTTTAGCCATAGTTCGGATGCTTGATGCGCCGTTAGCTATGAAAGTAAAGTATTACTTCTTAGAGATTTGCCAAAGTTAGGTCAAAATTAAGAACGCCTGTGTTCTTTTATTGACTATCTAAATATCAAGGTCCAGCTGACCAAGCTTGGGTAGATTTTGTCGTGCAACCTCACGCATACCTAAAGCTCTCTCTAAAGCAAACACCCCGAGCACCGTATCACTACTGGGCGGGTATACTTCATCAAACACAGCGATCGCTAGGTCAGATGGTACAGTAATCTCATGTCCCTCCCATCCGCCAGTCAACTTTAGTTCTACTTCATCTTGCCCATCATGACGTTCAACAGGACCAACTCCTCTTGGCTCATTCAAAATAACGCAACCTGTTTGAAGAATATGACCTGTCGCTAATTCAGCAGGGAGCACTCCTGGTTTGTCTGATTTTAATTGCAGCGGGATTCTGGCAGGAACTAATCTATGAACACTACCACTAAAGTTCAACCTAACACTTCCGTTAAAACCCTCGATCGGTTTCTCTACAACTGTCCATCCATTTGAAAGCACATCGCCCTCATCCAGTGTGCGAGGTTGCCCAAAATCTTCGCCACGGAGCATATTGTTGCCATTGCCGTGATCTTCAATATATCCCTCTAAGCTGTAGGATTTTGTTCCATTGTACATAAATTGATAGTAGCTCATTGAACCTTAAATCCAAAGCATGAGAGCAATGCGTATATTGACGATATTCCTGAGAAGGGTTAACGCACACACTAAGTGATTTATAATTACGTGAAAGTACTTGTCTTGCTGGGAATTAGAGATATTAAAATTCGTATTTAACGGATAAAAAAGAGCCCTTTTCGAGCTCAAAGTTACGTTTGGTGCGGGCAGGGGGACTCTAACCCCCGGCCTCATCCTTGGCAAGGATGCGCTCTAAACAACTGAGCTATGCCCGCTTATATGAGACAAACCTACGGTTTTTCTCATCGCTCATCGGCAAAGCCGAGTTTGCAAGCAAACCATGTTCGCTACTCTTTTCCCTTTGCGATAAACTTGGTGGCTCCTCTCGGACTCGAACCGAGGACACAAGGCTCTTCAAGCCTCTGC
>CAZXTF010000018.1:0-14181 GCA_964643605.1 uncultured Candidatus Saccharibacteria bacterium | reverse complement strand
CTCTTGATAGAACAATGGGGATGCACTTCTTCACAACCGACGCTGGTGGAAATGCCATGATGTATATAAACCTTATCTGGGCATGGGGGCACCCTGAGGTGTATATTTTGGTGTTACCAGCCTTCGGTATTCTTTCTGAAGTCGTTGCCACATTTTCAAAGAAACGACTGTTTGGCTACACCTCTATGGTATGGGCTCTTGGGGCAATAGGGTTTTTCTCATTTATAGTATGGCTGCACCATTTCTTTACTATGGGTGCCGGGGCCAATGTCAACGCTTTCTTTGGCATTATGACGATGATTATCGCAGTTCCTACGGGCGTAAAGGTGTTTAACTGGCTATTTACCATGTACGGCGGAAGGATCTCCTTCACAAGCCCTATGATATGGTTCTTTGGCTTTATAGCGACCTTTACAGTAGGTGGGGTGACTGGCGTACTTATGGCGGTACCAGCGATTGATTTCCAGGTACACAATAGCTTATTCTTGGTGGCTCACTTCCACAATATGATCATCGGTGGAGTAGTGTTTGGATATTTTGCAGGTATAACGTACTGGTGGCCAAAGATATTTGGCTTTACGCTAAACGAAAAGCTCGGAAAATTAGCAGCTTACTGCTGGATAATCGGGTTCTTGGTTGCCTTTATACCACTGTACGCATTAGGTCTGATGGGAGCCACCAGACGGCTGGATCATTACGACCCATCTCTTGGGTGGCAGGGCTTGTTTGTTGTAGCTGCTTTTGGAGCAATGATTATATTTACCGGTGTAGCCGTGCAGCTATTGCAGATTGGGGTAAGTATCTGGAAACGTAATGAAAATCGTGACACGACAGGAGATCCTTGGGACGGCAGAACTCTGGAGTGGTCTGTTGCCTCGCCAGCACCCGAGTATAATTTTGCCCGTCTGCCAGATGGCTCCAAGCGTGATGCCTTCTGGGAAGAAAAGACTAACCCCGGACCAAAGCAGACGCAATCAGCTTACAAACCGATCAAAGTCCCTCGTAATACGCCTCTTGGAGTCTATATTGCTGGGTTTGCTGGCATGTCCGGGTTTTCTATCATCTGGCATGTACCCATTGCAGCCTTTATAGGAGTGCTCGGGGTTATTGTCTGTTTAATTGTGCGTTCTCTTGATACAAACACAGAACGAACTATCAGTGCTGCAACCGTACAAAAGATTGAAGAGGGAGCTGTGGCATGAGCAAAGTACCTACTACTTCTGCACACGATGACTCAAAAACCAATATCGGTTTCTGGCTCTACCTGATGACAGACTGCGTGATGTTTGCCACACTATTCGCAACCTACGCAGTGCTATATAGAAGCACAAATGGAGGCCCTTCGGGAGCAGAGCTCTTTAGCCTGCCTTTTGTACTAGTTGAGACACTGATACTGCTAACCAGTAGCTTCGTATGTGGTGTCGCCTTATTAGCAGTTAGAGCACGCAATACTCGTCTTGTATACATGTTATTCGGCCTGACAGCCTTACTTGGCCTGGCCTTCTTGGGTATGGAACTTACCGAGTTTTATCACCTTATCCAAGAAGGGAACGACTGGCAACGAAGTGCCTTCTTGTCTTCCTTCTTTGCACTTGTCGGTACACACGGACTACACATTGCCATAGGTATAGTATGGATTCTGGTTTTGCTCGCTCAGTTTAAGTTTCGTGGCTTTACCAGGACAACCATAAAACGATTTGGTCTATTCTCAATGTTCTGGCACTTCCTAGATATTATCTGGATCTTTATATTTACTATTGTCTACCTGAAAGGAGCTCTATAGATGAGTAAGCTTTCCCGTCCTGCATTAAAGGCCTACATTAACGGCTTTATCCTTTCTGTGGTGCTTACATTGCTCGCTTTTTCTTTGGTAGGGCAACACATCAACTCCGAATCCACAACCTTTAGTAGCGGCATCTTGATAGCTACACTAGCTGGCCTGGCAATCGCACAGTTACTCGTACAGGTCGTGTTCTTTTTGCACCTTGGTAAAGAATCAAAACCTCGATGGAACCTGATGATGTTCTTATCTATGATTATGGTAGCCGTTATATTAATATTCGGAACTCTTTGGATAATGGACAATCTAGACTACCACCACGGAAATCATGTAACTGGTGAGCAGACAGAGCAATACATTATTGAAAAAGAGGGCATAGGGCCTGACCACCACTAATGCTGCGAGCCTACTATAACCTCACAAAACCCGGGATTATTTATGGCAACCTCTTAACAGTAGTTGGAGGCTTTCTTTTTGGAGCAAAAGGCTCGATAGACGCTACCTCATTCATGGCAGTTATCCTTGGAACAGCCCTTATTATCGGGTCAGGTTGTGCGGTTAATAATTATTTAGACCAAGATATCGACAAAAAAATGTCACGCACCAAAGAGCGTGAACTTGTTACAAAAAAGATCAAGCCACTGCACGCTCTTATCTTTGGTTTCTTTTTGTTTGTTTTGGGGCTTACAATCCTAGTACTTTTTACAAATATATACGTTGTACTCTGCGGAATTATCGGATATATCTCGTATTCTTTTATCTATACTTACTTGAAGAGAAAAACCTATCACGGCACGCTCATTGGTACGATACCTGGCAGCATGTCGCTGGTGGCAGGGTACCTGGCAGCTACAAATAAGCTCGACCTAAATGTCCTCATACTGTTTCTAATTATGGTGTGCTGGCAGATGGGGCATTTTTACGCAATAGCACTGTTTAGAAAAGCTGACTATAAACGAGCTAGCATACCGGTGTTGCCGCTTGTAAAGGGAGAACACAGGACAAAACAACACATCGCAGGCTGGATACTCCTGTACATACTTTCTGTGGCTACTCTAACAATTTTAGGAACAGCAAGTTATGTATTTTTGGCCGTCATGGTAGGGGTTAGCCTTTGGTGGTACCAAGCCACTAGGCTACAAGCAAAAAATAGCGCCGACTGGGGCAGAGTAGTGTTTGGCCGTTCTTTGGTGGTACTACTAACCTTGTCGGCCATGCTATCTGTAGATTCTTGGATTTTTTAGCTTAAAAGACCGTTAACAACCGTTACAATTTTTTCAGATAATGTTTTCGTAAGATCATGACCACTCGAGGTTGTGTGGAGAATGACATTTGGCTTTGTTACTGCGAGCTGTTTGATGTTAACCGTATTGAGTAGTGGATCTAAACGCCCCGAGACAATATGTATTGGCATAGATAGCCGTGAAAGGAGAGGTGTTAAATTTTGCGCCTCAATGGTATAAAGTAAACTCTGATGAAATGGAAACCACTCGTCTTGTGTTAACTCAAACGTAACTTCGCCCCGCTTTACTTGCCGTGCAAAGGCTGCCCCTTTGATAGTTGTGCCAGGATGCGCCCGTAACCATGAGTAAATAGTGTACAAAGCCTTATCCGACGCCAACGCCCATTTTGCTGCCAATTTACCCGTACTAAACTCAGAATTTTGGTAGTACGGAAAACTACAAAGCACCAGCTCTTTAATATCTTTTGATTCTGCTGCAGCATAATGTACAGCTAAAATTGCTCCCATCGAATGACCAGCCAAGATAAAGGGCCGCTCGATACCTAAATTTCTAATAGTAAACTTTAGGCTACGCAAGTGCTCTTCGGGAGTGTAGTCAATATCATCTGGTTTTGGCGAGTCACCGAATCCAAGTAGGTCGATCGAAACAATATAAAAATTATTTTTCAGCTGCGAAATAACGGGCAGCCAGTTCTTACTACTATTATTTATGCCGTGCAGAAGCACAATAGGAGGCTTTTCCGGTGAGCCATACGTAAAAACAGCTAGCCTGTAAGGCCACCTAAGTATCCGATGCAGTCTATATTGTAACGATCGAAATGATGCCATATCTTATATTTTAATCATGGTGCCCCAAAATTGACAGGAATTATCCGCTTATGCTTGAATACTCCTAGTACATGGCAACAAAGAACACTCTCCGAGAACGACTAATCCGAACTGCAAAAATTCATTTTATTTTTGTAGCTGCACTGATTGTTCAAATAATTATTTACGATGCTTCTAAACTAATTCCTCCTGAAACTGTACTAAAGCGCTGGGTAGGGGCAGCTGTGCTCTTAGCTATTACCGCTGTTGTATGGTACTTTGCAAAAAATAGAAGCACATCTGTCTCGTACGACAAGCTTTTATTGTCGTGCCTCGTCTTCGCCGATATTGCGGCCATATCTTTTATCATCTACGATACCCGGGGTATGGCTAGCCGAGTAGTTGCCCTATACGCCATACCGATTATCGCTTCGGCTATTTTGCTCAAGCGAACAGCCGTGTATGCTACGGCACTCTTATGTATCGCTGCATACACTACTGCCGCTATCAGCTACTTTGTACTGAACTTCAATGAGGGCTACAAAATAGAGCTATATGGTGAAATTGGATTTTACTCTGCCTGCCTGCTCATTGTAGCGGGACTTGTTAGCACCATACTCCCCAGCAAGAGTAGATAGTTCTTATGGTTTGACATTTGTATTTTTTTGTTGTATTATGTATACATGGGAAGCCATAACCATATTATCCATCCAAATTGGCACATCGTAACTGGAGAATCGCCTGAAAACGTCCAGGGTGTACTTGAAGTATTAGAAGAAAAACGTTTTCGAGTAGTTAACGAAAATCCTAACCACTGGATAGATTGGGCAGAAAAGCTAGACCCTTATGAATTTAACACTGATGTACCAATCTTTTTTAATCGGTCCGAGATTGACCAAAATATCCACAAAAGAGGGGAGTATATCGACTTCGAGAAGATTACTCTACAATCTCTAAAGGAATACCGGTGGAGACATGTGTATATTGTTGAAAGTGAGCGAGAGGCATCTTCTTTCGATGCACTATCTCGAGCAGCTCAATTACGAAAAGAGTACTCCAAAACAGGTGTACCGTATACTCTTATCCCCTCAGAAAGCAGCGTAGAGCAGGCTAGCTTAATTGTGGAACACTTCGAACAAGAGCAGCTAGAAGACATGCCTCACATGGGCTAGGTGTCTCATTTTGTAGATAATACACCAAACAAACATTGCAGCACCCCCCGCTTATCCTTATAGTAGGTGAGATAATGACATCTACTAAAACAAAATTTTACGATCCAAAACTCCATGATGAAGCGCTAATAAAGGCGCTGGAGTATATAGATAATCGATGGGAAAGCCTAGAGCGATACCAGCCAGACGACAAAGGCACCCTAATCGGTCTACCATACTCGTATGTCGTGCCGAGCGCCAAGAGTGGCTCTGGCTTTATGTTTGACGAAATGTACTACTGGGATAGTTTTTTTATCGCCCAAGCACTTCTTAAGACAGACAGAGAAGAGCTAGCTAGTGGCATGCTCGAAAACTTACTCTATATGGCGAAACGATTCGATATCATTCCAAACGGTAATCGCTATTACTTTACCGGCCGATCTCAGCCGCCGCTATTAACCAGCTATATTATGGATGTATACAAGCATACGAATGACCTATCTTGGCTTCAAGACAGTATGACTATTGCCGAGTATGAGTATGTCAATGTATGGACTGCTAACGAGCAGCCTAATTGGCGAAACGTTTTTCATGGCCTCAGCCGCTATTACGACATTAACCTTATTGATGGGCTGGCAGAAGCAGAAAGCGGGTGGGATATGACTACTCGATTTGAAGACCACTGTTTATCATACATACCAATCGACCTCAACTCTCTGCTGTATAAATACGAAACTGACTTGGCAGAAGCAGCAGAGTTGTCTGGCGACCAAGCCAGTGCAGACTCGTGGCGTAACAAAGCGAGCGAGCGAGCCGATACCATCAACCAGTACTTATGGGATAAGAAAAAGAACTTTTATTTTGATTATAACTACACCACCAATAAGCACTCTGGGGTGTGGTCTTTAGCCGCCTACTATCCACTATGGGCAGGCTTAGCTACAGATAAACAAGCTGCCGAGCTTGTTAGTCATCTTAAAAAATTTATGTGCGAGGGTGGCTTATCTACGACTGTCCGCTCTACTCGCACTGCCGAGAAATTCCACCACCAATGGGCTTATCCTAATGGCTGGGCGCCCTTGCACTGGATTGTCGTACAAGGGCTAGAGCGATACGGGTATCATGACCTAGCAGAAGACATTGCCAAACAATGGATCAGTACAAACACCAACTACTTTGAACGGCATGGTATTTTTAGGGAAGCCTACAACGTTATTAACCCAAGCGAGACACCAGAAGCAGGGTTATATCCTCCTCAGATTGGCTTTGGGTGGAGTAACGCTGTATATACAGATTTTGCTATTCGCTACACTGGCGCAGGCAGACAATGGCAAGAAGACCTTAATGCCAAACCGTCACCGGCCAAACGAATTATTCGTAAGGTCAAAAAACTACTCAACAAGAAAATTGTTTTAGTGCCTTAGGCTTTTTTAGATGTTTTGGTAGCCTTTTTAGCTGCCCCATAGTGGCCACGAATTTGCGCCAAGATATAAAGCGCAACGAGCGTGCCAAGAGTTGCTCCAATAATATCTCCGAACGACCCGTAGTCTGTGAACGCCACGAATATGCCATAGAAAAAGTTCAAAATACTACTCAATAGTAAAATGCTCCAACCAGTAGCCTTACTACGAGCTCTCAAACCAGGAAAAGCGTATAGAGCTAATGCACCCTGCACAACTATCACTACGAGGGCAATATAAAAGAATACCCCAGCTCTGGGGTAGTAGCAGTACTACCACCGTATGCCCGAAGGAAGTCGTTGGTAGCATTAATATATTCATTTACTCGATGAGCGGATCGCCATAGACTGAGTGCAGCAAGTAGAGAAAAGATACCGATAACCAGCGAAATCCACGGCAGCCACTCTACAATTGCCTTCTGTCCATTTTTAGGAATCTGGAAGGGTGCCTTCTTAACAAGATACTCGTCCATAGTATCTTCAATTTTCTTTTGATGTGTAGCCATAAAAACTCCTTAATTCAATATCTAGAGTAAGCATACTTTCTCTCTGTAATTATTGCAATAAGGACAACAAGACTCCTGTGGATAACCTATTCAGAGTTTTCTTCGGTTACAATAGGAGTAGATGAAAAAATTTCGTGAGCAATATAAGCTTCTCAATAAACAACAAAGAGCAGCTGTTGAGGCTATAGACGGGCCAGTACTCGTTATCGCCGGACCAGGTACGGGTAAAACCCAATTACTCAGCATGCGAGTAGCCTACATCCTAAAAGAGACTGATGCTGCCCCAGAGAATATCTTGTGTCTAACGTTTACCAACAAAGCTGCTACCAACATGCGTGAACGGCTAGTTCGTCTTGTTGGGTCAGAGGGCC
This sequence comes from uncultured Candidatus Saccharibacteria bacterium, assembly GCA_964643605.1. Lineage (GTDB taxonomy): Bacteria > Patescibacteriota > Saccharimonadia > Saccharimonadales > 2-12-FULL-41-12 > CAMTWJ01. The sequence goes on along the minus strand of CAZXTF010000018.1, from coordinate 6,864 downwards.
GAAAAGTGCAAGTTAAAACCTTTCATAGTTTTGCGGCTGAGATTATGAACCAGTATCCAGACTACTTTTGGAATGGTGCTCGTCTGGCAACTATACCAGAGACAACTCAACTTGAAATTATCGAATCAATTTTGAAAGAATTGCCGTTTGATAATCCACTGGCTCTGCGTTTTGCAGGAAAGTACACCTCTACAGGTGCAGTCATGAAGGCACTTAAGTTAACCAAGGATGCTGGTTTAACTCCCGAAAAACTCAAGGCCATTATTTCTGCAAACCTGGCTTATATCGACAGTATCGAACCACAGCTCGTAGATGCGCTTAGCAAAACTATCACTAACAAACGGCTTGTTGAACTCAAGGACGAGATAGACAATCTACCAGATCAACCTATTGATACAGCGATTGCGCCACTGGTTTCACTCAAAACTGTTCTAGCTGAAAGCTTAGATTTTGCAATCGAACAAGACTTAGATACCGGTAAAGCAGCCCACACCAGCAAGTGGAAAGGAAAATGGGTAAAATCTATCGACGGCAAGAAAGGTATGTGGGACGAAAGAAACCGCAATAATTGGTGGTTGTGCTTAGCAGACGTATATCAAACGTACCGTGAAACAATGCATTCTCAGGGATACTACGATTATTCCGACATGCTGGTCGAGGTCTTGTCTCAGCTCGAGCAAAACTCAGAACTTCGAGCCGATGTGCAAGAGCAATACCAATATGTACTTATTGACGAATTTCAAGATAGTAATGATGCACAAATTCGTTTGGCGCACTTGGTTGCTGACCACGAAAGCGCAAACGGCAAACCTAACATTATGGCTGTTGGTGACGACGACCAATCAATCTTTAAATTTAACGGTGCAGAACATAACAATATGCTGTTTTTTGATCGCACGTACGATAAAACAACAAAAGTTGTTCTAAAAGAGAACTATCGCTCTAACCAAGCGGTGCTAGATGCAGCACAAAAAATTATCGATCAGGCAGCAGATAGACTTGTTAATCGAGATAAAAGTCTCGACAAAAAGCTCGTCGCAAGCAAAGAAGAAAGGGTTGGTACAATACATCATATCGAGTACACCACAAGAGAACATCAACTACACGGTATTGTGGAGCATATTCAGCAAGAACGCCGGGAACATCCTGATCACTCTATTGCCGTACTAGCTCGTAGCCACGAAAGCCTGCAAACTTTAGCAGCACTTTTATTGCGCCACAATGTACCCGTTCGGTACGAAAAACGAAATAATATTTTAGACTACGAAGCCATCCAGCAGGTAGTACTAATCTGCCAACTACTTATCAGTATTCAGGAGGGTAACCGAAATCAGGTTAATACATATCTGTCGTTGCTAGTTCGCCACCCGATGTGGGGTCTCTCTTCAGAAACCCTATGGCAGATAGCCATAACTGCGCATCAAAAGAGAGACTGGCTCTTAACTATCAAGAATAATCCCGCAACCAAAGATATCGCAGACTGGCTCCTCTGGCTATCCCGGCAAGCCTCGTATCAGCCCCTCGCTCTGACCCTCGAGTATGTGCTTGGTTTGCGCCCAAGCGAACTTCTAACTAGCCCCGTGCAGCATTACTTCGTAGAAAATAAGCAAATAAATAACGAGTACTTGCAAACACTCTCGGCCATGCAAATACTCAGACATCTAGTAAACGATTTTTCTATACACTCTCAGCCGACCCTCACCGACTTCATAAACTTTATAGAGATTAACCAAGAGAATCAAAAGGGGATAACAGATGAGTCGCCTTTTGTAAGCGACGAAAACGCCGTAGAACTTTACAGCGTTCACAAAGCAAAAGGCCTGGAATTCGACAGTGTTTATGTTATTGATACGGTAGAGGACAACTGGAAGCCAAAAGCTGGTAGCCGCAAACCTCCAGCTAACTTACCGCTTCAGCCGCCGCTCGAAACAGACGACGATTATATTCGTTTGCTCTACGTTGCTGCCACTCGAGCAAAACACACGCTCATCACTACTAGCTACGCATTCGATCATGCAGATAACGAGGTTTTGCCCACACCACTTTTGCATAATGTGCCCAAATCCTCACCAGCCAAACCCAAACCAGAGCAAACCGTGCACATTCTAGAAGAGGGGATTCGGTGGCCCCATTTATCAAAGGCCAAAGAAAAGAGTCTGCTAAAGGCACGCTTGGAGACCTTCTCGATCAATGTTACAAATCTACTGAACTTTCTCGATGTCACAAAAGGAGGCCCCCAGTACTTCTTTGAGCGTAACGTACTGTACCTTCCAGAAGCCAAAACTGCCACGCTTGCCCATGGAACAGCGGCCCATGCTGCACTAGAACTAGCTCAAAAAGATATCAATGCCAACAAATTTGCACTGGATACTATATTAAAAGAGTACACTAGCGTATTAGAAAAAGAACATTTACCTGCGGTGGAGTTCAAACGCTACAGCGAGCATGGGCAAAAAATGCTCACCAAGTTATTCGATATCTATGAGCTACCAAAAGACAGCAAACCAGAGCAGCGCCTCACTGATATCCGACTAGTACAGGCTATGATCGATGGCAAGCTAGATAGAATCGACACTTCCGGCGACAAGCTAACAATTATCGACTATAAAACGGGGTCGGTACTACCTAGCTTTGATACTACGAGCAAGACTCTAGCTACCAAAGCTTGGCGCCAAAAAACTCAACTTATATTTTATGCATTACTTGCTCAAAACCATCCTCGTTTCAGTAAATACAAACAAATTGAGGGACAAATTATCTATCTAGAGGCAAAAACTCCCAAAGAGCTAATCCGGAGCTATATTCCATCTCAGGAAGAAATTGATAGGCTTGAGAAGCTAGTAGAAGCAGTCTGGGCAAAAGTGCAAGCGGTAGACTTTCCTAACACTGCTACGTACTCGCAAGATATCGATGGTATTAAACAGTTCGAAGAAGATTTACTAAAAACTAAAGTGTAATGTATCGATCGTTAGCTTGGTGCTGCACAAAAACAGGCAGATCGCCTTTTGTTAATGTAGCCGCCGTACTAAGCGAATATATAAACATCGAAACAAGAGCTCGCTTTTGGTCTGGTTCGTATTCAAAGATACCTTCGGCAATCTCACGCATACGAGGTACATCGATCGCAAAAATCTGTGCTGTATCATTTGTACTCTTGCGCACAGCATCTTGGTCAAAGGTCATACCTTCAACATCAATATTCATAACAACCGCTACCTCTTTATGGACACCATCCAGTTCGGCTATCTTCTTATCACGAGCTAGAAACTTAGAGAGTACCGTTGCACCTTTGTATTGAACAGGGTATTGTTCGATAGTTGCTTGCTGATCTCTCTCAGCATCACGTAGTGAATCAAAGTGCTCAAAAGCCGTCTCGAGCATCCCGTTGAGCTCTGCCTGGTCTTGAGTCGGGTCTAATAGCGCCTTAATTGTGCCGGTAATCTCTTCTTTATACTTACCTATACTAGCAACAATGTTCGGAGCTTCATCTATCGCACCGCAACCACTCTTACCTTCACTCGTTTTTACTGCAGAGTGACCACCAAAATTTAGGCCTGCATCTTCAAGACGAAAGATACCATATTCGAAGGCATCATGAAGTGTTTCTTTTCGTGCATCAATTGCACCACTGCCAATCAGTGCTGCAGTAGCCATAGTAGCGCCCCCTCCAAAAACTTTTGGTCGGTGTTTATGACCTGGAATAGTCTGTCGATCTTTTCCCATAATTATCGAAGCCGTACTTCGACCGTCAGGACAGCCATCATCATTCGCCTCTACCGGAACCATAGATCTGTCAGATTCAATAATTTCTTGTACCGTCGCAAGGGTTGGCTGGTCTAAATCTTCTAGGTTTTGTAAGCGGTCTTGAACCGAAATACTTCCGTGGCCATACCCCAGCCCTTCGGGAGCAATACACTCAACTTGAATTTCTTTTGGCATAGTGTCTATTTCTTCTAGCATCTTTGGTTCTCCAATTTCAAACAACATATAATTCCATTATTTGTTAAATTAATCAAAGATCTCATTTTAGCACCATGAATATCACATAGCAACAACTCCATATATGTACGCTATATGTGGAGTAGATACGCTATATCTAGCGTCGGTGACGATGTTTTTTAAGACCTGCTAGTTTCAAGCGTACGCTTGAACGATCTATGAGCTTTTGTGCTTCTTGTAGCGAGATAGCGTCTTTGGCTTTCTCTTTCATTTCTAATGCTCGTTGGTAAGCTTTTTCGGCCTCAGCTTCGGTCACTTCACTTGTACTATCAACTTCATCAACAAGAATTGTCACGGTATTATTAAGCACTTCTATAGTGCCGCCATAAATGGCTACAAATTCTCGATCATCATCTGTTACTTTACGATCTTTTCGAATTGCTACTAGTCCAGGTGCCGCTACACTCAGCAGAGAAGTATGCCCTTCATAGATAGCTATCTCGCCCGCCTTTGTAGGAATCATTACCTCATACACCTCAGAATCAAAGTGTACGCCGCTCAGAGTAATTAAACGAAGTTGTATCATTATTTTACTTCCGAGATTGCACCCTTCATATAGAAAGCACTTTCTGGCTTATTATCATGCTTACCATCCAAAATTTCTGCAAAACCTTTAATCGTATCTTTAAGCGATACGTATTTACCTTCGTTACCAGTAAAGTTCACAGCTACGTTAAACGGCTGTGTAAAGAATCGTTGAATTCGACGAGCTCGAGCCACAGTTTTCTTATCTTCGTCAGAGAGTTCTTCCATACCCAAGATTGCAATAATATCCTGCAAGTCTTTGTATCGCTGCAAGACTCTCTGAATTTCACGAGCTACTCGGTAGTGTTCTTCGCCCACAATCTCTGGGTCGAGCAGGGTAGAGGAACTGTCGAGTGGGTCAACTGCCGGGTACAAACCAAGTTCAGTTAGAGCACGAGTTAACACAATAGTTGAGTCAAGGTGAGCAAAGGTAGTAGCTGGGGCAGGGTCAGTCAGGTCGTCGGCAGGCACATACACAGCTTGCACCGATGTTACAGAACCCTTCTTGGTACTGGTAATTCGTTCCTGCAGGGCACCCATTTCTTGAGCCAAGTTTGGCTGATAACCCACAGCGCTCGGTAAACGACCAAGTAGGGCAGACACCTCGGCACCAGCTTGAGTAAATCGAAAGATATTATCGACAAAAAGTAGTACGTCTTTACCTTCGTCACGGAAGCCCTCGGCAATAGTTAAACCAGAAAGCGCTACACGCAGACGAGCTCCTGGCGGTTCATTCATCTGGCCAAACACTAGAGAAGTCTTGTCTAGCACGCCAGATTCTGCCATTTCGTGGTAGAGGTCGTTACCTTCACGGGTACGTTCACCAACACCGGCAAACACCGAGTTACCACTGTGGAATTTAGCAATGTTATTAATTAATGCCTGAATAAGCACAGACTTACCCACACCAGCACCACCGAACAAGCCAACCTTACCACCTTTAGCAATCGGGGCAATAAGATCGATTACTTTGATGCCCGTTTCCAAGATTTCAACTTGTCCACTTTGCTCGCTTAATGTTGGTGGCTCACGGTGAATTGGAGCAAAACTCTTAAATTCGCCTTTTTTACCATCAATTGGTGCACCTACAACGTTAAACATTCGCCCCAAGGTAGCTTTACCAACTGGCACCTGAATCGGTGCACCAGTATTAAGAGCTCTGTCGCCACGCTTGAGTCCTTCCGTAGAGCCAAGTGCAATTGCTCGTACACTCGTTTCGCTTAAGTGACCAGCTACCTCGAGTAGTAGGTCTCGTCCTTTTACTTCTAGTTTGAGCGCATCGTACACTGCCGGCAAATTACCTTCAGAGAACTCTACGTCTACAACCACGCCAACCACTTGGTTAACGCTTCCTATTTTCTTGTCTTTTGTTGCTTGTGCCATTATTTATCCTTTCTTACAGCTCAATATCAAATGCATTAGGGTTATTCCAACCGTTTTGATAGTTTATAAAATCTTGCTTTAACTGTTCCTGAAACATGTCTGGAACAACAGGAATAAGCTCATCTCGATGGTCCAGCGCCTCACCACTTTTTACAGCTAAGATTTTACGAGGCAACGGCTGCTCCATCAAGTCAGAAAAAATAAGATCAACAACTATTTTCGCCTCCTGTACTGTAGGCGTATTTTCTGGAAACTCTTCGAAGACTTCATCTACACCCAAACCTCTCGCTGCAGCTCTGACTCGAGCCGCAACAATCTCTTCTCGTGGCAATTCCCAGATATCCCTCGTCAAAGATAGATCAAGTTTTTTTGCGAAGCCCAAAAACAAGTCTTTCGCTGCAGCTTCTGCAACTGCTTCGTTAAGTTGTTTTTCTGGTGAAAGTTCTGGATTCATCATGCGCCCACCGCCGCCGCTCCACCCGCAATTTCAGCGATTTCTTGAGTAATCGCTGCTTGTCGAGCTGTGTTAAATTCTAATGTTAAATCATCAATTATATCTGATGCATTATCGGTTGCATTCTTCATAGCAATCATACGCATCGAGTGCTCGCTCGCTAAACTTTCGAGTAATGCCTGCCACAACTGAGCTTCGATCAAACGAAGAACAGCATCATCCACAATTGCTTCGATTGACGGCTCAAAGATAGCTGCTTCGAGCTCAGAAACTTTACCATTCTCGGGCTGTGGAGCAGGGAGCACCTGAATCGTCTTCGGATCTTGCTTGAGGTTCGAGATAAACTCAGTGTAAATTACCTCGACTGCATCCACTTCGCCATTCTCAAATAACTCAAGTGCCGTCGTAAGAATCGGTCGAATATCAGCTGATGAAGGCTCTTTGCTAAACATCGGGTAAGCACCAACAATCTTTACCCCCTGCAACCGAGCTATAAATCGTCC
>CAZXTF010000017.1:12392-17957 GCA_964643605.1 uncultured Candidatus Saccharibacteria bacterium | reverse complement strand
CAAAGCTTTTGCCAAGAGGCAAAACGAGGCAGTACCGTCGGCTTTGACGAGGCGGCGTAGCTCAGTTGGTTAGAGCGCAGGACTCATAAGCCTGAGGTCAGTGGTTCAAACCCACTCGCCGCTACCAATAATAAATTTAAGATCTCTTTTTGAGGTCTTTTTTAAAATATGACATAATTACATTAGTGACCAATAAAAAATATATATTTGGGTATGGCTCATTGGTTAGCAAAAACAGCATTCAGCAGACCATTGGTCGCCAGCCAAACACACTACACCCTGCCAAACTCAAAGGCTGGGTACGAGATTGGCGAGTTATTTTAGATAATTCTACAACTACCAGAAGGTTCGAACTTATTCCTAATCACGAAATCCCCAAGTATGTTGCTGCTCTTAACATCAGAAAGTCTGGTAAAAACGAGCAAGCCACCAACCCAAATGGGGTACTTTTCGCAGTTAATGACTCCGAGCTTTGGCAAATGGATGAAAGAGAGAAACACTACCACAGAGTAGACATAACAGATGATGTCCTTGGCTTGGTTCCAGGAAAAGTTTTTGCGTATGTAGGAAAGGACGAATTTATTGCACCCCCAAATGACACAAGAAAGATTATACTGCCCAAATCATATCTCCGGCTTGTGCAGGATAATTTTGAGCTCCTTGGGAAAGACGAATTAACCTATTTTAAGCAATCAACTCACTGGCCAGACTATTCTATACTCCCGACCATACATAGCTCAGAAATAATCAGTACCAACAAAATTTTTGACTAATTATAGACTGGCGATTAGCTCATCGAGCTTGAGAATATTTTTGTCGTCAGTTGGCGTAAACTCATAACTTGGCATATAGCTGCTCCCTTTTGTTTTTATTATTTTTGCTAAATTTTTATTTTTTGATTTAGTGTGCCTTATTATACATAAGCATTTAATACTTGTCAAGAGTAATTTTTTGTGTTTTAATCATGCATAGATCTAAAGTTGTTCTTGAAGTGATGCGAATTTAGATACTTTATCAAAAGTATCGATAGTTAAACAAAAAACTAGTTTCCTTCTAAGCCAAGACGATGCAGGTTCTGGTCGATATATGATAGAAAGTAAAAGGAACTAGTTTATGTACAAACTATATGTAGGTGGTCTTCCATATTCCACCAACGATGACGAGCTCGCAAAAGCATTTGCAGAGCACGGTACCGTAGCAAGCGCCAAGGTTATTGTCGACCGTGACACTAACCGAAGCAAAGGTTTTGGTTTCGTCGAATTCGAAAATGACGACGAAGGCAAAGCTGCTGAAAAAGCTATGGACAACGCTGAAATTGGTGGTCGAACCATCAAAGTCAACGAAGCCCGTCCACAAGCTCCCCGAAAAGACTTCGGTGGTGGCGGTGGTGGCTACAACAACCGTAAGAGCTGGTAATACAGTTTAGCGGAGTAGAAAACACCTCTTTGACAGGGGTGTTTTTTATATTGCCTCTTTACTTTTATGCTTATTTGTAGTATAATAGAAGTTATGAGTAAAACTCCGTCAGTATCGCCAGAACAACCCCATCTCTTCTCTCCTGAAGAAGTTATAGATCCTGCTGCCTCTCTTTCTCAGGAACAGATGGCCGAATTTGATCGGCTCGATAGCCAAGGTACTATGAATGCAATACAAATCCGCCAGGAAATTGGTGGTGCCGCTTTGACAGAAGAACCCTCAGATTTTATAGAGTGGACTGAAGCTGATGGTACTGAAGTTGCCATTCACCGTAACCTCATAAACAGACAGCCGACCTCAAAACCAAATGCACCTTTGGAGGGGTATAAGCCTCGATCACGCAAAGGACTCAGCGGGCGACAACGCCTAATAGCCGACGGACCTCCGGAAGGATACGATGGCCGGTAATACAAGTTCACCCGAGCAACTGTGGGCCTATGCCAGCATTTCCCGGCTTAATGAGACAAGAGGAGTTGTCGACCTGCCTTTGCAAGAAACAGGGATTAACCCCGACCAACGAGTTAATCTAGCAACTCTTGCCGGAGCTTATGGGTGTTTGTTTGATAGTGATGGGCCTGTGACCGCTCAAACCGACAAAGACCTCCATGTCTTTGCCCACGATTTTAGTCGAGCAGAGCCAGAAATTATAAAAACAGGACTTTATATTCCTCATATTCCTCCTCGGAGCAATCGCCGATTGCGGCTCGAAGATTCGCTGATAACTATTGGACATCAGCCTGTATCGCTTGAGGCCGATGGTGTTGTGCCCCATAACACGGGGGTCGTGTTCCCTCCTGATGAATTTGTTATTGTAGCTCGAAATGCAGCCGATTTTGTAAAAGCAGTCAAAAACCGAACAGCCAATGTTAATACCGGTAAACTCAACCGAGAAGAGGTAATTGCCAAGAAAAACCGCTCGGCAGCTCATGCCATGGAAGATCGGCTGACAAGAATGGACAAACTCGAGGATGAAATTATCGAAGAAACAGAGCTATTGCGGAAAGTCTTTCGGCAGACTCGCTCGACTTGGCGGGCGCAATATAAGGCAAAAAACCTCGATAAAGATCGTAAAATAGCCGATGAATTGATCCACGAAACAGCAGAGATTTCTGGAGGAACGTTCAACCTAGGCACTACGGCTATTAGCGCCCTGCACCGAGCAATTACCTCGAATTTGTATCGACGTGGCTCAAGTAACGATTTACTTCGCAATTGGGACGCATACCTTACCATGACAGGCCAGTATGCCAACGCCCGCCGAGGGAAGATTTGGCAATCCCGAGCAGATTGCGAGCAGCAACTAGGCCTATATGCACACTCTCTTATCGAGCAACCCGCGGCAGCCTAATTGACAAACCCACCCCTGTTTGATACTATGTAATCTCGCTGGTTCCCTTTAGAGGGAAAATATTGCGGGGTAGAGCAGCGGCAGCTCGTGTGGCTCATAACCACAAGGTCGCAGGTTCGAGTCCTGCCCCCGCTACCAAAATATGAACCTCATCGAAAGATGGGGTTTTTATTTTGGCTAGTTGGCAAGGTTCGGTCATTAATCTGGTGCCCGAGCCCTGCTCGGCACACAGATTAATGTGCTTTGCCCTGCCTGCTATTTAGTGATCTTATCGGGGATGTTACGAGAAAAGAGTAGCGTAATTATTGAGATAAAAACGAGTGCATACAAAGCAATCCGTAGTGATTCGAGCTGAGACTTGCTATAAAGAGTTGTAAGCTCTTGTTGCTCACTTTGACTAAGATCAGCCTGCTGGGCATAGAGCTCAACTTCACTCACAGGGATCACAGAAACACCGGCTTCGGATTTTTCACTAACATACGCCTTGGTGCTATTAGACAACTTGCTCTCTTGCACGTTGGCAGTAAACGAAGTGGTTAGAGATGCTATGAGTACTGAACCAATTAAAGCGGTTCCAAGCGAAGACCCAAGATTCTGGAAGACACCTTGCAGCCCGCCGACTTCACTGCTTCTGCTGCCGGACACACTAGACATGTTGACATTGCCAATCTGTGAGGCCAAGAGCCCAAGCGCTGCACCGACAAAGAACATAGATAGCCCAAACAAGACCCCTCTTAAGTCTGCAGTTACAGAAGCAAGTAAGCCAAACGAACTGACAATAAGAACATACTGCCCAGCCCTAATTATCTTTTTGGGTGACCACTTTGAAGATAGCCTAGTACCAATAATTGAGAACAATATTATGCCTACCGATAAGGGGAATATCTTTATTCCTGTTTTGAGAGCATCATAGCCAAGAGTCATCTGAAGATATACGGGGATGATAAAGAATATTCCAGCAATCATGGTGTATTGCGCCAACAATACTGATAGACCACTTCGAAGCTGGCGAATTGATAACATCGACACATCTAATAGTACGTTTTTCTTCTGCAAGGCAAGCTGTTGTTGCCGGTTATAAAATAGCTTCAGGATAATTACTCCTAAAAGTATTAGGTACGCTGTCATGGATACCCCCAATGGTGCGAGAGTATGCCCAAAAATTTCGGGGGAATTAATTGGTCGCACCCAGCCCCAGACTTTGCTTTGAAGCATTCCAAAAACAAGAAGGACTAGACCGCTCGCAGACAATAGAACGCTCAGGCTGTCTATTTTTATCTTTACAGCTTTTGCCGTATCAAGTATTTGGTTTCTAAATAACAAAACTACGGCCATTATTACTACCTCACTAAAGAAGACGTAGCGCCACGATAAGTATGTAGTCATAAAGCCACCTATCAATGGGCCTGCAGCCATTGCAGCCCCCGATACTGCACCGATAACCGCAAAAGCTGTCACCCTATCTTTGCCTTTATAGTTATTGGCAAGAAGCGCTGCGATTGCGGGAATAACCAAGACTGCTCCCAAACCTTCTATGACTGACCAGCCCAAAAATAACATCGTGATATTTGGGCTAAGACCCGTAATAAGAGAGCCTGTTGCGTACACAATGCTACCGATGATAAAGGCCCTTTTTCTCCCCCAAACATCACCAAGTTTTGCACCAAGCAGCATAAATGCAGCCATGGTTAAGGTATAAAATGTAATGGATGCCTGCATTGCAGTAACTGAAGTATCAAGGTCCTTAACGACAGCAGAGATAGAGACGTTCATCACTGTGCTATCAAGCACCATCACAAACTGTGCACACGCTAATACAATTGCTACCGTCCACTTCTTCATAATAATCGCAGTATACCAGCTTTACGGTTCTTTATCTTCTAACTATTTAAGTAGTGTACCTTCTTGACCTCAAGAGTAATTAGGTTATCTATCTCTGGGAGGCTATAATAAGAAGTAGATAGAGGTTGTCCTTGAAAAAATTCTTGAGCAATCACCCTACTCTGAAAGGACCCCTAAATGGCCAAAGATAAAGGCAGAAAAGAAACCAAAAAGCCAAAGAAAGCAAAAGCGTAACATGGCTACAACAAAGAAAAAAGTTAACCTCTTTGAAACAGAAGAAGGTGTGGCCATTAAAGAGGCTTTGGAGCTTATGGTGAAAGACAAAACGTACAACACTAAGTCTACTTATACTGCAGATAGCGCTAATTACGCCGATAATGTCTTGCCGTTTGTAGACAAGCACATGAAATATTTGGGCTCACACCCAAGTGTTAATCCACAGCAATACCTGGCCAACTTACGTATGATCACTCGTATCCGTTAAGTTATTTACAATAATCTATCTGGGGTGGAGCAAAGAAAGATTTGCATTTTCTGAGAATTAGCCTATAACAATACATAGTAATAATCTTAAGGAGGATTTATGGCTAAACAACAACCAACCGGGTGGGTTGGCTGGGTTTATTTTGCCAGCGCAATGATGATATTGGCTGGTGGATTGCAAATGATTGCAGGCCTGGTCGCAATATTTAAAGACAACTTTTACGTTGTCGGGCAAGATGCATTGATTGCCTTTAACTATACTACCTGGGGATGGATTCACTTCTTCCTGGGTCTTTTGATCTTCGGAGCTGGCCTGGCTGTAGCAGCTGGTAGCACCTGGGGTCGTGTGGTGGGCGTATTTTTGGCCGTGTTCTGTGCGATCGCTAACATTACATTTTTGGTAGCGTTCCCTATCT
>CAZXTF010000017.1:0-12382 GCA_964643605.1 uncultured Candidatus Saccharibacteria bacterium | reverse complement strand
GCATGGCGACGAAGTATAAAAGGAAGGAAAATAATTATGGCGAAAGACAACGGAAAACAAGTTACTGGATGGGTAGGATGGGTATATTTTGCAGGATTTATGATGCTGATCACAGGAATCTTGCAAATGATTGCTGGTTTCGCAGCACTACTAAACGATAAATACTACGTAGTTACACCCGACAAGCTTGTAGCATTTGACTACACTACATGGGGATGGGTTCACATCATCCTTGGTCTTGTGCTCACTATGGCTGGCACTGCAGTAGTAAATGGACACTTGTGGGGTCGAGTTATTGCAATTTTCTTAGCTGCACTCGGCATCATTGCTAACTTCGTGTTCTTGCCTGCATACCCAGTATGGTCATTGATCCTAATTACTGTCTACGGACTAGTAATTTACGCTTTGACTGTTCATGGCGACGAAGCCGAAGTATAATTACTACAAATAGTTAGTAATTAAAGGAGAGGGTCTTGCCTAAAACTAATACTACTAGTGGAAGCAATGTGTCCTCTCCTACTTTTTTGCCCAGAAGCGTCCTGTCGACGATGATTATCGCTAGTGTTGCAGGGCTTTTGTTTATTAAGCCTTATTTTGGAACAATCTTGTTTGCTGGGCTTATTGCTCTAATATTTAACCCCGTGTATTTGGGAGTGCTGCGAAAAACTCATAATCAAGGCCTATCGATCACCACTACACTGGTGGTGGCACTACTGAGTGTGCTTATCCCCATAATATTTTTGCTTGGTATTACTGTGGCGCAGGCCAACACAATTATTACTACCGTCCAAAGTAACACAGGTAGCTTAGGAGATATCCAGGTTGATGAAGTTACAGAGCGAGGTACCGAACGGATAAACAATATCATCCATTCTCTACCGGGCGGCGATGAAGTGAACGTAGACAAGGAAAAGGTTCATGATACTGTCAAGCAAGTAGTTTCAGAAGCTGTTCAAGGCTTTATACAGATACTCTCAGGGGTAGGAACGGCAGCTATCGGACTTATCAGTACGGCAATCCTGTCCATCTTTTTGATTGCTGGGATGTTAAGATTTCAAAAGGAATTGGTTCAAACAACAAAAGAGATAAGCCCATTTCATAATAAAGTTACCCAAATGTATTTGGATAAAGCAAGCGCCATGACAAAGGCAATGGTAAAAGGGCAACTAATCATAGCTTCTGTGCAAGGTCTTGCCAGTGCAGTAAGCTTGTGGATTGTTGGTGTCGATTACTTCTGGTTCTTCTTGGCTATTCTGACTTTCTTAAGCTTTATACCTTTAGGGGCAGGTATTATTACCATACCAATTGGAGTATTGTTAATCTTTACAGGGAACATACCTCAAGGACTATTTATAATCGCATTTCACCTACTAGCAGTTACCAATATCGATAACATTTTGCGACCACGCTTGGTACCCAAGTCTGCTCGCCTGCATCCTGCCCTTGTGCTGCTGGCTGTATTCTCCGGCGTAGCCGTGTTTGGAGCAGCTGGCGTAATCTTTGGTCCCGTTATTATGATCTTGCTTGTTGCAACCTTTGAGATGTACGGAGAATACAACAAAACAGTTGCACGGCCTGAGCCACCTAAATCTTTCAAGGTAACTTAACATGGCCACTAGAAAGACTAGTCCTGAGGAACAAAAAATATTGCATCAGTTTAAATATGTAGGAATAGCTTCTATTTTATTGGTGGGTACTGGGATGGTTTTTTATCATATGGTAGAAGATTTGGACTGGATTGATGCAGCATATTTTTGTGTAATTACCCTAACTACAACCGGTTTTGGCGATATCACACCAAAAACAGACATAGGCAAGGTCTTTACGATATTCTATCTTCTATTTGGAATTGGAATTATAGCTACTTTTGCAAACCTGGCAGTAAAACGAGCCGTGATAAAGCACCGCCAAAAAGATTAGCCTAGTATAGCTAACAGACCGGACAATGAGCCTAAAGCAACTTTATTAGCCTTAGGAGCTTTTATCTTGTCTTCTGGGCTTAAGGTACCTATGGCGTAAACCTGCAGAGAAAGTAGTAATTTCTCGGCGCCACTCGTACATACTGTACCCGATAGCTGCGAGCGCAATTGAGCCAGCAATAAACCAACGAAGTTTGTTCTGCACAATAGGGCTATATACGTCCTGTGCGCTTTGACCCTTCGAAGTACCTGCTACACCTACAATCTTACGGCAACGATTCGTCTGTGGATTACGTTCTTGCCCTGGTGCACAAGCTGCTAGCGAAGAGGCTTTTGCAGTGTTTCGGCAACGATTCGTTTCAGGGTTCCGCTCCTGCCCTGGCTTGCACGGCACCAAGTTAGACTGGGCGCTCGAGATATTGCGACACCTGTTGGTCTCTGGGTTGCGCTCCTGCCCTACTTTACACGGGACTAACGAAGCCGAGGCTGCACCTGCTATTTTCCTACACTGGTTTGTTTCTGCACTACGCTCCTGCGCTGCTGGACAGGGCTTTAGTGGCATTGAAATGTTAGAGCCATTTGGAGTTGGCGCATACGTAGGCTGCCAAGCATTGTCCAAAAAAGCCCATGCGACATCGTCGGGGATGTTTTCGGGGTGTACAACAGCATCTAGCTCTGTGGTAGCAGAAAGCAACCAAACTGTACCGCCAGAAGAGTTTGGCAGCGTAAGCCCCGATTGGTTGTCATAAAAAGCTTTATATTCACCCGGCTGCATCTCAATATCCGGAAGTGTAAATTCTTTACTATTTGCACTGGTTTTTAGAAAACAGTTTTGGAGCGAAATAACTTCATCTGTTGGATTATAAAGTTCTATAAACTCTTTGCCTGCATCTGCCCCGGCAGGATTAGGTAATATCTCACTAATAACGATCCCCTCACACGTCACCCCATTGGACATAGGATGGGATCCCTCTGGGTTTTCTGGAGTACTAGCCCCAGGCAAAAGTACACTAGACTGAGGAGATGGTACCGCTAATAAACGCTGCAAACTATCGTGTTCATTAATTGTTGTGGTAATACTTTTGTCTGACGAAGAGACTGAGACCAAAACTATACCTGAGGTGGCTTGCCCAGCAGTACTCGTCCAAGCAATTTTGTCGATAACTAGTCCGCTAGTGATTTCTACAATTTGTATTTGCCCACCGCTATCCAGCAGGCTGCTAAAGGGAGACTGCTTGGCATGCAATATTTGTGAAGTATTTTTTGCTAGTACAAAATACTCTCCGGCAGCAAGAATACCGCTATCAATAACACTGTGAGCCGTTCGTGCCTGCCCAGTCGGTGTGTTAAAGTATTCTATCCGATAACGGCTTAGCTCTACCGGCTGAGTAGAAGCGTTAAAGATCTCGATGAATTCATCATAACCTGCGGTATCATTGCGAACTTTGAGCTCGCTAATGATAAGCGGGCCTATACTTTCTTCTGCATAGACAGTTGAGGTTGGGATGTGGATCATCCAGGAAAAAGAAAAAACAAATATAGCAGTGACAAAGCCAAACTTTTTTGTCATATAAGCCCCACCTCAGCGGCTTCAAAGCATAAGAATAATAGCTAAAATATACTATTGCTATAGTAGTGTGTCAAAAGAATTATTTTTGCGGAAGGTACCCCTCGCTTTTGACCATAGCACAAATAGCAGCAATGTTATGGAGGCATAACCTAGCAGCAAGTCTGCTGCGGTAAAGTTAATTTCTTCTATAGCACCAGGCAAACTTGCGATCCAATGTATTACTGTTGTCATGTACGTTAGAATAGCTGTTGCAAAAAATCCAAACCCCATAGCTATTATTGGAGCAATGAACTCCATAACTCCAGCAAGAAATGTCAGTAGCATGACACAAGGAATTAACGGTAGAACTAGCACATTTGCCGCCAGTGCGTAGGCAGAAAAATACCCAAAAACTAGCAGAATAATTGGCAGTGTCATGACCTGCGCTGAAAGTGTCTCGATAACAAGCTGACGAATTGCATGAGGTTTTTGTTCTTTATCCCAGAAGAAATTATTAATAAGTGGCGCCATGATTAACACTCCCGCAAAAGCTGTAAATGATAAGTACCACCCAATATCTCCCCAAACATAGCCCGGATGAAGCATAGCCGTAATTGCAGCAGCAAATGATAAAAGAACAAGAGGATGGATTTTGCGGCCATAATACCAGGCAATCAGCCCTAACATCGAAACTAACCCCGCTCTCGACATGGACGAGCTAAATCCTGTTATCGCTATAAAGCTAGCTATTAATACACTAGAAGAAACAAAAGCCACATATTTGGAAACTCTGGCAAATACCCTGCGAGAAAAAAGTACGAGGATAGTTAAATTGTAACCACTGGCTACCACTACATGTGTAAGGCCAGTTACTTTAAGCTCTTTGTCGAGCGTATCGGGCAGAGCATTTCGCTGACCCAATAAGAAACCGAGTCCTAGATCGGCCTGCGGTGATGGTATGGTATTTCTCACACTATCTGCAAACCAATCTCGGATACGCCTTGCTACGTCACCCGGATACGGTCGCTCTATGGCAAGCAGTGTAGGGCGAACCACACTCGCCGACATATCGCCAAAGCCTTCTAGTAACTTCCCCTCTAGTTCCACAATGTCACCCCGCTTGATATTTGCTGGTTTCGACAAACTAACCCACACTACACCGGACATAGGGGTGTCATTAATATAAATATTTTTTAGTCGCAACCGCTGATCTCCTTTTTTGCCATACGAAGCATCTTCACTCACAGCACCTTTGATATGAACGGTTTGGTCAAAATAAGTTTCGTAATCTGCTAGATTTACACGCTCAGACGTCCCTCGCCATAGTCCAAATATCAGACCAGCTACAAGAGCTAAAACTAGCATTCCTCGGATGGGCCGAGCGAATACAACTAAAGAAATCGAGAAAGCAATAACCACCCAATCAAAAGTTAATGCTTGGTCAAGAGCTAAAGACACAGCTATGCCAAGTAAAATACCGACTGAAAGCCACGCAATATGCCACGAGACATGCACGGGCCGAACTACCCACCGTTTCATAAAGAACTATTATTGCACGATCTAGCCCGTAGGGGCAGGCAATGTTTGGCTAGGGCAACTCTGCAGTACCTGCTTTATTGCATCTCGCTCTGCAAGCGTAACCCACAATTGATACTTTCTTTTAACTGCTATTTGCCGAGCTATATACCGACACCTATACGACTTATTGGGCGGTAGCCATGAAGCAGCATCACTATCCCCCTTTTTAATATTGGTAGGGCCATCAACTGCTAGAAGATTAAGCGGATCGTTAGCTAGCTGTGTTCTTGTCTGCGCAGAGAGTAGCTGGGCACCTTTTTGCCAAGCATCGGACAAAGCTACTACATGATCAATCTGTACCTCCGAACTAGTTGATTCTCCTTTTGTAAATTCAATAGTTTCACCCGTATATGGATCATCCAAAATGCCTGCTAGAACTGTACAATCGGTAGAAGATACTGTCTGAACATCAGACAAATCTCTCTCAAGTATTTTATTACGAATATTGCATCCTTCGGCACTAGCCCAGCCTTCTCCAAACTGTTTTCTAGAGTAGTCAGTCTTAGGGGCACGCCCTTTTATTTCTAGTACATCTAGGGCTTCTTCTGCTAGCTCACTTTGGCTGTACGATTGATTCGGTATTTGTTGCGCTGCATTTTGGCTCGCAATATCTTTGCGTTCATATACAGCACCTGTCAAAAGTAGCAGTGCAACAAAAAATGCGAGCACCGTGCGGCGAATGCGTTTCCTCAACTGGTTATTCATCGTCTAATATAGCTCATTTAGTTTGAGCACAAAACGTCCGATATACGTGTGCCCAGAAAGATTTTTTAGCAGCTGCGTGACCGTCGAGAGCAGTTGAGTATGAACTGGCTTTGCCTCATGTGTACCTTCATCTAGGTATTCTGACTGCTCGGCTATGTGTTGCAAAATCGCATCGATATCTTTATGTGTGATAAGAGCTCGAGTAAACTTTTGTATCTCTTCCTCGTTCTGCTCTAAGCCAATTTTTTCGAATAAGACTGTCACCGCTTCAATTAGCTCGTCTGTCACTATCGGCTCTTCTTGCTCTTTGATTAACTTTACAATTTCGACAACTTCTAAGAATTGCTCTACGGCTTCTGCTCTCTCCTCCTCGCTAGCCTTTTCTGCCTGTTCTGATAATGCTTCAAAAACTTCCGTAACTATATGCTCTTCTTTTTGTGCAGGCTTATATTCTAGCTCCTGGTCGTCTTTTTGAATAAAAATTCTCTCGATAAAGTCGGTAGACTCTGGTTCTAGCTGAGCTTCTACTACTTCGTCTTGCTCGATATTTGTCTGAGGCTCTTCTACTGATACTTCTCGATTAGGCTGTGGTGTTTCTTCTGATTCGGCCGTCTCTAAAGGTGCTGGCTCTCCGTTTGCTGGAAGTTCAGCAATGTCAGCAATAAATGACTGGTTGGGTTCGACGCTTTCATGAGCGGTTTTTTCTTCGGCAACAACTATAGGTTCTGGTTCGGGCAAGTGCTGTATCGCTAGTTCATTTTTTTCTACGTCGGGTGAGATTTCTACTTCTTCACTTATTTTTGTCTCTACTATTATTGGATCTTCTTCGATAATTTCGTCAGAAGTGACTTCAGATTGCGCTACTTTGGGTTCGAAGTCTTCTTCTTGGTTGTCGTTTATATAAATCTTTTGAGTTTCTTCGTGGAATCTTGCAGCCTGTGCTTCTTGCTGAAGATTGATAGCTTCCTCAGTAATTTCAACAGGTGATAGGTCTTTCTCGATATGATTTTCTTCTACAACTTCCTTTGCCAGCAGAACAACCTCAGGCTTTTTTGGGGCTGTGGTTTTTTCTGTAGATTGTTGAGTTATCTCTGTTGTAGCTTGCTCGGCTATTTCAGTTTCTATTTTTTTTTAGCTGATTCTTCTACGCCAGCAATCCTATGCTGCTCTTCTGCACCCTGTGTTGCACCTTGGAGAGTGTTCTTAATAATATCGTCTCTACCCTCTACCCCATCGAGATTTTCGGCCATTGATACAATCATGCTGCCTACGTGCGGACAAAGCTCCACGACTTTTTGTATAGAAATCTCTTCACCTTGATAGTTAACAGTTTCTTGGGCAAGGTCACCAAGACCATGTTGCTCTAGCTGCAAAACTCCTGCTTGTTCTGCATCAACTACACCAATGTGTGAAGGATTTTCGCCACTCATATTACATACATAATAGCTGCTTAGACCCTACCGAGTAAAGGCCTGGATGGAGTAACTTGTGATTTCTTGAAAAAGTTTTTGGCCTTTTTGGTAATCGTATTGCCCCGGTGATTTTGTAAAGATAACCAAGACAATTTTTTCGTGTTGCATGTGTATTATCGCCGCATCGTTTACTCGGTCTTTCAGCCAGCCAGCTTTATGATACACAGGGTAATTGGCTGGCACCGCAGCTACAATATAATCCTTAAAGTCGGCCTCTTTCATGTAGTCGAGTAGTATGCCCCTGCTGCTGTTTGATAATTGCCCCCCGTCGATATTTTTTAGTATACGAGCTTCATCAATCGCCGAAATTGTGTTGGTTGCAGATGAGTATGAGCTAAGTCCGAGGGTAGCTGCAAAAGCCTCCAGATTTTCTCGACCCAAGTAGTCGTTCATGGTTTTCCAAGCAGTATTGTCGCTATCGACAATCATATTGTGGATCAATGTACGAGCAGAGCCACCAATAAGCTGCTCATCGAGGCTCTCCTTGCCTTCATCCACCTGCTTTAAAAAGTATGTAGCAGTCAGAAGCTTGTTCGTGCTTGCTGCATCAAATGGCTCTGTAATGCCCAGGCTAATTTCATCATTGTTATGTAAGTTAATAATCCCTACGCCAATTTGCAGATTTGGATGAGCATCAATAACAGATTGGATTTGCTGCTTTAGTTGAGTAGTATCTGGCGGTTGATATACGGACTGTGCATTTGCAATAGTATCTGGATCAGACAAAGCAGTATGCTCACGGACCGTTGGCCAGAGCTTTATACCAGCCCCAACCATGGCGACCAGTGCGATAATGATGAGGATTCTCTTCACTGTATATACCTCTTTGTCATGGCTTTAGTGGTATTACCCAGCAACCGTATTATAAAACAGATATGAGATAGTTAAAAAGGTACCTGCACATAGTAGCAGCAAAAACGTACCAAGAATCTTACGAGCTCTATACCACTGTCCAAATAACTTAACCTTATGAAGCGCAAAATCACGTAAGCGTTCGGCCCACTCGAACTCTGTGGCCAATATTGCTATACCAATCAGGAAAAGTGGTATACCTCCTGGACCCGGCAGCCACCCCGTGGCACCAGCAGCGAGAACAAAAATAAGACCTACGGTTAACGTTATGGGTTTCCGTATCTTCGACGGCAGTTTAAACCAGCTTCTTTTTGCTTTCTGCATCTTTTTATTCTAGCAAGAATTAGCTATCTTGTTGTTTTCTTTGAAATAAAAATCTCATCCAATCATCAATATTTTGCTGGTATCGTGGCTTTGGGGCTGGCTCTTTTTTGGCAGTAACCTGCTCTTTTGGTAAATCAACAGTCTTTGCCATAGCAACATTTACTGGCACCAGATATAGCCTTTCGCCCGGAGCAGCTTTGTTGAATTGTCGCCGTGCAGTTAATTCAAGATATTGGCCGGATTCATAATACGTATTTTTGAGTTTTATATTTTCGTTCTCGAGTTTTTGCAGACTATTGCGTTGTTGCAATTGGGCCATTTTTTTCTCGAGCTCATAGTTTGTCTGCAAAACCTTTAAACCACTCCAGCTAACAAGCAAGATAATTATCGCAAAAACCACCAAGCCAATAACTCGGACCTCAAGAAATGGCTGTAGTTTTTGTTTATATTTATTTGTATTTATTTCTGGTAGCATACGGTAGATATTATTATACAACTTCTCCTAACATTTTGCTCCCTCCTCTGGTATACTCATATCTGTTACGCATCAACTAGCCAAATCTGCGCATTTTAGGATTGTACTAGGCGTTTACAAGAAGCACAGCGAATCGTACTTTCGTACGAAGAAGCGAGCATCGCAAGTAAATAACAACGTACAATTCAAAAAGTATTAGCAGAGTTTCTGGCTCTGCCAGAAAGCAGGCTAATACGGTGCGTGCATTTGGCGGGGCAGTAGCTCAGGGGTTAGAGCAGTCGGCTCATAACCGATTGGTCGCAGGTTCAAATCCTGCCTGCCCCACCAGAATTGGACTTAATTGATTTATTTTATGAATAGAAAGCTCCACGAGACATTATCAGAGTGGCAAACTCTAAAAAACAGCCTCGATACAGGTGAGCCCTGGACCGCTGAACAGTGGAATACAGCCACTAGCTACTTAAATGACCAGTACACAAATAACATGGACCATCGAGTAGAAAATACTCTTTCCGCTCGGGATCCACTTACGCCTGACCGTTGCCTCCCACCTCAAGCACAAGTGATTCAAAGACTAGGAAATATCCAACTATTGGTGGCGGCCGGAGTAGAGCCTCCAAGTATCCTAAAATCCTGATACTGTTATACTAGGCTACTCAGCATTGTGTCCGTTATCTGCTGTAAGTTCAGCTGCTTTTTGTTCGGTATATTCAGCAGCTCTGTAGAGTTGCTCAACCTCATCGGGATTCAGTCTCATAATATCGCCGCCTGAGGGTATATTACGGTTTGGGGACCAGCATGTTGGAATTCCGGTATCGATAAAATGTCGATCAAGCCCAGCGCCGATAGGATCTCGCAGTACAAGTGGTAGCTCACTATCTGGATTCTGATCTTTCTCACGAGCTACGACTCCCAGCAAGAAGTGAGTAGCTCTCTTAAATCGGCCTATGTTCTCAGGCGAATCAGATTTATCATTTACAAATTCAGGATTATGCATATTCTTATTCTACCAGCTTCCGCCGCCGCCACCACCAAAACCACCGCCAGAGGAGCCACCAGACGAAGAGACACTAGAATTAGAGCTTACTACTGGAGCAAAGCTGCTATTTAAGTCACGTGTTAAGTTAGCAGCACTAAAAGCTGCGTACGAACCCACATACCAATTAGTATTTTGAGATATGTCAATTCCTTCGAACTGTTTGGCCCATTCCTTCTCAACGCCCAGAGCAATTGCATAGGGCAGCATTTTACTAAAGAGTTCGGGCGTCTTCTCGGGAGCATCGCTAAATTTTAGGCGGTCTTTTTCGACCACGCTCAGATACAGCTTAAACCCTTCAATTTTGGCCCACATTTTGGCACCTTCATCGCTGATATTTCCGGTATCAAGCATCTTTTCGATAATATTTGGTTCGCTCTTAAAGCTGCCGTAAAATCCTTTTGCTTTTAGTGATTTTTTGGTACTGCTGTAAATTGCAGCTGTGGTGGTAGCCATTTTTGATCGGTCAAGCTTATCAACCTCGACTTTGCCATCAGTTGCATTTACAAAAATTGCATTAAGTAATTGTGCTTCTTCGCTAGAAAGTCCCGCAGACTCTTTGAGCTTATGAAGAGCATATTTAGCCTTTGCAAATAACTTCTTGGGTTTTGTTTGTTCAATCTTGATATAACCTTTTACCGCCATATCAACCAGCATAGCGGTGACTTCTCTAGTGTTGGATACATCATCTTGCAAGTGGCCAATCTCGGCAACACTCAAATCTTTTGGAGGTTCATATTCTGGAATAATTGTTTGGCTTTTCTTGCGATGCCGTTCCCTGAGATAACGCAGCAAAAACACAAGAGCCACTAAGAGCCCTACTCCAAAAATAGCGCCAACAATTGCAAGACCAATATAATCACCTTTTGTCATCGGGCGACTTTGCCCAGGCTCTAAATATTTCTCGACATACCCTGCGGGTAAGTCAGCATTAACCGTTAACCCTTCGCCTGCCCGCAGCCCTGAAGCTTTGATCGTGTTACTAGTAATCGTACAATCTCTCGTTTTGGAGCCTTGAGCACCAGTAAAGCAAACCATCTTATCTACGGCTATTCCATCAAAGCGGATGATAGCAGCCGCATGGTGAATGGGCACCTGCCAGCCATTACCAGTAATGTCGAGATTTAAAAAACCTTTACTCCCCTTTTGTGTAACAATTGGCCACAGTTTGTAGCTAATTCTGTATGTTTGCATTCCGGTGACAGTTTTATCTGGATCTCCGATTTTTATACGAAAATTACCACCTTCTGTATTTGTTTCGCTCTTAACTTTATTGCCGTTCTGGTCGGTTATATCGTTGAGTTCAGCGACAATCTTAAATATTTGGCCATTATTATCAACGTAATCTATAGGAATGTCTCGATAGATGCCGTGCCTCTGTGTTGTGCCAAAATTATACTGAATCGTTTCGGCAATTTCAGCTACGTTTTGTTTTGAGATATAAATTTGCGAGTCAAAATTCTCGATAGACTCAAAGCTCTGAGCATCTGCAGGAATAGCCAATGCAAAAGCGGGCAATAAAAGCAGTGCTAGCAATACTCTACGCATTACCTTAATGGTAATACAGAATAACCTAATGGGCTAGCTGCGGGCTGGCTTAAGAAGCTTGGCCCACCAAGTAAGTTCTTTTACCAGTTTTTGGGGACCAGGGCCTTTTATAGATTCAGGTTTAATATTTCCTGCCTCGTCTATAGCAGCATACGACTCAATAATATTTACTGTGGCGGACGGAATTGGCACCATACCAATCTGTGCAGTAACCTGTACAAGCTGCTCAATTGACCGAACAGCACCTATAGCACCGTAACCTACAAAAGCTACCGGCTTCTTTTGCCACTCTGAATAAATTGTATCTATAGCGTTCTTAAGTGTTGCTGGGTAGCCATGGTTGTATTCTGGCGTCACAAAAACATATCCGTCGTAACTCGCAATTTTTTCACTCCACTTCTTGGTGGATTCAAGCTGGTAGTTGCCCATAGACGGCAAGCCAGGCTCATTAAGAAATGGTAGATCCTCTTCGGCCAGATCAACTATATCGAACTCTATCTCTTTGCTATCTTTTACTTGTTCATAAAACCAGTTGGCAACATGCTTGCCTGCACGGGCTTCTCGTGTACTACCGACAATTACTGCTATTTTTAGTGCCATTGTTTCTCCTTTTTACTAATTACTATACTTAGTATAGTTACTAACTATATTTTGTAAAGCTTTTTATTTTCACTTATAATGGAGATCATGAAAACACTAGAAGCAAAACCAGGTTGTATCCAGCGAGCCCTCGAAGTACTTGGGGACAAGTGGACCCCCCTCATTATCCGAGATCTTTCTAGCAAGCCGGCGACCTTCTCATCTCTCGAGGCTTCATTATCTGGCATCAGCCCTCGTACACTTAGCCAGCGTATTGATATGCTCGAAGAAGAAGAAATCATCAAGAAAAAATGCTACTGCGAACGTCCTCCCCGTTTTGAGTAT
>CAZXTF010000016.1:9834-18580 GCA_964643605.1 uncultured Candidatus Saccharibacteria bacterium | reverse complement strand
CCAAGGGGCTAGGAGTTTTCTTTCGACTGCGAGAACTGCAGGCAGGGCAAATTATTGATGTCCAGCGTGCGGACGGTAAGACAGCTCGGTTTAAGGTGACTAATGTCCAAAATTTTCGGCAGGACAGTTTCCCTACCAACGAAGTCTACGGCAACATTAACCATGCAGGACTGCGGCTTATCACCTGTGGCGGCTCCTTCAACCCACTCGCTCATAAATATAATCACAACACAGTGGTATTTGCTTCGCTTTTAGAATAACGTAATGTTCAAAATCCGATTTGGCAGGGGCACGTGGAATCGAACCACGATCTAGGGTTTTGGAGACCCTCATACTAGCCGTTGTACTATGCCCCTTTATTGCAAAAGTGTATGTCTTGACAACAATATGCACGATTGTAACAGATGTTACCCGAAATTAACAGATAACAAATCCTTTATTTACAGAGGAAGATGTGCTATAGATGGATAGACTATGCAAAACAAGATTGTACCCACCAAGCCTTTATTGATTGTTTTATACGGATTCCCTGGCTCAGGCAAAACTACATTTGCTCGACAATTTTGTGAGGAATTTGGCTTTGTACATTTGCAGGCAGACAAGATTGCCAAAGAGGTCTTTGATGGCCAAGGCAATGAGCAAAAGGTTATGAGCTATTTAGCTGCCGAGCTACTAAAAAGCGGTATTAGCGTGGTATACGATACGGCTTTGACTGCCAAAACAAGCGAGCGAAAACGGCTGGTAGCACTTGCAAAGAGTAATAAAGCATCAGTTTTGACAATATGGTTCCAGATTGACCCAGATACTGCCTTTAATAGGGCGACCAACAGAGATCGACGTAAAACCGATGATAAGTATGCTATTAGCTATAGCGAAGCAGAGTTCAAGCAGGCACTCGGAACACAGCAAAACCCTACCGAAAGAGAAGAGTATGCAGTGGTAAGTGGCAAGCACACATTTGGCTCGCAGCGGAGTGCTATCTTGAAAAGGCTATACACACTTGGGCATATCCAGGCTAACGAAATGAGTCAAAAGGTAGCCAAGCCTCATCTGGTAAATCTTATCCCAAATCGTTCTAATGTGGGACGACGTAATATCTCGATCCGTTAAAATAGACCGATGCCAGTTACAAAAGTATATTCTCGAGAATTCGGGACAGTACATATGCTAAAAAAGCGGGGCGTAAAAAATATGCGTCTTCGAGTTGACCATCAGGGGACACTGCACGTCACATTGCCATGGCTGGCGCCGCAAGCTCTGGGCTTGGCGTTTGCAGAAAAACACAAAGATTGGGTGCGTCAGTATCAGCAGAAATTGCGAACAGAGATTGTAGATGGCTCGGTGATCAATAAAGTGTACGAGGTATCTATCAAGAAGGCAGACACGAGTCGAATTACAGCCAGACTACATGGTTGCAAGATAGTGATTACAGTGCCAAGGTCTTTGATTATTGAAGACGAACAGACCCAAAGTAAACTGCGCAAAAAGATAATTACTGTAGTAAAGGCTGAAGCAGAAGAGACACTTGGGCCGCTGCTGTATCGCTTGGCAAAAACGTATAACTACACCTTTACGGATGTGCAGATAAGAACCCTTAAATCTCGGTGGGGAAGCTGTAGTAGTGATAAGGTGATAACTCTCAATACTTTTGCGGTGCAGTTACCTGCTTATCTGCAAGAATATGTAATTTTGCATGAGCTGACACACACTAATCACATGCATCATGGGCAGGGATTCTGGCAAGAGCTTACGGCTATCTGCCCAGAGGCAAAAACGTATCGTAAAGAACTAAAGAACTATCAGCCAGCTATTGCGATATCCTAAGCGTAACGCTTATGGCATAATATGAGGCAAGATGCCAGCAAAAAAACCATCAGACTCTACAGATAGTGGGTACGACAAGAGTGATTTTTCGCTTTTGGGAGATAAAACTGCTCACGAATCTGCCGTTTTAGAACGAGAACGACTAATTAGCCTTATCAACAGCATGGCAGACGGCGTGCTGGCTTTGGACGAAAAGGGTGACATTGTTGTCTATAACGGTGCCGCCTTGAACGTATTAGACCTAAACAGCAGCTTACAGGGCAAAAATATTTCTAGTGTTTTGCATGTCGTGGACCAAAACAGCCAAAAGATTGATATAAAAAAATATATTTTATCGGCGTCCACACAGCAAACCAGCCGAGACTATAAGCTGGTATATCCAGATGAAAGTAAAATTAACTTATATCTCAGTATTGCACCGGTGCGACTTGGCTTTGGCGAAAAAGGTGCTCGAGGGTTTGTGGTGCTGGTTCGTGATATTACAAGAGAAAAATCACTCGAAGAAGAACGAGATGAGTTTATAAGTGTCGTCAGCCATGAGCTTCGTACGCCGATAGCTATTGCCGAAGGCAACGTGGGTAATGCTGAGTTTATTGTCGAGAAAATGCATGGGAATAGCCAAATTACAGCTGCTTTAAAGCAAGCTCATGAGCAGATTCTCTTTTTGGGTGGACTCATTAACGATCTTTCTACTTTGTCTCGAGCCGAGAGGGGCGTACTGAAGGTTGAGCTACAATCGATTAATGCACATAACTTAGTGCTAGAGCTAGCAGATGCATATAGGCCAGATGCTGCAAAGAAAGGGCTCAGTATAAAGACGGAGCTTGACCAAGGGCTACATCTGTTAAAATCGAGTGAGCTATACGTTCGAGAAATTTTACAAAATTTCATAACCAATGCCATAAAATACACCGAGCAAGGCTCTGTTACCATCGCTGCTTCTCAGGTAGCCAAGGGCGTGCAATTTGATATTACCGATACAGGAATAGGTATCAGTAAGACAGACCAGGAAAAAGTCTTCGATAAGTTCTTTAGAAGTGAAGATTTTCGTACCCGAGCTAATTCTGGCACTGGCTTAGGGCTGTACGTGACCATGAAGCTGGCACGCCTAGTTCATGCCGAAATCACTCTTGAGAGCGAGGTAGATCAGGGCAGTACATTTAGTATTTTTGTACCAAATCTGGAGTAACCTCTTGACGAAGTCTCTCAAAAGAGGTAGTATTGACAGAAGTGGCCTACATCTAATTTTAGAGTAGGTTTTTTAAATTGGAGAAAAAGAGTAGTGGCGGGAAAGAAAACTTCTAAAAAACCAACAGTTCGTGAGCGAGCAAATACAGCAAAAGCTCCGAAGAACAACCGCATTCGAAAGAGTACTTCTAAAGTTGCAAAACCACTTCAGAAAGCACACAAATTCGGCCAAAAGGAGTACCATGTTCCATTACCTGACAACAAGTTAGGAAGACTACTCTCCAAGCGAGGACGACTTGTTCCGAAGTTTCTCCGAGAAGCTTGGGCCGAGATCAAGCTCGTAACTTGGCCAAATCGGCGGGAAACATATCGACTTACGGTAGCAGTATTCATTTTTGCGGTCGTATTTGGTGTGATGGTAGCACTACTGGATATGGGTATGGACAAAATATTTAAAGAGGTGATTATACAACGATGAGTAAACGATACGACTCAAACAAACACTGGTATGCAATTCACACATACAGTGGTTATGAAGAAAAGGTAGCAGAAAGCATCCGGCAGCGTGCTGATGCACTTGATATGGCAGACAAGATTTTTGATGTTCTCGTTCCAAAAGAAAAGATGATCGAGATCAAGAACGGTAAGCGGAAGGTTGTTGAGAAGCGAATTTTCCAAGGATATGTCTTAGTTCAGATGAAATTAAGCGAAGATGCATGGTACATTGTGCGGAACACACCAAATGTGACTGGTTTTGTGGGTACCGGTATTGATCCAAGCCCAATTAGTGATGATGAAATGGAAAAGATCAGCAAGCGAATGGGTCTAGAACAGCCGAAACACAAGATTGATCTGACAGAAGGCGAAGTGGTTAACATTATCGACGGGCCGTTCAAAGGCTTCGACGGTAGTATTAGCGAAATTGACCAAACTAAAGGCAAACTTAAAGTTCTGGTAAACATGTTTGGGCGTGAGACGCCGGTAGAGCTCGACAGTCTTCAGGTTAAAAAGGTTTAGAGAAGTTGAATAGTCCAGAAAAAGAACCAGGTAATGCTGAATTTGGCAACAATACTAGTGATCATCCTGTGATAGAGCTTATGCACGTAGGCGAAAGAATGGTAAATCGTACAGGTGAGTACATAGCCGAAACACACGAAGACGCTGCCCATTTAGCAAGGGTGGTTGCTAGGTGCACGCCAGAATATAGTAGAGAAGCAGTCCTAGAGATTAAAAAAATCCTGGGCAAAGGCACGGGTAAAACTGTAGACAAAGAGCAGTAATTTGTGGTAAAATACCACTGTTGCGCACGAAGTAAATAGGTATTTTGACTGGTACAGCTTCAACCATCACTCAAAGTACCTAAAATTTGGAGAGAAATGATGGCAGACGCCAAAAAAGTTAAAGCAAATCTAAAGATGAAAATCCCCGCTGGCAAAGCCAGTGCGGCTCCCCCTGTAGGTAGCACCCTTGGTCAGTACGGTGTAAATATGATGGACTTTATTCAGCCATTTAACGATGCAACCAAAGAGATGGGTAATGTAGTTGTGACAGCACATATTACTATCTACGACGACCGAAGCATGGATTTTCGTGTAGTAAGTCAAGCTACTGATGACCAGATTCGGGCTAAGCTTGGAATCGACAAAGGTTCTGGCCGCCCAAATACAGAGAAAGTTACTAAGAAGCTTTCGCAAGCTGATCTTCGATCTATTGCAGAAACCAAAGCAAAAGACATGAATACCGACGACGTAGAGGCAGTCATGAAAATGGTTGCCGGAACAGCCCGAAGCATGGGAGTAGAGGTAGAGTAAGGTGTCTTCTCAGGAGCTAGTTCGAGCAGCTGATATCGATGGCGTTCATTTGAACGATGTCGAAGCCGCTAATTTGGGCATTAAAGCATTGCTAGAACTAGCCGAGAACCCAGGGAGTGATCTAAATACTGATGAAGGGCGTACAGCCTTAGAAGCTGTACGCAAGGGAATTGGGAATTTGGCTATTCATGATAACTCTGACCTGACACGACAGGAGTATAACAATGGCTACTAAAGAAGGGGTTACCCCAGAATTTGTAGATAGTGCGATCTCCTATCTTGAGCCGCACACAGAGGACGACCAAAAAATGGCTACTATGAATGCTTTGAGCATCTTTAGTCGAGTTAAGCGGATCGAAACTCACGGAGATGAAAGCTGGGATCCTGAGGTGTTGTTATCTCAGCTCAAGCCCGAAACCTTACAGAAACTAGAAGAGGTACTTGACCCAGCCCAAGTTGATAAAGCTGTAGCGCCTTCTGTAGATATTAATGTTCTCGGTAAATATGTACACAATTTTGTAAAGAGCATGCTAGAAGAAAAGGCTGCAAAATGATGGAGACCAAGTTGCCAAGGAGCACAGAGTACCCTACGGGAGAAATATTGATTGATCCAACTGTGGAGCAAATGAGCGATGCACGTGCAAAGGGTTTAAATCCTGAAGCTGGCAGAGCGCTCTTGCATTTGGCTCAGGCAGGGAAAATGAATCATAACGAGCTGGAAATGATAGACCGTGCCTGGACACAGCTAGGGGATGAAGTAGACTTGCCAGTAAAAGATTGCATAGAATATGACCCCACAATGTTGCCAAGCCAGGTTGGTGTGGTAGATAGTATTAGTTTTAGGGAGAAGATATAAATAATTAATTTGTGGGAGGTTTTATAAAACCGTTTGCACCACGAGAGGAGATACCAATGGCAGAAGCCAAGAAAACAACAAAAAAGACAAAAGAGGAAGAGAAGGCAGAGCTTGAAGCTATCAAGCAGACTGCTAAAAAAGTGGTTGAAAAAGAAGCCAAAGAGATTGTTGAAGAAGCGGTTAAAGAAGAAAAAACTACTGCAAAGGCTGGTAAGCGAAGTGCAAAAGCACTCGCAGAAGCCGAAGAAAAAGCTGCAAAAGAAGTTCGGAAAGCTAGCGATACGCCAGCTGAGAAGCCAAAACAACCTGTTACACCTACTCGTTCTCGCTTGGAGCGACGCAGTAAAAAGTATAAAGACGCAGCGAAACTTATTGATAAGAGCAAGACGTATAGCTTTAAGGAAGCTCTTGAACTTGCCTGCAAAACAAGTACAACTAAATTTGATGCAACAGTTGAGCTGCATGTTCGTCTGGGTGTTGACCCACGTCAGGCCGACCAAAACATCCGAGATAATGTAGTGCTACCAGCTGGTACGGGTAAAGAGGTTCGGGTGGCAGTATTCGCAGAAGATGACACTGCAAAAGAAGCTCTAAAAGCTGGCGCTGTGCTGGCTGGTGTCGAAGAAGTTACCAAGGCTCTTGATAAGGGGCAAATTGAGTTTGATGTGTTGATTGCTCCACCTAGCCTTATGGCAAAACTTGCTAAGTATGCTCGTGTGCTTGGCCCGAAAGGCCTCATGCCAAATCCAAAGAGCGGTACGGTAACCGCTGATGTGGTAAAAGGTGTTGAAGCGGCCAAGGCTGGCCGAATTGAATACCGTGTGGATAGCACAGGTATCATCCACGTTGCCGTTGGCAAAGTAAGCTTTGGCGCAGATAAGCTCAATACTAATGTTGATGCCATCAAAGAAAGCATTAAGCAAAACAAACCATCAAGCCTTAAAAGTACCTACGTAAGATCAATCTCTATCACCACCTCTATGGGGCCTGGTATTCCTGTAAATATCTCTGAAATTTAGAACATCGTCGTTACAATTAGCCAAGAAAACGTTGTAGCTTAGTCTATCTCTGTTGTTTCACTAGCGTTCACCAGTTACAATAGAGCCAACTATGGGAGTGTACAGCAACAAGCAAATTCGTGCTGCGTTAAAAGAAGGGCATATTGTTTGCACGCCTTTTAATCCAAAACATGTGTCGCACGCCAGCTTGGACGTAACGCTTGGTTATTACTATTACCGAACCGAGCGAATGAGCGGTAAAACCATCTATAATCCTTTTGATGAAGAAGACGTAGATCGTTATTTTGATGGATATTTGAAAGCTACTACTCACGTAGAATGGGCTAAAAAGAACGGTGTAACCTTGCAAAAGGGTATTCCAAAGAATCATCCAGTAATTCCTTTGCGTCCTGGTGAGCGAATTTTGGCGCATACACACGAATTTTTTGGGATTAAGCCACCAGGCGCCTATCAGGTGAAGGCTCGTTCTAGCTGGGGCAGAAACGGTGTAGCAGTGTGTTTTGATGCTGGATGGGTTGATCCTGGCTATATAAATCGCTTAACTCTTGAGATCTATAACCTAAATGAGCATGAGACAGTACTTTTGCCAGTTGGCGAGCGAATTGCTCAGGCTGTGTTCTTAGAGACAGGAGAAGTTGAAGGTAGTTATGGTCGAGGACGAGACGGTGGATTTAGTGGCAAATATCAGCAAAGTGATGATCTGAAGGAAGTTATACGTACCTGGAAGCCGGAGATGATGTTGCCACGTGCCTACAAAGATAAACGAATGGCACCAAAGAAGATTGAGGGACTCAAAAAGTATGATTGATCGTTCTCTTGCCAGTATAGGAGGTGGGAGAATATGAAAAAGACAAATCAAGGCCTTTTCATTGTTGTTGAGGGGACGGATGGTTCTGGTAAAGGAACTCAAGTTGCTTTACTGGTTGAAGAACTAGTTGCGAAGGGTTACGATGTTGCCCAGTTTGATTTTCCGCAGTACGAACAACCCTCGAGCCACTTTGTAAAACAATACTTAAATGGCAAATACGGTACAGCCGAAGAAGTTGGCCCATATACTGGTTCGTTGTTTTATGCGCTCGATCGCTACGAGGCTGCACCTAAAATTAGAGAAGCTCTTGATGCAGGCAAGGTAGTTATTGCCAATCGTTTTACAGGTTCGAACATGGCACATCAGGGAACCAAGTTTAATAATGCAGACGAGCGCCGTGGATATTTCTTGTGGCTTGATCAGCTGGAATTCGAGATGCTGGGTATCCCCCGGCCGACATTATCACTCGTTTTGCGAGTTCCTGCCGACGTAGCCCAGAGTCTGGTAGATAAAAAAGAGGCTCGCAGCTACACCGATAAGAAGCGAGATTTGCATGAAGCTGACCTGTCGCATTTGGAAAAATCAGTTGCAGTGTACGACAACCTTTGCCAACTTTTCCCAAAGGACTTTAAAGCGCTTGACTGTACTCGCAGTGGAAAATTATTAACAAAGGAAGCAATTCATAAACTTGTCTATGAAACGATCAAGCCAGTACTACCTAAAAAGACAAAAAAAGGAAGTACCCTCGAGCAAGTTGTAGCTCCTAAAAATCCGTATGTTCAGGTTAATCAAAACGGTAATTACGAGGTCACCGAAGATGGCCAACACTTCTTGGATAGTGCAGTTACAAACTCCAAGGATAACGTGTATGGCTTTAGCGATAAGTTGTCACCACTTACTATCGCTGCTGCAATGGCACGATTGAGCCGGCGTGGTGATGATATGCGGATCACTATCCTGGACGAGTTTGCGATGGCTGCCGGTAAAGACGAGGCACTTTTAAAACGGGTTATTACTGCTTTTGGCGACGACTCTGTGCAACAGCTAGTTGGGCAACACATGGTAGTCGAAAACGCCAGCAACTTGCTCACCAAAAAGCTCGAATGGGGCCGTTTGGCAGCGTATCTAGAGCAGTCTACTCGGTATATTTACTATGATCGAAAAGACGACAACGGAAACTATAAATACTTTGTACCAGAACATCTGGATGCCAAGACTAAGAAAGAATATGTGCGAATCT
>CAZXTF010000016.1:0-9824 GCA_964643605.1 uncultured Candidatus Saccharibacteria bacterium | reverse complement strand
GTATTTGACCTCTATTCCAGCATGGCATATAAGTTAACAGAGCACGTACAAACTCACTCAAATGTACCCAAAAAAGAGCAAGATGCCGCTTGGCGGGGTGCAACGAGGGCACAAGCCTGTGATGCGGCACGCCCAGTACTCCCTGTGGCAACGCAGTCTACGGTAGGTATTTTTGCCTCAGGACAGGCGCTCGAGAGCCTTATCATGCATCTTTTGAGCGATCCGCTGCCCGAAGCACAAACAACAGGGCAAGCGTTACTCGCAGAAGCTCGCAAAACAATTCCTGCATTTTTAGAGAGAGCAGACAAACCAGACAGAGGTGGCGCATTGATTGCATACAAAGCCGAGACAGCTAAAAATGTCAATAAACTAGCTGGTAAATACCTAAAAGAGACACATAGTGCCGACCAAAAAGATGTAACATTAAGCCATGTTTGGCCTCGTAACGAGCTAGATATCGTGCCAGACATTCTCTACGAACACAGCACGAGCTCGTTGGATGAGATTGAAGCAGAAGTGGAGACATGGACATACAAAAAGAAGGAAGCTGTCTTCGAAGCGTTTGTTGGGGAGCGCTTAAACCGTCGGCATAAACCTGGCCGAGCCCTCGAGAAGATCCACTACAGCTGGGATTTGCTCTGTGATTATGGAATTTTTAGGGATTTACAGCGGCACAGAATGGTCGATGACCTTGCATGGCAACTGCTAACTCCTCGTTTTGGCTACGAAGTTCCAAAACTAGTAGAGGAAGCTGGGCTAACTGAAGATTATGAGACTTGTTTTGATCTTAGCTTAGAGCTCTACAGCCTACTGCAAGCAAAGGGTTATGAGCTTGAAGCGCAATACGCAACTCTTCTGGGGCATAAGATGCGCTGGAAGCTTACTTTTAACGCTCGGGAAGCTTTCCACTTTATTGAGCTCCGAACTAGTCCACAAGGACACACTGGTTATCGTAAGCTAGCACAAGAGATGTACAATAAGATTACAGAGGTACATCCACTGATTGGTGGTGCTATGAAGTTTGTAAACAAAGGCGAAGACCCAGAGCTGGCTCGCTTAGCGGCAGAAAAGTACACTCAGTACAAACTTGCCCAACTTGATAAGTAGAAATTGACAATATAAACAACAATGGTATTATTAAAAACGTGATTAAATCATCTGTAATTATTGTACTCGTGGACATTAAGGCCTGCTAGGCCCGGTTCGCTTGTTGCATAAATAATTACAGACAATAAAACAAAGCGAACCGGGTATCATCCCGGTCTTTTTATTTTTTTAAAGATATGTCGATAGAAATACATAAACAGATCAATCCAATCGAGCGACAGATTACTGAAACGATCCAGTCTTCAGTTGCTCAGTTTGAGGAGGTGCAGTCAGAGGTAAAGTCACGCTTGCGATATGAACACAGTAGGCCATGGGATGAATACGACAGTCGTCCAGTGGCAAACTGTATTGGATTTACGGTCTTAGGGTCGGAATTACTGCAAGAAAGAGGGTTGCGCCACAATATCGGTTTTGTTAATGGTCATGCGACAATAATCTCCCTTATAGACGACGGAGAAAAGCATGAACAATGGCTCTTCGATATGTTATCCCCTCAATTAAATCAGCAAGTTGATAAAGCGGTACATCCGTTGGCGTTTAATGATGACGATCGTGACTTTGCCTTTCTTTTCCCGCACTACTTGAATACTAGACATTTAGATCAAGGAGTTCATCCTGCAGACGAGCATCCTTGGCTCTCTCTTGAAAAGCCTAATTTCCATAGCCCAGATATAGGCTATGCAAATGGATTAAGCCAACGGCTCATTCTGACTTTATTTAGACCAGAACAGGGTAGAGAGATATTAACGCACTATCAAGAATATCGACAAGGCGTAGATACCGAACAAAACTTACAGGCCGCCCAAGCAGTCATCAGTTTAAGTGGAAGGTTCCCAGATATTGATATTCGAACTGACCATCCCCCGGAAATAAAACGTTTAGTAAAAGACTTGAGTTATGAAGACAATATAGAGGGTGCACTAGAAGTTACAAATGCATTCTTTGATAGCTTTAGCCCAAGCAGTGATACCCGGGTTGATGAGTATCGAGCAGATTGTCTGCGAGCAATTTCAAAAATCAGTGGCAAAAGTGAGTTTGCTAAAAGAGCTACGGAAATATATGAGAGTATCTTATCTAGGCCCAAGGCCTCTACTCAATCTGTCGCAGGCAAGCTTGCAGTTTCCAAAGCTTTGCTTTAGGTTGAAATACAGAAGGCTTTTTGCTATAATTACCCCTGAAGTACCGAAGACAGTAGCGTCTCGAAAGAGATATAAGAATGCTACCGAGGCAAATATAAACCTTGTGAACACTATGTCTTTGGAATTTTTCCAAAGATTTTTTGTTTCCTAAGAGGTACTTTTGGTCGATATCACAAAAGCTATAGTAGAAAGGATTTATACGTGGCTTTAACAAAATTAGAAAAAGAACAGATTGTTTCTGAGCTAAGCCAGCTGTTGAGCAACTCAAAGCTAACTGTAGTCGCCAACTATCAAGGTACTACTGTAAAAGAGCTTCAAGAGCTTCGAAAGGCTGCAAAAGACAACGCTACTTCGGTAAAGGTTGTCAAGAATCGGCTTGTTATCCAGGCTTTGTCTGGTAGTGACAAGCTAAAAGATGTTGATACATCAAGTCTTACGAGCCAGCTTCTTTACGCCTTTAACAGTGAAGATGAAGTAGCGCCAGCTCAAGTACTTGCTAGATTTAGCAAGAGCACCGGCAAAATGCAGTTTGTTGGTGCAATCACGCCAGAAGGTGTCTTTATGGCTCCAGAAGACGTTAAGGCGCTTGCAAGCTTGCCAAGCAAAGAACAACTGCGAGCACAGCTGGTTGGTACCATTGCAGCCCCACTTAGTGAATTTGCAAATGTACTATCTGGCAACGTACGAGGTGTTTTGAATGTCCTCAACGCTCGTGCAGAAGCAATACAATAATAAGGAGATAATTATATGGCAGACAACGAAAAAGTTGAAGTACCAAAAGAATTTGAAAAGCTTGTTGCTGAGCTTGATAAGCTAAGTGCGCTTGAAATCAGCAAATTTGTAAAATTCCTCGAAGAATACTGGGGTGTTAGTGCCGCAGCTCCAGCTGTTGCAGTAGCAGCTGCTCCAGGTGCAGGCGATGACGCTCCAGCAGCTGAAGAAAAGAGTGAGTATGACGTTACTCTTAAAGACGCAGGTGCACAAAAAGTAGCTGTTATTAAGGCCGTAAAAGACATTACAGGTCTTGGTCTTGGTGAAGCAAAAGCTCTTGTAGATGGCGCTCCAAAGGTCATCAAAGAAAAAGTAGCTAAGGATGAAGCCGAAGCTGCAAAGAAGACGCTTGAAGACGCAGGCGCAACCGCTGAACTATCGTAATATTTAGGATAACAGCAAAAAGCATACACGCTAGATATGGTGTGTATGCTTTTATTTTTCCACAGGAATACTTTGACTCCTTATCTTAAACGTGGTATTTTACGCAAGGTAAAGTAGTTAAAAAGAGACTAACAAACACCGAAGAGACATATAAGAGGAAACAAAATGGCAGATATACCAGACAAGCAAATAAAACGACTTCGTTCTCTAATTGCAGAGGCCGAAACGAGTCTTGCTGCTGCAAAAGAGCTTATTTTGAGCCTTCTTGGTGACGACCCGGTAGCAACAAAGGTTGCTAAAGAAGAAAACATCGGTAAAGTTATCGAAGGCGTATTCGACGGACAGAATATGGTTGGGAGTGACAGTAAAACATATCCAGTACCTGCCAACTACGCTAGTAAGTCGAAACTGGTACAGGGAGATATCCTAAAGCTTACTATTGCTGACGACGGTACCTTTTTATATAAACAAATTGGCCCAATTCCCAGGAAGCAGCTTGTTGGCTCTTTAGAGCTTGAGGACGGGCATTACTTTGTAAAAGTAGCAGACCGAAAATATCGAGTATTACTTGCCAGTGTTACGTACTTTAAGGCAAAACCTGGTGATCAAGTAAGTGTGAACGTACCAGAAGAAGATGATACTGCCGAATGGGCAGCTCTCGAAGCAGCGCTATAGTCTTGTAATTAATACAATCTACAATCTTGCTTTAAAAGGCTATACTTGAGTGTAGATGGGAAAAGCATTATATCGTGTCTACCGCTCAAAAACATTGAGTGAGCTTGTAGGCCAAGAACACATCACAACAACACTGCAGAACACCATAAAAAAAGGTTCTGTAGCTCATGCATATCTGTTCACCGGCCCAAGAGGAGTTGGCAAAACAAGTGTGGCACGTATCTTTGCGCATGATATCAACAAGCTTCCGTATGATATAAATGAGACACATATTGATATCATCGAAATTGACGCAGCCTCAAACCGAAGAATTGATGAAATACGAGATTTGCGTGACAAAGTTCATATCGCTCCAGTAAGCGCAAAGTATAAGGTATATATTGTCGATGAAGTGCATATGCTCACTAAAGAGGCGTTTAATGCGCTATTAAAGACGCTTGAGGAGCCGCCTGAGCATGTTATTTTCATCTTAGCGACCACCGAGTTCCATAAGCTACCGGAGACTATTATTAGTCGTTGTTTGCATTTTACATTTCGGCCGGTTACGACTGATGATGTAACAAAACACTTGCAGAAAATTGCCGAGAAAGAGGGGCTTACAGTTGAACCTGATGCCCTAAAGCTTATCGCAGAACACGGCAAAGGAAGCTTTCGGGACAGTATTTCGTTGCTTGATCAAATTCGTAACACCGATGATACGATAAAGAAAAAGGACGTCGAAAGTGCCTTGGGGTACATAAAGGGTGGTTCTCTTGATGAGTTAATTAAGCAAATGCAGGCTGGCAACACCAACGATGTACTCACTTTACTAAACATTGCCTATTCCTCAGGTGCAACTCCCGAGTCAATTGCTCGACAACTTTCAGGGTATTTACGAAACATGCTTGTGCATAATCAAATACCTTTTGAGCAACAGAGTTTATTTGCATTACTTCGGGGTTTACTGCGAGTACCAGCCAGTCGTGAGCCTAAAACTGAGTTAGAGTTATTGCTTCTTGAAACAATGCTTGAACAAAAATCCATACCAACCATACCCGCTCCAGAACCCACGTTGCCACCTAGAAAAGTATCGGAGATCAAAGCCCCCACAAAAACAGTTGTAGAACAAGTTGCTCCAAAAGAAACGCCAACGGTCGTAGGTAGTTCAGAGAAAAATGACCTCTGGGAGTCAATACTAGAGGCTTTGAAGGTCAAAAACCGTACTTTGTATGGAGTTGCTCGAATGGCAGTAGTAGCCGAAGAAGAGGATAGCCTCACGCTGTCATTTGATTTTGCGTTTCACGTTCGCCAGATGACAGAGAATAAGCCAGTATTGAGCGAAATTGTAATGGGCATGAACCCTAAAATTGTGCAGATTAATATCTCTCAAAATTCGGTCCCACCCACCAAGATCGATGCACCAGCGCCAAAAAATGAGATACATGATAGCATAACCAATATTTTTGGGCCAAGCGAAGTGCTAGAATCATAAGTACACCTATAAAGAAACAAGGAATAAGAAGTGGATCGACAACCGCCAGCTAAAGTGCCCCCTCAGAATCCCGACGCAGAAGCAAGTTTGCTCGGTTCTATTCTTATTGATAGCGATGCAATTGTTAAGATTGCCGATATTATCAAAGCCGAAGATTTTTACGACGAGCGACATGGCAAGATATTTGCCGCTGCAAAACGGCTGTATGATAAGCACAGTCCGCTCGATGTGCTGACATTATCTGATGAACTAAAAGGCAGCCAAGAGCTTGATATGGTCGGTGGCTCGTCGTATTTGAGTGAGCTAACTAACTTTGTACCAACTGCGGCGCATGCCGTTCGCTATGCCGAAATTGTTGCCGATAAAGCTCTGCGGAGACGCCTTATAAAAGCGAGCGAGAATATTGTAAACCTTGGTTTCAATGAAGAAGAACCGCTCCAAAATATCATAGAACTGGCAGAATCTCGTTTGTTTGAGGTTAGTCAGCAGCATACTCAGCAAGATGTGGTTAGTCTGGAGCAAATCTTGGGTGATAGCTTTGAGCGTTTGGATGAGCTCCACAAAGACAAGGGTACAATTCGGGGTATTCCAACAGGTTTTAAAGATCTCGACAATATCTTAGCTGGCTTACAGCGGAGTGATTTGTTTATCTTGGCTGCTCGACCGAGTATGGGTAAGACTGCGTTGGCGCTCAATCTTGCCCACAACGTGGCCGTAAAAGCAGGGCAGCCAGTACTGCTCTTTAGTCTAGAAATGAGCAAGGAGCAGCTAGTAGACCGTTTGTTGGCCGCTGAAGCAGGTGTGGATGCCTGGAACTTACGCACAGGAAACCTGAACGATACTGATTTTGAGAAGATTGGTCATGCTATGGGAACACTGAGCGAAGCTCAGATTTATATTGACGACACTCCTGGTATAACGGTTAGTGATTTGCGCACCAAAGCTCGTCGGGAGGCGCATCAGCGTCCTATCGGGCTTATTATCGTTGATTACCTACAGCTTATGAGTGGTGGAGCTAAATTTAGTGGTGGTGATTTTGGCAATCGTGTGCAAGAGATTTCTGAAATTTCTAGAGGGCTCAAGGGTATTGCTCGAGAATTGAACGTTCCAGTAGTGGCGCTAAGTCAGTTAAGTCGTTCGGTAGAGAGCCGCTCACCACAAATCCCACAACTAGCTGACCTTCGTGAGTCTGGGTCAATTGAGCAAGATGCTGACGTGGTAGCCTTTTTGTATCGTGAAGAATACTACAATCCCGATACAGAACGACGAAATATTACAGATGTATTTATTAAGAAGCATCGAAATGGCCCAACGGGAGCAATCGAGCTGTATTTCGACAAAGAAAAGCAACGTTTGCGTAGTCTTGACAGTAAACACACTACACCTTTTGATGCTTAAGCTGGTACAATAGAGCAAGCGTATGAAAGAGAAACTTGCTGATTTGTGGGCTATAATTTGGCGGCCTCTTGCTGTAGCCCTACTGGTAGCTGCTTTAGTAGCAGCAATTATTCTTCCGGGCTTACACGAATATCGAACATTTGTTTCGCCTTTTGAAAACCCAAAAACTTTGGCAATTACAAACAAGTCAGAGCTTATAAGTTCGGCAGCTTTTCTGCCTCAGAGAACTGCCCAAGCAGTACTATTTAAATTAGGTTTTGATACCTCTGCATATTTACGTTTGGTATCAGTAGCGATGGCAGTGAGCTGTATTGTAGCGATGTATTATATTTTGCGACATTGGTACACTGCCCGGATAGCAGTACTGGGCACACTTCTTTTTAGCTCTTCAAGTTGGTTCTTGCACCAAGCAAGATCTGCTGAATTTGGCATATCGTACATTTTTGCAACCCTTACACTGATCTGTATTGGCATTTGGGCAAGCGAACGAAAAAGGCCAAAACTATTGCCTCTAGTTGCGCTTTTTGCGGGCTTGACGCTCTATGTGCCAGGATTTTGGTTTTTGGTACTATGTTCCGTAATATTTGGCAGAAACGAACTGCGATTTATGTGGGGCAAATCTAGCTTACCAACAAAATTAATGAGCTTATTATTATTTGCAGGTTCACTTGCTCCACTTATATATAGTCTAGTGAGGCAACCAGGTCAGTATCAGCAAATTTTAGGGCTTGTAGGCGGAGAAAAGACCTTATCATTACAGGTTATGGCTAATAATTTTGTAGATATCTGGAGGGCTTTTATTGTGAACGGGGTTGATGAGCCGCTACGCTGGCTTGTTGGCACGCCAATCTTAGATATAACTTCCTTGATCCTATTTGGGCTGGGAGTCTACTCATATCGATCAGGGCTTCACCCAATTCGCTACAAGCTAATCTTGGGAGGGCTGATAGTTTCTATAATCCTTATGACGCTCGGAGGCTTTGAGTTTATCGGGATAGCTTTAGTGTTCTCGTATCTATTTATTGTAGCTGGGCTTAGTTTATTATTACAGCAGTGGTTCTCTGTTTTTCCACGAAATCCATTTGCCAGAACAGTTGGAGTTATGTGTGTGGCAGTGCTGGTGGCAGGAATCACATATTTCCATGCCAGTCGTTACTACATCGGCTGGCCCCACGCTGATGCAACGCTAAAAGTAATTATCCAGAAATAGCTTTCGACTCAATCTGTTACAATAGACCATGAAGGAGAGGAATAAATGAATAAATTTGATCAAGCTAAAATGCTCATGAAGGTTAAGAAGCTGCAAAAGGAGCTACAAAAACAGGTTATCACTGTTTCTGCTGGCGATGATGCAGTTAGGGTGGAGATTACTGGCGAGCAGAAGATAAAAAAAATACATATCGACCCAGAGCGAGTAGATCTTGATGATATTCGAGAACTCGAGAAATGGGTTGAAGAAGCTGTTAAGAATGCAATTTCGACCAGTCAAAAAGTTGCCGCT
Source organism: uncultured Candidatus Saccharibacteria bacterium (assembly GCA_964643605.1). GTDB lineage: Bacteria > Patescibacteriota > Saccharimonadia > Saccharimonadales > 2-12-FULL-41-12 > CAMTWJ01. The sequence goes on along the minus strand of CAZXTF010000016.1, from coordinate 1,378 downwards.
GAAAAAATGCAGCCAATGATGGGTGTGCTCGGCAACCTAGGCCTTTAACGAGAGAGAAGATGGCGATATTACCTCATAGCCTCCAAGCATTGATTGAAGCTCTTGAGGTATTGCCTGGTGTTGGCCCTCGTAGTGCCGAACGCTATGCGTACTATTTATTCAAAAGTAGTGAGCAAAAAGCGGCAAAACTCGAAAGTGCCCTAAAAGACCTACATAAAAATATTACGTATTGTCCAGTAACCTTTGCGCTTATCAGTAAAAACGAAGAGGTTTCGCCGCTGTACTCAGATCCGTCTCGAGATAAGCAGGTTATTGCCGTAGTAGCAGATCCATTTGATATTATTGCAATCGAGAAAACAGGCTTTAAGGGTACGTATCATGTTTTGGGCGGTTTAATATCGCCGATTGATGGTATAACCCCAGAAAAACTACACATTAATGAGCTGGCAGAGCGTATTAAAAACGACAAAGTAAAAGAGTTAATCTTGGCTACAAATGCGAGTGTAGAGGGCGAATCGACAGCATTATTCATTGCGGATAAGCTAAAAGATACAGGGGTAACAGTCTCACGGTTAGCTCGAGGTTTGCCTATTGGGCTTGATCTTGAGTATGCTGATCATATAACACTAAGTCGAGCGCTAGAAGGAAGACAAACAATTTAGATGGAAAAACAGATCAAAACCCGACTTGATGAATCAAACAAGATCGTTATTGTCCAGGCAGATAACCCAGATGGTGATAGCTTATCAAGCTCGCTGGCTTTAGAGCAAATACTAGGAGATCTTGGTAAAGATGTTGTGATGTACTGTGGGGTTGATATGCCCGGGTATCTTCGTTACATGAAAGGCTGGGATAGGGTGGTAAACGAGCTGCCAACCAACTTTGACCTCTCGATTATTGTAGATACTGCTAGCTTAGATTTGCTAGAAACGCTGCAAAAGACAGCTAAGTTATCTTGGTTAACCTCCAGGCCGTCCATAGTTATTGATCATCATCAAACAGCCAGCACCATTGAATTTACCAATGATCAGTATATAAAACCTGCGATATCAACTACTGAGGTAATCTACGGTTTGTGCAAAGAGTTAGAACTGCCAATTAACCAAGAAGCAGCTAGCTTTATATCAGTCGGTATTTTATCAGACAGCCTTGGTCTAACAACCGAGACTACCACAGCAGACAGTATTTTTGCTCTCGCAGAGATGGTAAAAAGAGGGGCTAATTTGGCTGAGCTTGACACTGAGCGAAAGAAGCTACAAAAGAAGAGTCGAGGAATCCTTGCGTACAAGGGTAAGCTTTTACAGAGGGTTGAGTATGCTCTTGATGGAAAATTAGCGCTTATTACTATCCCGTGGGAGGAAATAGAAAAGTATAGTCA
>CAZXTF010000015.1:0-21026 GCA_964643605.1 uncultured Candidatus Saccharibacteria bacterium | reverse complement strand
TTGTTGTTGCTGCTTCTTCTTTGTTGGCGGCTGTTGCTTGTTGGGCTTGGGCTTTTTATTTCGCTAAGTGGGAGCTTTACAAAAAAGAGCCATGATGAAGTCTTGAGCCGAGCGTCGGGTATTACTGTTGACTCTTTGGTTGCAGATACTAACAAAGAGCGCTCGGACAGCAGCATCAAACCACTGGCAAAAAACCCGCAACTTACCCAAGCAGCACAAGCAAAAGCTAACGACATGGTAGCCAAAAACTATTGGTCTCACACTACGCCTGACGGCAAGGAACCATGGTACTTTATCGAGCAGACTGGTTATACATATTCTAAGAGTGCCGAGAACTTAGCCTACGGTTTTACAAACAGCAAGGCAACGGTTAGCGGCTGGATGAACAGCCCCCCACACCGAGCAAATATATTGGATACTGATCTGACAGAAGTTGGCTTTGGTATTGCCAACGCTGAAAACTACCAAGGCAAAGGGCCGCAAACAGTGGTGGTCGCAATGTACGGAAAATCAGCCGATGTGCAGACACTGCCAATTAACCAAACGTTGTCGAATGATCAAACAAGAATCAGCCATATTCAAACAATTACAGATGGTAAAGCACCGTGGAGCAGCTTTGCTTTTGGCCTATTGATTGGTAGTATTGCCGTGTATCTATTGGTTACGCATGCACGAGGTATCCGACGTATTCTTAGGATTAGTGAGAGGTTTATTGTTAAGCATCCACTCGTTGATATGACGCTACTCGCTCTGCTGGCACTAGCAGCGATTCTTATTCAGACCGCCGGTACAATTTACTGATATTTTACCGACTCTTTGCCGAATATTTTGGTGACGCTCGATATCAGGTCTTCGGCTGGGCTAATTGAGCTTGGCAAGCGAATAATTTGTTTATTGTCGTTTTCACCGACTACCAACACCACCGGCGTGGTGCCGGGATTTTCATCAATGACACTTTTTAGTTTACTTAACTGGGTTTCATCTGATTTATTCATACGAATATAGAGCCTTTGCTCGACCGCTTCGGTAACTGTCGGCTGTTTGGTGCGAACAGAAGTAGTCTTTTTGGTGGCAGGCTTTGGGGCTTTCTTTTTCTTACCAGTTGACTGATATGCAGCAGCTTGCTGATGGGTTATTTCTCGGGCATTATCGACCATTATCTTAATTTCATCGCTGGTGTTACCGCTTCGGTCTTTATTGTTTATCTTGCCGTCGATCATAACAACCTTGTCTTTTTCCCATATTCCTACTGTCTGCTGGTATGTCCCGGGGAATAGGATAAGTTCAAGTTCGCTCGTCATATCTGCGATCTTCACAAAAGCCATTTTCTGGCCATTTTTGGTTGTGATCTCTCGCACATCAGTGATCGACCCACCTATCTTTGTGGCACGACCATCCATTTCAATTGTGATCTCTTCGATTGAGACGCATTGCTCTGAAAGTAGTAACTTATATTCTTCGAGTGGATGACTACTGAGGTAGATGCCCAGTAGCTCACGCTCCCACAAGAGTTTTTGACGAGATGGATAGATCTCCCCATCTGCTTGCAGAGATAGCTGTGCCGCTACACTAGCTGCTAGCTCGCTGTCGGCAAACAAACCAATTTGCCCACTAGCTGCATCTTTTTGAGCTCGACTGGCAAATGCGACTAAAGTATCGAGGCTATTGATAAGCACTGACCTGTCGGCAAAACGGTCCATAGCACCAGATTTTATAAGGCTTTCTAGTGTCTTTCTGTTGACGATTCTGTGGCTAACTTTGGTCAGAAAATCTTCAAGATTTGCAAAACCTCCCCCCTCGCTTCTTGCCCGAATAATCTCTTCGACAGCTGCAGACCCAACATTTTTAATGGCGTTCATGCCAAAGCGAATCCGATCTTTCCTATCGTCGCCTTTGATGACAGCGAACTCAAGAAATGACTCATCAACATCTGGGCTGAGGACTTCGATCCCCATATTTTGACATTCAGAAATTTCGATAGCTAAGCGATCTGTATCATCATAATCGCTCGTCATTAATGCTGCCATAAACGCTGCAGGATAATGCGCCTTAAGGTAAGCTGTCTGGTAGGCGATTAGCCCGTAGCACGCTGCGTGGCTCTTGTTAAAACAATAGGCGGCAAATTCTTCTAGTTGTTTCCAAAATTTTTCCATAAGGGCTCTGTCGGCATTTGAGTTTTTTATGGCACCCTCAATAAATTCAACTTTCATTTTCTCCAGAACTGAGGGGATCTTTTTGGCAACACCTTTACGCAGCGTGTCTGCTTGACCACCAGTAAAGCCACACATGTCTTTGGATATCTGCATCACCTGTTCTTGATAGACCAACACCCCGTAGGTATTACTTAATGCACCCTCCATTTTTGGATGTAAATAAGTAATTTCTTTCTCCCCGTGTTTTCGAGTAATAAAATCATCAATAAACTGCATTGGCCCCGGCCGGTACAAGGCAACCATGGCAACGATGTCTTCAAAAGTTGTAGGCTTCAAAGCCTTCAAGTAACGCTTCATGCCACTTGATTCAAGTTGGAATACCCCTGTAGTATCTCCTTTTTGGAATAATCTATAAGTTTTTTCATCGTCGAGAGGCAACGTGCTGAGATCAATGGTTTTACCATATACTTTTTTAATGATACGCATAGCATTGTTGATAATGGTTAGGTTAGAAAGGCCTAAGAAATCCATTTTTAGCAGACCGAGATCTTCGATTGGCCACATAGAATATTGGGTTGCAACAACGCCTTTTTGAGCCATTTCGAGTGGTGTAAACTTCACGATATCATCGGGTGCGATTACCACACCTGCTGCATGGACACCATGGCTTCGAATCGTTCCTTCTAGGCGAATAGCCAGATCAAATACTTCACGAGACCGCTCATTCGACTTGTATTCATTTGAAAGATCGGTATCATTCTTGAGTGATGTTTCGAGCGGTATATGCCGCCCCTGTACAGGTGGCGGGATCATCTTTGCTAAGCGGTCAGCTTCGGCATATGGCACTTGCAAAACACGGGCTACATCACGAACTGCGTTACGAGCAGCCATACGACCAAATGTTACAATATTTGCCACCCTATCTTTCCCGTACTTATCAATGCAGTATTCAATGACTTCGCCTCTGCGAGTATCCTGAATATCAATATCGATATCAGGCATACTAATTCGGTCTGGATTTAAGAATCGTTCGAATAGCAGATCATACTCCAGAGGATTAAGATCAGTAATATTAAGAGCGTAGGCAATAATTGATCCAGCAGCACTTCCACGACCGGGACCGAAGATAATACCTTTATTTTTGCCCCAGTTTATAAAGTCAGCAATGATAAGAAGATATCCGTTAAAACCCATCTCGTTAATAACGGTCATTTCATATTCTGCCCGTTCTTTGACATCTTTTGGAAGCATCTTTTTAACTGCTGGTTCTGTGAGTGTCTTAGCTTTTTTTTGCGAGACATCAGCATAGCGCCAAGCCAAACCAGCGTAAACGAGTTTTCGAAGTACAGAGTGCTCTGTCTCACCTTTTGGCACCGGGAACTTAGGAATAAGGATATCCCCTAAAGATAAAGATAGCTTGCAACGATCAGCAATTTCTTTTGTGTTTTTTATAGACTCCGGATGATCTTTGCCCCAACGACCGATAATATCTTCTGCTTTTGCTACATGCAGCTCAAAATCTTTTAAGCTCATCCTCTTCTTATCAGACAAGAATGATCCAGTCTGTACACAAAGGAGAATCTCGTGAGCTTCTTGATCTTCATGGCGTAAGTAGTGAGCATCACCAGTTATAACTGTTTTTATATTAAGCTCATCTGCTAATTTAAAAGCCTGATCATTGACAGCTATTTGGTCTGCCCAAGAGCTTGGGTGATCTCTATGCCCATGATCTTGGATCTCGATATAATAACGATCACCGAATATGTTCTTATACCACTCGGCTGTTTTTTTAGCCTGATCGTATTGTTCTTGCCTAAGCGCATCACCGACTTCTCCGTTGATACAACCCGATAGAACAATTAGTCCTTCGTTATGCTTTTCCAGTAAATCATGGTCGATTCGTGGCTTGTAGTAAAAACCATCGAGATTGGATATAGTACTGAGGCGCATTAAATTCTGATAGCCTTTTTCGTTCATAGCCAAAATAATTAGGTGAAAATATTGCTTATCTACACTCGGATCTTTGTCGGTGTGCTTTCTTGGTGCAACATAAGCTTCGATGCCAATAATTGGTTTGATCTTTTTGGCCTGAGCAGCTTTATAAAATTCAATAGCACCGGACAGTGTACCGTGGTCGGTCATCGCCACAGCCTTCATACCAGACTCATCTATAAAATCAATGAGTTCAGGAACCTTTGTAAGGCCGTCTAACAAACTATATTGAGTATGATTATGTAGGTGTACAAAATCTTCTGGAGCAAGTTTTTCGGTAGTTTTTTTAGCCGACATATACTACAGAACTCCCTCCCCGAGCTTTATAAACGATGCCCATAATTAAACTATTTCTTAATAAATTTAACCAAGTTTTTCTTGGCGGCAGAAACCTCTTTGATGACCGCTTTTAAGTTTGGATCATCTGCATCTCCATCGTGCAAGGCACTGAGTAACAGTTTAGCCTTCTTCTTGGCAGCATCTGCTTTGACTAGAGCCTCTTTATACTCTTTTGTTGCCTTTCCTTTAGCCTTCGTGGTCTGTTTGTTAGCTTTATCAATAGTATCTTGCAGATCACTATAAAGACTCTTGAGCTGTTTCTCTCCCTCTGTTTTTGCCTTTGAGGCGCTTCGTTGTATGTCTTTACGAGTTTCTTTGCCAGACTTAGGGGCAGTTAATATGCCTGCAACGTACCCGATGCCTGCTGCTATAATGGCGCCCACCGCAAAGTTTGTGCTCTTCTTTGACATATTATTTGTCCTTCTTATTAGATTTACTCTGAATTGCATCTCCGATGTTAGCAATAATTTTTAATATAGCTATAGGTGGTGCGGCAGCTCGGAAGAAATCTCCCACATGTTCGGCTGTATCGGCAATATGCTCTGCATGATCAGTAATACGCTTAACCGACTTAACTATCTTGATAAGTATTGCTGCTAGAATAATATTTAAAGTCAGAAAGATGGCAAGCATCACCGACAATATGACTACCAAAACCTCGTACCACGTACTATCCATAGTATTCACTATTATACACCTAGTTAGTCTTCAAGCGAATCAACTTTTGATTTTATGTGAGTAAGCACTTCGTCTTTGATGTCGGGGTGCTTTAACGCAAAATCTATAACTGTTTTGATATATTCCAGTTTGTCACCAGCATCATAGAAAGTACCACCTTTTATATCAAGTGCTATCACGTCTTTACCATCATTAGCCATATCAAGTAGCGCCTGGTTGCTCACAAATTCTTTACCTGGCTCTAGCCGTTTTTGCTGTGCATGTAAGTAAGAAAAGATATCTGGAGTAAGAAGATATCCGCTAACTGAAGCCATGTTGGATGGAGCCTGATCTTTACCAGGCTTTTCTATAATGTTGGTTACCTTGACTGCTCCTGGCTCAACTTCTTCACCTGCTACAAATCCATACTTCTCAAAATCTTCTTCACTTGTTGACTTAATAGTACTCATAATCGGCGTCTGGAACTTCTCGTATGCTTCGATCATTTGCTGAAAACTTGGTGGATTGGCCTCGATAAAATCATCACAAAATGTGTAAATAAATGGCTCATCACCAATAATATGCTCCGAGTTTAGAATTGGCGTACCATTTCCATATGGACCCTTTTGACGAATATAAATAAAATTGGCAAGTTCAGAAATACTTTTTACTTCTTCAAGTAGTTTTGCCTTCCTGGGGCCACCCTGAATTAGGTTTGCAACCATGTCAGCATTGGGCTCGTCAAAGTGATCTTCAATACTGCGCTTGGAATAGCCAGTAACAATAATGATGTCTTCTATGCCAACTCGTACCAGCTCTTCGACAACATACTGAATAACCGGCTTATCTACAATCGGTAGCATTTCTTTTGGCATAGCTTTTGTTTGTGGTAAAAATCGTGTGCCAAATCCTGCAGCAGCTATGACTGCTTTTCGTACTTTTACCATACTATACCCCCAATTTTTCTTTAATAATTTTTTGAGCTAATCCAGGATTTGCCTGCCCCTTACTGGCCTTCATGACTTGGCCGACTAAGAAGCCGATAGCTTTCACCTCGCCTGCTTTGATATCCTCGGCAGCCTGCGGATTGTCGGTTAATACCTGATCAATGATCTTACCTATTTCCCCTTCATCAGAAACTTGCAGTAGGTTATTGTCCTCTGCAATCTGCTCTGGCTCGCCGCCTTTTTCCTGCATAATGGTCAAAACTTGTTTTGCACCAGTCGAGCTCAGCTTGTTTGCTTCTACTAATCTAGCTAGTGTGATTAACTGCTCATCCGAGATAGTACTCGTCCAGTTAGCCCCAAGTGATTCATCTTCTGGTTTCCCCTGTAATAACCAGAATGTACTCGCTCGAGCAATCGCCGGACTGCTCTTATCAAGAATGCTAGAAATCTGCTGAGCAACTTGTGGTAGCGCTAAGATGTCTTCAACCACACTGGTGTCAATATTAAGGTTACTAAATTTCTTACGATAATCATCAGGCAATTCTGGCATTTGTGATTTGGTTTTCTGTATAAAAGCATCGTCGAGCTGGACGGGGGGAATATCCGGGTCAGGGAAATATCGATAGTCGTGAGCTTCTTCTTTGGTGCGTTGCGAAAACGTTTTTTGTTTGGCGTCGTCCCAACCACGAGTTTCTTGCTGTACTTCTTTACCCTTTTCGAGCCGCTCGGTTTGGCGCTTTATCTCGTACTCGACAGCTTTTTCGACAGCTCGAAAGCTATTTAGGTTTTTAATTTCGCTCCGATTGCCGAGCTTATTTGGGTCTTTACTGACGCTAATGTTAACATCAAATCGCATATTCCCATGGTATAGGTCGCCTTCAGTAACATCAGCATACTTCATAAGTAAATACAGTTCATTTACATAGGCTCGAGCTTCGGCGGGAGTATGCATATCTGGTTCGCTCACAATTTCTAGCAACGGCGTGCCAGCTCGGTTCAGGTCTACCAGGCTGTACTCTGCATTTACAGGGTGGGTATTCTTGCCTGCATCTTCTTCAAGGTGCGCCCGAGTGATACCAATTTTCTTTTTTTGGCCATTAATCTTGATATCTACTTCACCCCCAAGAACAATAGGATAATTGAACTGACTAATCTGATATCCTTTGGGAAGATCTGGGTAAAAATAATGCTTTCTATCGAATTTACTAAACTCTTGCGGCTTAGTTTTGAGAGCAAACGCAGCCTTAGAGGCAAGCTCGACTGCTCGTCTATTGAGCACCGGCAGAGCTCCTGGCATACCTAAGCAAATATGACTCACTAGAGTATTTGGTAAAGCTTCTCGAGCGTCATTACCAACCGCAGCAAATAGCTTGGTCTTGGTCTTTAGCTGTACATGACATTCAATACCTATAGTCGGTAGGTAATTACTCACTTCATAACTCCCAAATCTCTCAAAGCCTGTCCAAGCCCAAGTAATGCTTTTTTAACATCTTGTTTTTTAAGAGCTGTACCTGGCTTTTCCTCAAGTTTCATCCGCAATTTGTGCCCATACCATGCCCCATCGTTGTCAGTAAATATATTCTGGGCAGATACTAGCCTCTCGCCCATTGTTTTACCTTTTACTTTTTTCTTCTGCAAAGCCTTATCTAGCAAATCGTCCGCTTCAAAGATTGCTGTTGCCCACTGAGTTTTGTCTGCACATCTTGCCTGTAGTGCTTTCCATGATATCAAGAAATAATCTCGTTTTTGTCGCTTAAATACCTTTTGAATCAAGAGAATTATTATGCATAACCCAACAACTCCCACTACAACAAGGATTATTTTTTCTTCAAGTTCGAGGTTTCTTAGATTCATGTTAGTACTCCTTCTACACTCCGTGAAATTGAAAGAAGTTTTCTGTCTTGTTTTTGCTGACCAATAAGTTGTAGACCCACTGGGAGGTCTTTTGTGTGCTTGTTTGCGGGAATACTAATTGCAGGAATACCTGCTAGATTAGCACTAACTGTCATAATATCAGTGAGATACATCTTGAGGGGATCACTTGTATTCTCGCCAATCTTAAATGCTGGAGTTGGTGCGACTGGACCAATCAGAACATCACACGACTGTAATGCCTCATTATATTCATTGATGATCTTTGTACGAACCAATTGAGCCTTTTGATAATATGCATCGTAATAACCACTGCTGAGCACGTATGTTCCCATCATGATGCGACGTTTTGCCTCGTCACCAAAACCATGCGAACGACTTAGCGTATAGCTCGCATCAAGATCTTTTGCATTTTCATCAGAAAACCCATAGCGCTGGCCATCATATCGACCGAGGTTACTACTAACCTCGGCAGGACAAATTATATAATAAACCGCCAGCGCTAACGGTAACGATGGCAAACTAACTTCTTTAATTGTGCCACCTGCCTTTTGGATAGACTTGATTGCTACATCTATTACTTCTCGAACTTCTGGGCCAAGACCCTCTTCAAAATACTCTTTAACAACTCCGAAAGTTACTCCATTTAGGTCTGACCCTTCGGTTACATATGAGTCTTCTCTATCGATTGTAGTACCGTCCAGCTCGTCTTTACCAGCCATACAATCAAGCACTAAAGCTGCGTCTTCCACCGTATGTGTAATCGGACCAATTACATCTAAGCTACTCCCCATTGCAACTACTCCGCTTCTAGAAACAAGCCCATAGGTTGGCTTGTAGCCAACTTTACCGCAAAAGCTCGCCGGCAAGCGGATTGAGCCACCAGTATCAGTACCAAGAGCAAACGGTGCTAAATCAAGAGCAATTGCTGCGGCAGATCCTCCAGAACTACCACCAGGAACTCGAGTTTTATCATGCGGATTCTTTGTCACCATGAAATCGCTATTCTCAGTACTACTACCATGCGCAAACGCATCAAGGTTTGCTTTAGCTACGCAGATCGCCCCTTCGGCTTCTAGTTTTTCAATCGCTGTTGCCTGATATGGTGGTTCAAATGGACGCAAAATATTACTTGCGGCAGTTGTTTTACCGCCAAATACCAAAAAATTATCTTTGGCAATAAACGGTACACCAGCTAGCCGACCAGCCTTTTTCCCTGTTGCTATATCTTTATCAACCTGCTTAGCACGTTGTAAGGCACTGTCTTTTAGGTCACTAAGAATTGCATCAAACTCCTCTGCCTGGGTGATCTTTTGTAGTGACTTTTCCACCAAGGAGGTAGCCGTGATTTTACCCGAAGTGACTTCAGATACTATCTCTGCAAGGGGCTTCCAGCTAGAGCTCATACTATTCAATCACTCGCTTTACTTTTATCTGATGATCCTGAGTTGCAGGAGCGTTCTTAAGAAGCTCGTCTGGCTTTGCCTGATAATCAGCCACTACGTCTTCTCGCCAAGCATTAACAAGACCTGTAACTTGATCTGTTGGCTCTAGGCCACTGATATCTACACTTTGGAGCTGTTCTACGTAAGCAATGAGTGTAGCGATATCGTGTGTAAAGTGTTTGATCTGCTCATCAGTGAGCTGGAGCTTAGAAAGTTTTGCCAATTTTAAGATATCGTCCCGAGTAAGCTTGGTCATATTCTACATAGTATATAAGAGTTGGTGCTGTTGTTCCAGAGAGGTTTTAACATGGATAAGATTAATCTGTACAAAATTTTGTTTTTACATTACGATAAGCATTAAGGAGTACACCCAATGTACCGAGTAGCCGAAGCTCGCCCAGAACAATCACTCGAAGTATTGCCCCCTCAGGAAACTGAGGGTGTTTTTTTGCCAGATAAATGGATATTCGAGCATGACATTGCTGATTCATCTGAGGTAAAAGAAATTCGAAAAATTCCGTACAAAGGAACGATAGAAAGCCGAACTATTGTTATGGAAGATAGTTCTGTCTACCGAGTCCAGGAGGGTAAACCGTTTATAAGAAACCTAAAAATACCCCAATCATCGGTAAAAACAACTGCCTTCCTGACTAAGGACAACGAGGGCTTTAATTATCATCATCAAATTAAAGAGTTAGAGGCTGGTTTTTCTACCGTATTAATCAGTAGAGAGCTCGACTGGACAGGCACGCTTAGCCAAGCCCGAACGGCTCACAATATTTTAAAGATTGGTAAATTTATGGTCGGGGAAAATGATTCTCTTGACCCTCACAACATTCAAGCTCGGGGCATATCTCGTGGTGGTATGCTCGCTCTTGGGATTACTGCACTGGCACAGAATAGGCCAGATTACGACCTCGACGTGTTCTATTTTAGTGCCACTGCACCCTGCTATCCAAGACCCTTCCGCTTAAACCATCGCTACCTACGTATGCCCGTGCTCGAGGCTACTTCCTTGCTTTATCACATTAGCCAATTACCATTGAATGTACTATCTCGCTACCCAAAGACTATCGACGCCGACCCAAAGTTTGCAGCTCTTGATGCTCTAGCTCTTATGAATGGTGATGCTGGAAAGTTTGTGAGTCACATGGATCCAGCAAGAACTAATGGATATGTACTCGGCTACCCTGACGATATCATGGGGATGGGTGAAATTTGGAAAAAGGATTTTGCCAACTTTGACCGAGTGATGGTAGACCTCGATACAGATAAGCTGTCAAGATTATTCAACGGACATCTGAGAGCAGTTAGCCACCATGATATGTCTGATGCCCTCAAACGTCAGTTACGCCTGGCCGAAGAACACAAAACACACCAAGGCAATTTGGACGCAATTGACTATAACTACATCAGTATGGGGCAGAGTTAGAGTTTGGCTTCGAGCTCTTTGATCATATCCCGTAGCTCTGCGGCTCGTTCGAATTGTAAATTACCAGCTGCCATTTCCATCTGAGCATTCAGATCACGAATAAGGTGTTTGTACTCATCTTTTGGAATTTTCTTAAGATCCAGTTTTGGCTTTTCGCTATCTGGGAGGTCTGGCCGCAAGCCTTTGTCGATATTCTTAGCAATACTTGCTGGCGTAATGCCGTGTTTTTTATTGTAGTCTTCCTGGATTTTGCGCCTTCGATTTGTCTCATCAATCGCTCGCTGCATACTCCTTGTAACCGTGTCGGCATACATAATCACTCGCCCTTCTTGGTGTCTGGCTGCCCGGCCAATAGTCTGAATAAGTGCTGCGTCGCTGCGCAAGAAACCTTCTTTATCGGCATCCAAAATTGCCACAAGGCTAACTTCTGGAAGATCCAGACCTTCTCGTAGTAGATTAATACCGACCACTACGTCATAGACTCCGAGACGCAGATCTCTTAAAATATCAGTGCGCTCCAGGGTCTCGACTTCGCTGTGCAAATAGGCAACTTTTATGCCCAGCTCTTGCAAGTATTCTGTCAGGTCTTCTGCCATTCGTTTCGTCAGAGTAGTTACAAGCACTCGGTGTTTTTTATCGATCGTAGTTTTAATTTCTTCTATCAAATTATCTACCTGGTGCGTAACAGGCCTTACTTCGATCTTTGGATCGAGCAGCCCTGTTGGACGAATTATCTGTTGCGCTGGCTCTGGGCTTCTAGAAAGTTCATATTCTGCTGGTGTAGCGCTGACATATACCACGTTGTTGACGTGCCGTTCGAACTCGGTAAAATTGAGGGGTCGATTATCGAGTGCACTCGGCAAACGAAATCCATGCTCTACTAATACTTCTTTGCGAGCACGATCACCGTTGTACATACCTCTCACCTGCGGAATTGTCATGTGAGATTCATCAATAAACATTAAGTAATCATCCGGAAAATAATCAAGAAGTGTTGCTGGCTGGTCACCAGCTTCCCGGTTTGTTAAGTACCGACTGTAGTTTTCGATGCCTTTGACAAATCCCGTCTCTTCTAGCATCTCTAGGTCAAAATTAGTTCGCTGTTCTAAGCGTTGTGCCTCCAAAAGCTGTCCATTTTTTTTGAAAATAGCCAGTCGATCATCGAGTTCATTGCGGATTTTACCGAGCGCAAATTTTAACTTTTCTTGCGGAGTAACGTAGTGACTGCCTGGGTAGACTTTCAAACTATCCAGTTTTGCCAAAATTTCTCCTGTTAGTGGATCAAGTTTGGTAATTTTCTCAATTTCATCACCAAAGAATTCAACCCGATATGCGACTTCTTCGGAAGCCGGATAAATATCTACTACGTCCCCACGAACACGAAACGTACCACGATGAAAATCTACATCATTTCTTTGGTATTGTATATCTGTTAAGTGACGTAGTAATTTATCCCGTTTGCGAGTTTCACCAACTTTGACTGAAACCGCCATTTCTCCATAGTCTTCGACCGAACCAATACCATAAATACAGCTTACACTTGCAACAATCAGCACGTCCCGACGACTGAGCAATGATGACGTTGCCGCATGGCGTAAACGATCTATCTCTTCATTTATCTGAGAATCTTTCTCTATATAGGTATCCGACCGAGCAATATACGCTTCTGGCTGGTAATAATCAAAATAACTCACAAAATAATGTACTGCATTGTCGGGGAAAAACTGCTTGAACTCACTGTATAACTGCGCTGCCAATGTCTTGTTATGGCACAACACCAATGTTGGTTTTTGCAACTTTTCGACAACGTTAGCCATAGTAAACGTCTTACCTGATCCAGTCACGCCAAGAAGTGTCTGCTCTTTAACAGAATTTTTCAGATTTTTTACCAAAGCCTCAATAGCTACTGGCTGGTCTCCAGTTGGCTTATAGCTACTCTTCAAATGAAACTTACTCACTACCTATATTGTAGCAGTTCGTAGGTTCTTAATTATCTATAGATCTTTAGGTATTTTTTGTTTCGCTCGTTTAGGACTTTGGTGAGTTGCTTCACAAGATCACTCGCATCGTCGCTAAATACAATATCTTCTCTACTGCGTAGTCCAGCGGCACGGAGGACATCCATAATTTCGGTACTGACACCACCAGCACCCTGGAGGATACCAATTGGTGTATCCATCTCAAAAGCAATCGTGAATTCGTGCAGTGTTCCTATCCGCCCACCCACACAGATTACGGCATCAGCTGAACCAATTAATAACGCATCCCTCCCAACATAATGGAGTCCTGTATAGAGAATTGAATCGTATGCTTTTGTAGGTAAACGATACTTCACAACATGCTCAATTTTGCTAGCTGCTGGGCTAATACCTAAGCTTGCATGACCTCCGGCCTTCTTATACTGTTCGGCTGCATAGTTTGGCAGCCCTGTTGTTGCACCTGTAAGTAGAGCATGCTTACCGCTAGCTATTGCTTCTCCAGCAAGAGCCGCAAGCTTTCTGCCTTCTTCTACGCTCTGTCCTGCTGCCGCTCCTGATACGCAAATTTGATACACCTACTTACTCCTCTAGTTTATGTTGATTATTAGTTTTCGAATTGGCTCATGCAGTAGATATCGAGCTATTAACTCATCCCACAGATAACTCTGACCATACAATCGTACTGATCTTTCGTGCGGCACTTCGTTTGCTACGTTTATCAGTACGTCCAAGATATTACACGAGATAATGCCTTCTGGGTGCACTTGCACTACGTATAATTTATCGTGCCAGAAAGTTATCTCTTCAATATCAGAAAGTGATGGGGTCTTAAGATCATCATCATGGATATGCGGCCCTATACTTTCTGGTAACTTTGAGGGGTCTTTTTTTGCGAGAGCGTGCAACGATGACCACCCTGTACCAATACGACTACGTGAGTTATTGGTTAGCCCTTGTAGCAGGAGCTGCGCAATATTTTCGCCAAACTTCTTTTCTACACTAAGTGTCTTGAAGTAAGAAGAGTACATCGCTACACCTTTAGCAGCCTCAATAATACTAGACAATAACAGCAAGCTATCTCCTTTAAATCGCTTGGTCGGTGGAACCACAATAATTGCACCTGTTTGGTAGGCGTTCAAAATATATTGGTTGGTTAAAAGGTTTTGTTTTCGTAACTTGGCTAAAATTTCTTTTGGTATTAATTCTACAGAAACTTTATGAGTGTCAAAGTCGCTGGGCTGGAGCTTCTTGTACTGAGCTGCTAGTCTTAGGGCATAGTCGGGATCTACTAAAGAAGCTAGAACCAGAATAAGACCTGCCGACTCTCGCTTTAATACCGCATCGATCGACCGATACCCCAGTATTTTCATAAGTTTTTTTGGTGGGACAGCTTTTATAATCTTTTTTGCGGCACTCTGTTTAATGCTCCAGAACGAATACTCACTCAAGAGTTTCTGTGCATAAACGATAGCCTTTTTAGCAATTTGCTCAGGGCTATCAGTAGTTTTCGCACCCATCTTTTTTTCGAGAATAATACTATCATCTACCGCTCTCTTTTTGAGAGAATAATACAGCTCCCTCGGTGTAGTATCTTTTTCGTCAAGACCAAGCTTATTAACAGTCTCCTTAACCGAGCCCTTAATATCTCCCGAGAGTACGATATCAACTGCTGGCTTATGAGCTAGGCGCTCCCAAGAATGTAGATTATGACTAAATTCCGGCTCTTTAGCGGACAAGATGTCTGATATTAACCTTGTCATGACTATATCCGTTCAGGCTTGTACCAGTCAGGTGCCTTTACCAGGAGATCAGACAATTCACGTTCGGTTAATAGCCCCGCTTGCGCTCCGACATTCTGCACTACGTTCATCGAGGTAATTGGTGCCCACTGCAAAGCCCCTTCTATCGTATTCCCCTTCATAATTGCTGCGACAAAGGTCGAAGTAAAGGCATCACCTGCTCCAGTTCGTTCTACTGGAGGAGCTGGATCTGGGTATAGGGGCATCTTGTAGCGATTTTCGCCATCACTTGCATAGCTACCCTTTGGTCCATCACTAATAACTACAATTTCTGGCCCAAGCGAATGTAGTTTGTTAAATAGATCATGTATATCATCAACATTTCCGCCGGTTACATACGCTGCTTCTTCCCGATTTACTGCTACAAGATCAGCACGCTTATAGACATGTGCCAAACGTTCAGCCCCTGCTTCCATCTGGAATGTGCCCGGCTGAAATGCTAGTTTGATTTCTGGATGACGGTTTAGAGACTCGATCATTTCATCATGAAACTCAAGAGCATTTTTTGAGATTGAGCTAAAGTAAATCCACTTTGGTTTTTCGTGCCCTCGAAGATGTGGCCAATGGTATGTATATTCTTCGTGATTAATAAGTATGGTACGCTCTTCTTTATACCAAAGTACGTAGTGGTAATTACTCTTCTTTTTTGGGCTTATTTTCACAAAACGGGTGTCTACTTTTGCCTTTTCAAGTGTTTCGAGAATACTTCGCCCGTCTTGGTCTCCGCCAACATTTGAGACTAACCCACTCCTCAGTCCAAGCTTGGCAAAATTCACTGCGGCATTTGAGGCATTCCCTACGGCTGGCAATATTTCTGCGTGGTCAAATGGGATCTTAGTGGCAAACGGCATGGCCAAAACTGGGCCTTGGTCTGTATCGTACGCCTGCGCTCTGTCATCGAGTAATTTTATAAAAGCATCAGTAACCACATCGCCTACCGAAAGTACATCAATCCCCACCGATTCTTTGTTATTGCTCATGCTTTACTCCTATTATCCTAAAAACAAACAGTTTGTGCAATCCTTTTGTAAGAGAACTACAAAAGAGCCTTGCCCTCACTGCCAAATGCATCAATCTTTTTCTCTACTACACCCTGTACAGCCCCGATAACCTCATCCATAAGCTTCACTACTGCATATTCATTTGGATTTTCTTTTAAGACTTTCTCGAGGGTTGTTCTAAATGCAATCCGCATATCAGAATTAATATTAATCTTGCTCACACCAATCTTCGTAGCATCCCTAAAATAGTGCAGCGGTGTTCCGCTGCCGCCATGCAAACTAATATTACAATCAATCGCAGCTCGAATTTCTTTCAACAGGTCAAGGTCAAGCACTTTTGGTACTGGGTATGAGCCATGTAGGTTGCCGATGGCGGCAGCAAAAGTATCAATTCCTGTAGCTTCTACAAATTGCTTGGCACCATCAGGGGTTGTAAAGGTCTTTTTTATCTCTTTGTAGTTGATCTTCTCATCGTGCTTATTAGAACTTCCGCCAAAATAATGTGGCTCACTTTCCACCAATGCGCCAGTAAACTTAGCGTACTCCACAATCTCTTTGGTTTTGGCAATAATCTCTTCTTCACTAGCGTCATGATCTGCCTGCGAAATATCAATATGAATAAACTCAAAACCAGCCTCTATACCAGCTTTAGCTGCTTCTACGCTGGGGCTGTGATCTAGATTTACATAAATCTCTAAGCCAAGTTCTTCTTTGTAGTTGTCTACCATGTCTCGGATATTTTCGAGGCCCAGTGCATCAACCTCGCCCTGGCTGACCTCTACAAGGACTGGTGATTTTTTAGCAACGGCCGCTCTGGCAACGGCTTTCAGAGTCTCTTGATTATCTAAGTTAAATGCCCCAACACCGAAGCGCTCCTTGCGAGATCGCTCCATCAGCTCACGAGCAGCATCGGTGTTTCTTCGTATTTGTTCTAGCGTCAGTGGCATAATATTTTCCTCTTTATTTATTTTCTGTTATTTCATGGGCAGCCAGCTCAATATGCTTGGCAGTAAGGCCAAAATGCTTCAGCAACTCTTCTGGTTTGCCAGACTCACCAAAACGATCCTGCATACCAATTCTTTTTAGCTTGGTTGGCTGATGTTCGCTCAAAATCTCGGCGACTGCACCGCCCAGACCACCAGCAATCTGCCCTTCTTCAACGGTAATTACTGCGCCAGTCTTTTTGGCGCTTTTTAAGATCGTCACACCATCCAAGGGCTTAATGGTTGGAACGTGCACAACCTCTGCGTCTATACCTTGCTTAAAGAGATGCTCTGCCGCCACCATAGCTTGGTAGGTCATTGTACCTGTGGCAATAATCGAGATGTCTTTGCCCTCGGTATATATATAAGCTTTTCCAATCTCAAATGGCGTGTCATCTGTAGTAATGATTGGTGTTGCCTCACGAGCCAAACGTAAATAGCCTGGGCGCTTATCCACCGCCATGGCGAGCGTAGCTTTTTCTGCTTCTACGCTGTCACCTGGAGCAATCACCACCATATTTGGAAGCACTCGCATCAAAGCAATATCTTCAAGCATCTGATGAGTTGCACCATCTGGCCCCACGCTGACTCCTGCATGCGAGCCAACAACTTTTACAGGTCGATCGTTTAAACAAATCGTCGTCCGGATCTGCTCCCAGTTACGGCCAGGACTAAACGCTGCATAGCTACTCACAAAAGGTATTTTGCCCATAGCCGCCAAGCCAGAACCAACGGTAACTAAGTTTTGCTCTGCCACACCAATCTCTACAAACCGCTCAGGAAATGCTTCTTTAAATAAACTCATCTGGGTGCTATCGGTAAGATCTGCACAAGCTGCAACAACATTTTCGTTTAGCTCACCTGCCTTTTTTAGCCCCTTACCAAAACCCTTACGAATCGGCTCACTGACAATATCGTGGCTCAGAATATCGTGCACTAAATGTAGGCTATTCATGCTCACCCCTAATCTTACCCTTCAACGTTCGCAATTCATGCAAGGCCTTCTTCGCCTGCTCATGATCTGGCGGCTTACCATGCCATGTAAAGTCATACTCCATAAAATCTACACCTTTGCCAGGAATTGTGCGAGCAATAATCACCACCGGCTTTTCAACAATTGAGCGAGCCAATGCACAGGCGTCAATAATCGCCTCCATGTTGTTGCCATCAATCTCAAGTACGTGCCAGCCAAACGATTCCCACTTGCCTACCAAGTCTTCGAGCGGCATGACTGTCTCTGTTGGACCATCTATCTGGATATTATTACGATCAACAATACCAATCAGATTTCCAAATTTGTATTTGCCAGCCAACATTGCTGCTTCCCACACATTACCCTCGTCCAGTTCGCCATCGCCCATTACTACATATATAGAACGATGAAGATCATTGTTCATCCGCATTGCCAGCGCCATGCCACAAGCCTGGCTCAGGCCACTTCCCAACGGACCACTAGTATTCTCAAGCCCCGGCAATTTAGTTCGTTCTGGATGACCCTGCAAACGAGACCCAAATTGCCTTAGCGTCATCAACTCATCTTTGTCAAAATACCCAGCTTCGGCCATAGCCGCATATTGCACTGGCACACAGTGGCCGTTGCTCAAAAGCAAGATATCCCGCTCGCTCCAGTTGGGCTTTTTGGGGTCATGATTCAAAATATCAAAATAAAGTGCTGTAAAAATATCAGCCAGCCCCAACGGCCCTGCGCTATGCCCACTACCAGCGTGTTCGAGCATCCGGATAATATCCTCACGGATATCATTTGCCTTCAATTCAAGTTCTGAAATACTGAGCTGTTTATTCATCTTTTGTTTCCGTTAATGCTAATAGTTTAGCATACATCACCTCTGGTTCAGGAGCATTTTGGATATAACCGCCGACGTTAATCACACTTACTCCAGCCCGAGAGATTGCTGCCACGTTCCCGGCATTTACTCCGCCGTCCCAGCCAATTTCGACATTTGGGTGGTGCACCTTTACCTGTTTTACTTTTTCAAGAAGTTCTAAGTTGGCATGGCTGCCGCCCTGATGCCCAAGATTACCGCTAAATATCAATACATGGTCAAAACTATGCAAAATCGGCTCTACACTAGCAACGGAGGTCTCTGGCAACAACGCCAGTCCTGCCTTAATACCCTCTTTATGAAGCTCCGCTGCGAAATGCATATGGTGCACCTCGGCCTCGGCATGAATAATCACAAGTTTTGGCTGCAGATGAATAATCTTCTCTATATGTTCCATGGGGCGCTTATACATTACGTGCAAATCTGCCTGTCCAGCATGTGGCCACCAGACATCCGCTAAATCAACAGACTTTACTGGCGCAAATTCGCCGTCCATGAGGTCTATGTGCAAGCGCCTCGCAAACGAAGCATTTGTAGCAACCTGTTTTTTATATTCTTTAGGAGTTGTTGCGGTAACAGTCGGACATATCATAAATTATCAATCTGTTTTAAGCGCCTAATATAGCGAGGTGCAGCAGCAAATTCAGCATTGAGCCAAGCAATCACAATATCATTAACTTCTTGCTCGTTCAGTCGATGTGCAGGCAGGCAAAGTACGTTGCTATTGTCATCGGTACGAGATTCTTGAGCAGACTTTGTATCCCATGCCAGTGCCGCAAAAATTCCCTTAAACCGATTAGCCGCCATTACCATACCCTGGCCACTTCCACAAAGCAGTATCCCTCTCGGATCTTTATCGCTCGAAGTTTTTATCGCCACGGCTACTCGCCCCGCAAACTCTGGAAAATCGTCGTTTGGGTCTAGCTTGTTATCACCCTCATCTTCAACATCATATCCATGTTTTTTTAGGTACGTAACGAGCTTGCCCTTTAGTCGAAAGCCTCGATGGTCTGCCCCAATATAAATCTTCATTATTCTTTGATTGATTTACCAATATCCGCAACCAACTCAACTAGCCGGTTACTATAACCCCACTCGTTGTCGTACCATGTCACAACCTTTGCCAGCGTGCCACCAACCACATTGGTAAGCAGTAAATCTACTACTCCAGAATGGCTGTTCCCTACATAATCTTTGCTCACCAACGGCTCTTCCGAGACATCCAAAATCCCCTGATAATACGGCTCTTTTACCGCTTTTTTAAACACATCGTTAATCTCTTCTTTTGTAGCGTGTTTTTTGATAACCATTGTTACATCGCTAATACTTACAACTGGGCTCGGTACACGAATACTAAGGCCATCAAACTTGCCTTCAAGCTCTGGTAGTGTCTTGGTGACAGCAATTGCTGCACCGGTAGTGGTAGGCACGATATTCTCGGCTGCTGCTCGAGCTTCACGCAAGTCTTTTGCTGGAGCATCTTGCAAGGCTTGGCTAGCAGTATAGCTATGAACAGTAGTCAGCATAGCGTTTTCTACGCCAAATGCCTCGTTCATAATCGACATAACTGCAGCCACCGAGTTGGTAGTACAGCTCGCATTACTCACAATATCACCAGCGTGCTCTAGCTTATGCTCGTTGGCACCAATAACTAACGTATCGACATCTGCACTTTTGGTAGGTGCTGAAATTACGACTTTCTTAGCACCAGCAGTCAGGTGCATGCTAGCATTTTCTTTTTTCGTAAATCGCCCAGTAGACTCAATAACTACATCTATTTTTAGATCTTTCCACGGCAATGCAGCTGGATCTTTCTCGGCTGTCACCTGAATTTTATGACCATCCACAATAATGTGGTTCTCGTCAGATGCTACTTTATGATCGTATGTGCCGTAATTACTGTCGTGTTTGAGCAAGTATGCTAACGTTGAAGTTTCGGTTAAATCGTTAATTGCTACAATTTCTAGATCTGATCGATCAAATGCAATTTTAAACGCATTTCGCCCAATTCGACCAAATCCGTTTATCGCCACCCTAATTTTCATGTTTTTCGTTTCCTTCTTATACCCTACTTATGCTTATCTCATAAGTATGCCAGGAAACAGAGGCAGATTCAAGAGGTTTAGCCCTTATAACGCTATGAAAGAATCCCGTTTTCTATACAGTATTGGGCGGCTTGGTAGGCTATAGACTCTAGTTTAAAACAATCTTTAACAGACCGCCACTCAAACTGATCATGCTCCCAGCTAAGTGTTACATCTGAGGATAGTTCGTCTAGATGATACACATAGAACAGGCGTGTAATTGACGTACGATCGTGGTTTTTACTTGTGTCAGCATATACTAACTGCAACCTTTTGCGCTCAATAGTAAGTCCCGTTTCTTCACTTACTTCACGACGGAGCGCATCTTCGATATGCTCTCCGGCTTCTACCTCACCACCCGGGATATCCGACATTAGAGCCTGAGTAGGATGCGTCTCGCTCCGACGCAAAATTAGTGAATCACCTTTCGAATTAACCAAGAATACTTTTGCGCAGGTTACGATTGGCTTATCAAAAAGAGGGCAGTTATGCCTCTTTT
>CAZXTF010000014.1:14314-23312 GCA_964643605.1 uncultured Candidatus Saccharibacteria bacterium | reverse complement strand
AAAAGAGGGAAGTATCGCTGGACCAAAGGTGCTCGAGCACGTGGTAGATGTAGTGTTACAACTTGAGGGTGATCGATACGGTGGTTTTAAAATCTTACGTAGTGTAAAGAATCGTTTTGGCTCGACCAACGAAGCTGGTATTTTTGAGATGAAAGACGGAGGATTGGTTCCTGTTGAGAATCCTTCGGCTGCATTGCTTGCAGAGCGTCAAATTAGTGATGGATCAGTGGTGCTCGCTACCATGGAAGGCAGCAGAGCGCTACTTGTAGAAGTGCAGGCACTCGTAAATAAAACATCTTACGGCTATCCTAAGCGCACCGCAAGTGGCATTAGCCTCAACCGCTTGAATCTTCTTGTTGCTATGCTGGAACGGCGCACAAAGCTTAATCTGAGCGACCAAGATATTTATATCAATATTGTCGGCGGTATTGCTATTAGCGAGCCGGCTGCGGACCTTGCCATATGTATGGCAATTGGTTCTGCCAGTAAGGGGCTTAAGCTCAAAGAAAATGCAGTAGTCTTTGGTGAGGTTGGTTTGAGCGGGGAAGTTCGTCATGTTCCTTTTGTAGACAAGCGTGTAGCTGAGGCTAAAAAACTAGGATTCAAAGTAGCTATTGGCCCGCAGAATCAAGCCTCTAAAAAGCTGGCATTATTGCAAAGTGTAAGTTCGGTCCGAGAAGCTTTGAATACGTATCTCGAGAGCTAAGGTCCGGTAACTGCGAAGTTTGCTGACTTCGCTCCGCCACTACCCTGCACGTAAATGAGTGTTCCAATTGGTGTGCCTGCTATTGAACAGCTTCCGTTGCCAGAACATATAGTAGAATCATCACTGGCTTTTTTAACAGTACCGTTACCGCCACTCCAGGTGGCATTTCCGTTAGTCTTTGCGCTTGTTATGGACGGGCCAGGGTTTGTTGTGCCGACTGTTGCAACTTTACTATCAGATGAGTCATAGAGTACGCTGTCGACAACCTCGGCGCTTACCGTAACCTGTCCGCTACCAGAAATTGAGGTACATGGTAATTGTACGGTTGATGGGCTACTATCGATATTAAAGGTTTGAACAGTGTTGCCATTGACCTTAAAGTTGATCGTTCCTCTGTATGTAGAGCTAGATATTGGGTGAGTTCCCTGAGACGCAGTTGCCACAAAGACACCACCTGGCGTACAGGTATCTGGCCCGCTGAGAGTAACGGCAGGCTTAGCATCATCACACCTGTGTACGTCGTCTTTCTCGGAAGTGGTACTGCCACCCCCCCCAGCGTGGAATTTATCGCTTGCGAATTCGTTTGCCACCGCATTACCAGTATTTTTCTTAGCTCGAGCAGGAGTACAGTCGGTCGCTAGTTTATTAGAGACAATATCGATAGTCTGTCTGCTATTTGTGGCTCGCTTTTTGTACCACGATGGGTAAAGGTCTGTCGCTGGGCTTGGTTCTCGTGAGGCAACTCCCACATGATTGCGAACTATAAAGGCGGGTAACGTCTGGATGCCCTTTGGTCGTTGTCGTTCTTCGGGTTTTTTATCATCATGGGCTTTTTGCATCCAACCAGCAACAATTGGCTGTGTCATATTTTCCATAAAGCCAGAGAGTTCCTTCTGTCGATTGTGATATCCGACCCACACACCGGCAGCGTATTGCGTAGATTCGCTCATCATCCAACCGTCTTTAGAGTCGTTAGTGGTACCTGTTTTGAAACCAAATTTATGACCTTTGTAGCGGTGTGTTTTGTTGCCCAAGTAACTTGCATTTGGATCTTCTAGCATATCAGCCACGATGTAGGCTGACTCATCTCGCACCACTTGTTTGCCAGAAGTTTGTTTCCATTCGTCCACGATTTTGTTGTTGGCATCTTCAATCTTCAATATGTATGTCATGGGAATGTTTCTGCCATTACGAGAGATAGTAGCAAAGGCGTTCACGTGCTCATCAAGCTTCAAATAGGCACCATCACCGATAGCAGAAGAGCCGTAGCAAGGACCTTCTTTGGTTAGTTCATCGTCTCTGTAGCACTTATATCCTTGGCCCTCCACGTCATTGCCTTTGTCTTTTAGGCCAAGTTTTTCCGCTGTTTCAATAGTCTTTTCTGGGCTAGTAGTAAGCATAGCTTTTACTGCGGGTACGTTACGGGATCCGCCAAGTGCATAACGAAGTGTAAGGGGCCCAGGGTAGCGGAAGTCATAGTTCTGAAGACAGTTACCGCCTTGAGTTGGACGAGCTTTGTTAGTACAAGGATAGCCAGGTAATGGTCCTTGTGCATCGTACAGTACAGTTCCAGCGCCAAAGTCCGAGGTATTCTCGATAACCGATAAGTAGTCGTAAGGTTTGAAGCTTGAACCAGGAGGTAGCTTAATACGAGCGTAGTTGTTTTGTCCGTATACTTCATTATTAAAGTCTGACCCACCAACAAGAGCTACCATTTGCCCAGTTTTTACATCTTGTGCTGCAAAGGCTGCGGTATCACCACCCTGACGTTTTACTTGTCTCATTCCTTTGTCCACTTGCTCTTCAGCCAGCTTTTGGAGATCTTTGTCCATAGTGGTTGTGACCTTCCAGCCACCACGTTTTACTGTCTCTGCCCCAAAGCGTGCCTGAAGCTCTTCTTTGGCAGTAAGGACGAACCATGGAGCTGTGATGCCGTCATACTTTGGCTTACGAGGCTTAATCTTCGTGGTGGTATCTATTTTTTTAGCTTCGTCACGCTCTTTGTCGGTAATCTTTCCTTGTTGCACCATAAGTTCAAGTACGTAGTGTTGTCGACCTATCAAAGCCTCTTTTTCATAACGAGCACCATAAGGTGAATAATAAGTTGGCGATTTTGGTATAGCTGCCAAGAAGGCTGCTTCATCAAGTGTTAAATCTTTTGCACCCTTACCAAAATAATCTTGAGTTGCTGCTTCAGCACCATAGGTGATGTCTCCGTATGGAGCGGTATTAAGATACCCAGCCAAGATCTCTTTCTTTGTATATGTCCGCTCAAGCTCAACAGAGAGAATAACTTCTTTAACCTTTCGAGTGTAAGTACGGTCTTTACTCCAGTTTTGCGTAAGCTTCACTAGCTGCTGGGTAATTGTAGATCCGCCCTGAGTACTACCTCGCCCAAGAGCATTATTTACTCCCGCACGAGTAATACCTCGAACATCAAAACCGCCATGATTAAAGAAGTCTTTATCTTCTATAGCGACCGTGGCATCTTTTAATTTCTGAGAGACATCTTCATCTTTTACAGGAGTTCGCTTGACCGCATCATAATCTTCCCATAGTAACGTTTCGCCAGTACGGTCGTAGTATCTAATAGACCCACCGATGTTATTACCAGAGATATCACGTAAGTTAGGTAGGTCTTTCCGGAAGTATGCAAACAGACCGACCAAGAAGACAAAACCAAGTGCAATTGCTACACCAGTAATCTTAAGCGCCATAATACCGCCTTCTCGGCTAAACCAATAGTTGGCCATGCGCCTAGGGTGCATACGGTAAAGGGTCCGTTTAATACGACCCTGCGGTAGAGTCGCTAGGTACGCAGCTTTTGCTCGGCTTCGGGCGTCTTTATTAATTGCCCGCTTTGTTCGCATGTTGCGATTGAGCTTAATAGTGTTTCCACTTTTTGTGGTGTACTGATTTTTTTTGCTCCCGCTGCGTCGGCCAAAATTCGGCTTCTTAAAAGAATTCTTCATGAGAATTTACAACTGACTCCTTACATACAGTTTCGTGTTTTTAGTCACGGATATATTATACATGAGCGATTACAAAAAATAGACAAGATTTACAGCAATCCTGAGAAAGGAACTTATTTATTCTGAGTTCACTCTGTAAAGAGATGAGTTTTGTTCTCAGGATTGGTCCGGTTATACTAAAAGCCAAGTATGAAACTAAGCGAAGAACTCATATGGCGAGGCTTTGTCCAGCAGACGACACTCGCAGATATTAGCAAACTAGATACAGCCGAAAGTAAGGTGTTTTATCACGGTTTTGATGCCTCGGCTGATTCACAAACAGTTGGTAACTTGGCTGCCATGATGCTCGACCGACTTTTTATAAAACACGGCTACAAGGCTATCTTGCTGGCAGGTGGTGCTACGAGTCTCATTGGTGACCCGGGTGGCAAGGACAAAGAGCGCCCCTTGCAGAGCGAAGAGACAATCGCTAACAACGTAAAAAAAGCCGAAGCTCAGGTACAGCAAATTTTTGGAGATCTTGATTTTACACTGGTTAATAACCTCGACTGGTATCGAGGTATGTCCTTATTGGAGTTCTTTCGAGATGTAGGCAAGCATTTTAGTATGACACCGCTGGTACAGCGAGATTATATCGCCAAGCGTATGGGTGAGGGTGGTAGTGGCATTAGCTACACCGAATTTAGCTACACACTTTTGCAGGGCTATGATTTCCTCAAACTATACCGAGATCACAATGTGGCTTTGCAACTAGCGGGCAGCGACCAGTGGGGTAATGGCCTTTCTGGTGTAGATTTGATCCGCCGAGTCGAGGGGGCCGAGGCTCATGTAATCACCATGCCACTTATTATTAACAAGTCGACAGGCAAGAAGTTTGGTAAAAGTGAAGATGGTGCCATTTGGCTTGACTCAGACAAAACCAGCGTTTTCCGGTTTTACCAATTCTGGCTTAATACCGATGATGCTAGCGTGGGCGACTACCTCAAAGTGTTTACCGAGCTTACCAAAGAAGAAATCACTCAGGTTATGCAAGAATTTAGTCAAGATAAAAGCGCTCGACTAGCCCAAAAGACGCTCGCAAAAGAGGCTACTCGCATTGTGCACGGAGAAAAAAGGGCAGAATCGGCCATTAAAGCCACGCAAGTGCTATTTGGTGGAGCAGAGGCCGGTAGTCTTACTCAGGACGATATCGAGGTACTAAAGGCTGAAATACCAGTTGTGGAGGCTCAGGAGAGCGTTGCAGCTACTCTTGTGGCGGCACAGCTGGCAGCTTCTAACGGCGAAGCTACTCGATTAATTCAAGCCGATGGCGTATCTATAAATGACCAGAAAATAAGCCAAGATTCAGGTGTGACCTTTCAGAATGGCTATAACCTTCTTCGCAAAGGCAAAAACGGCTTTGCGATAGTTATAGTAAATTAGGTATACTGTCGTTAGGTTATGCCAAAACCCAAAACCTCAATTACCAAAAAGCGTGCTGATCAGTACGATAACGATAACTACAACTACCTCAAGTATTGGAGTGGTCGAGACTATGAGCATGCCGCCGAAGAAATGGCTATTCGCCGTTTCTTAAAGGGTAAACACTTTAAGACTGCTGTAGATATTGGTGGAGGGTATGGTCGCTTGTGTGTATTGCTAAACAACTATGCCGATCACGTAACACTAGCAGAGCCATCAAAGGCACAGCTAAAGATTGCTAGATCCTTTCTAAAAGATTTTTCTAATATTGACCAGAAGCTTATGCAGGCTGATGACCTCAAGTTTAAAGATGATTCAATTGATCTTATAACTATGATTCGGGTGATGCACCACTTACCAAACCCAATCCAAGAGCTAGCCGAAGTGTATCGAGCTCTTAGTGATGATGGGATTTTTATTCTAGAAGTTGCCAACTATGCGCATGCTCGCAACCGATTTAAGCATTTTGTAAGGGGCAAGAAGTTGCCGACCGAACCTGTAGATATTCGTTCTACAGAGAACCAACGAGAAGAAGAAATCGCCTTTGTAAACCACAACCCCAAGACAGTTATAAAACAGCTTGAGAAAGTTGGCTTTAGCGTAGAAAAAGTTTTATCAGTATCAAACCTGCGTTCTCCGGGTCTCAAAAAAGTAGTACCAAAGCCAGTTATGCTCGGTGTTGAGCGTATTATGCAGCCAGCATTTTCTCGTACCTATTTTGGCCCCAGCGTATTCTTTTTGCTCAGGAAAAAATAAGTTTTTTAACTCCTTAAATTTAAATTAAGCATAATCATGTTGACAGCCATGGTAGTTAGCAGTATAGTCGAAGTTAGAACACTTTAAATTAAAGTCAAAACAAAGGGGCAAAACCATGACAATACAAACACCAGAAACCCAACCGCAGGGTTTTATTGAGCATGATCTTATCTTTCGAAGATCAGATCCATCTGACCAAGTAACAATTCGAGGTATCGGATTAGCGTTAGAGCTTGCAGTTACCCACGAAGAGCAAAGCTTACAGGCAGATTTTGACTTTGTTGATGAGCAAGAATTTGAGAGTGCTTTTGACTCTGATGCAGCAGCCAAAAAAGAGCTAAAGGTCTTAGAATTGCCAGTCAATGATGTGGAGATAGTACGAGAAGCTAATAAAGAAGGCGTGGAGATAGGTGAGTCCCAAGTTGTACGATCATTGTCACTCGAAAACAGAGTAGATATAGCCAATAAGCACAGGACAAGTTTAGTGGTGCATGAAGATGAAGCTGAAGCTCTCACCGGTGTTATGATGCTTGCCGAAGATATTGCAGAGAATCGACCAACCCTAAATATCCCTCAAAATATTTTTACCCATGCACTTAAAGATCTTAGCGAGGGAACATCCTCGGATAGTTTTGCGCAGGCAGCGTAGTCTATACTAATCAATGTGGATAGAGATGTTGAAGCGCTAAAAGGCGTTGGCGAGACGATAGCTAAAAAAATTGGAGGCATGGGCATTAGAACTGTGCATGATCTTATTTATAATTTTCCACGGAAATATGAAGATTATTCACAAATTACTACTGTCGACAAGATAAAACCTGGCCAGGTAACTGTTGAAGCCAAAGTAAAACAGATCAAGGGTCGCTATGTACGTCGAGGACTGCATATCACACAGGCTGTTGTAAGCGACAAGACAGGTAGTGTGCGCCTTGTTTGGTTCAATCAGCCGTACCGGGTAAAAGCAACAAAGCTTGGATCACAATACTTCATTTCGGGTAACTTTGAGATGGGGCGAGGCAAGCTGGCTATTATGAACCCGAGCATGGAACTAGCGAGTTCTTTTCCGGTAAATACTGCTCGGATAGTGCCGATCTATAGAGAGTCAAAAGGGCTAAAATCTGCAACTATTCGTAAGATTATGGTGGAGTTACGTGGAGCTATTGCAAGTTTGCCAGAGAACCTCCCAAGCTCTGCAGTAAACGATTACAAGCTGATTCCGCATGCTCAAGCACTCTTGGGGCTGCACTTTCCAAATAGTGCAAAAGAAGTTGAGGATGCCCGCTTTCGTTTAGGTTTTGAGGAGATATTTGCATTGGTGCTCGCTTCGATGCTTGTCAAGAGAGAAAATGACCGAGAAAAAGCTCTGCCGATACCGTTTCAAGAAGTTCTGGCTCGCTCTTTTGTCAAAAAACTACCTTTTGACCTCACTGATGCGCAGCGCAAGGTAGTTTGGCAAATTTATAAAGATCTCGAAAAAGATACGCCAATGAATCGCTTGGTGGAAGGAGATGTTGGCTCAGGCAAAACAGTGGTAGCTGCCATGGCGGCACTGATGGCTATTTCTGAAGGGTATCAGGCGGCACTGATGGCTCCTACCGAGCTATTGGCTCGCCAACATGCAGAGAGTATGTATGAATTGCTGGAAAGTGTTGGTATGCAAGAAAGTGTGGTTCTTTTGGTCGGTAGCTTAAAGGCTGCAGAGAAAAAGCGAGCCCACGAGAGGATTGCCAGCGGCGAAGCCAAGCTGATTATCGGTACTCATGCGGTTATTAGTGAAAAAGTCGATATGCACAAGCTAGCACTTATTATTGTCGACGAGCAACACCGCTTTGGGGTAGAGCAACGGCAAAAGTTGCAGAAAAAAGCTGGCCATATGCCACATGTTCTCAGCATGACAGCTACACCAATTCCTCGCACACTAGCGCTCACTATTTACGGAGAGCTTGATATTTCGTTGCTAGATGAGATGCCTCCGGGTCGCAAACCAGTTAAAACCAAGATTATCTCACCAAACGAGAAGTCCAGGCTGTACAAAAAAATCGACGAGCAGTTCGCAAAAGGTAAACAAATGTTCGTGGTTTGCCCGCTGATTACAGAGAGTGAAGTCCTAAAAACTCTCTCCGCCGAGGCTGTGTATGAAGATTTTTCTACAAAAACATTCAAGCATCGCAGGGTAGGCCTGCTCCATGGCAAGCTAAAGGCCGACGAAAAAGATAAGATTATGGGCAAGTTTGCCGCTGGGGAGCTTGATATTTTGGTGGCTACCACGGTGATTGAGGTTGGGGTAAATGTGCCAAATGCCAGTATTATGCTGGTTGAAGGCGCCGAGCGATTCGGATTGGCGCAGATTCATCAGCTGCGAGGACGTGTCGCTCGGAGCACCGAGCAAGGGTATTGTTATCTACTTATGACAGACAGCTCGGCGCCAACTCGCAGATTGCGGGCAATCGAGCAGTCAACAGATGGGTTTAAGCTAGCAGAGCTTGATCTAGAGATACGTGGCCCCGGGGCAATTTATGGACGCAGCCAGCACGGCCAGTTAGACTTGAGGATTGCCAATTTAACCGATGTGCGGCTAATTGCTGCAGCTCGCAAGGCTGCTCGAGATTTCTTAGAGTCAAACGAAAAGCTTGCAAAATATCCCAAACTTGCTCAACAAGTCAAAGAAAACCAACTTATAACTAGCCTAAATTAAACACTTCTAGAATTCCTCTCGGTCCTCGCTTGGCCAGCTGCAGAGGTTCGAAATTTCCAGATGCGTTCCCTTTTTCGTACAATAGCCATATGAGAGTTATCGCAGGAAAGTTTGGTGGACAGATTTTTGAAGCACCAAGTGGTCATAGAACGCACCCGATGAGCGAGAAAGCTCGTGGGGCATTGTTCTCGGCACTTGGTGATATCGAAGGTTTGACTGTACTCGATACGTTTTCGGGCAGCGGTGCCCTTGCTATAGAAGCAATTAGCAGAGGCAGCAGCAGCGTAGTGGCGGTTGAGCATGATATACATGCCTACAAGACTATTGCCGCAAATTTTGAAAAGTTACAAATAGAGGCACAGGCCAAGGCGGTCAAAGCCAATGTAACCGGCTGGTCTAATCGTCATC
>CAZXTF010000014.1:4986-14304 GCA_964643605.1 uncultured Candidatus Saccharibacteria bacterium | reverse complement strand
TGCTCTGTGACCCACCGTATAACGATATCCAGTACAAGATTATTCGTAAGATTGCCCGGCATGTTGCCAGAGATGGGGTATTTGTATTGTCACTGCCCGGTGGGCATGAGAGCCTGACCTTGGAGGGTCTTGAAGTAGTTCAAAAAAAAGATTACGGCGATGCCCAACTGGTTTTTTACAAGAGGTTGTAAAAATTGACTAGACATGTTATAATAAAAAGATAGTGAACCGTAAGAGACGAAGTACTGAGCCAAGAAAAGAACAGCGAGCGAGAAACTGGATAGCCCAGCGAATACCAGAAGCTCCAAATCGCTCTGTCGTGAGGGATGCCCGAGAGGGTGCATTTTTTGTAAAAAGAGAAGTAGATACACAAAAAACCGACCTAAATATTCTAGGTGTTATCGAAGGTCTTCACCAAGAGCAGCCAAGCCTTGAGGCGATGAAGGTGTTATCGGTGTCTATCATTAGCCCAAGCGATGGCAGCCGGCTGCAAAACGTGGCTCGCCAAACAGATGGCTCACTACATCTGGGTCGAATAAAAGAAAAAGTCGAAACGGATTTTAGCGATGAAGTGGTTATGTATCTTGGTGAGGCTGCCTGTTTTGGTGCTCGTAAAGATCAGAGCGGAAAGCGTTTTGTAGGGTGGCATTTGTATAATGCGGCCCAAACATTAAAAAATGAGAGATTAGAGCTGATCAATATGTACGACACAGAAGGCCTATTTAATGGCAAGAAAAGTCCGCATATCTCTGTTGCTGGGACAAAAGACCAAGTTCAGGTTGAAGCAGCACAGGACGCTTTAAGGGCAGCGAATCTCTATGGGTCAGAGTTAGTTCTTAAACCCGCTGAGTTTCGGTATGTAAATAGATAAAGATAAATAGCTTTAGAATTCGCTTTTTATCAGTACATCAGGTAGAATATCTCTGTTAATAATTAAAAATTAGCGGATGTGGTGGAATTGGTAGACACGCTAGTCTTAGGAACTAGTGCCGCAAGGCGTGAAGGTTCAAGTCCTTTCATCCGCACCAAGACATGGCAGCTTCCGTGGGAGCTGGCTTGTCTGGTATGATTAGACCAGAACTTACACCCTAGGCGTGAAGGTGAGAACTGCCGGTGGCAGTTCGCAAGGCAATCTACTCTTCAAAACTAGTTTTGAAAGATGTAGTTGCGGGGTCGCAGAATGTGACCAAGTCAACTCATCCGCACCATTTTGCAGGAGCCAAAAGTATGGAACAGTACGAGCGAGAGCCGATTCAGACGTTTACACCTCTGCCACAAGAGCAGATCGATGCCATGACGGAGAAGGAGCGATGCCAAACTGCTATTAAACTTTTTGAGACGTTACCCACGGAAATTAAGTTACCTCTTGATAATGAAGGATTTGCTGTATGGGCTGGCGGTAGGGATATATATCGCATACCTAGTCTTATGTCTCGTATGGGCAAAGCTAACCTGGATAAATACCGTGAAGCGGCACGGATAGTAGAAAATGACGGCTACACCCTTCGTGACTTGCACGATGCTGCAGCGTACAGATGCTACATGCCTCGATATGAGATAAGGAAAGAGTGGCGGCCAGAGAGCAAGCTGAGTCTTGCGGCCAAGAAAATCGGGGCAACTGCCCGAAAAGCATTCAGCTAAAAAGACATTTCCGTTTATAATGACTAGTAATTTATGACACTTTCAACACAACCATATAAGGGCACACGAGATTTTTATCCTGAAGATAAGCGACTTCAGGACTATATGTTTGGTGTTATGCGAAAAACCGTTAAATCGTATGGATACGAAGAATACGATGCACCGATTGTGGAGCCGCTCGATCTGTATCGATCTAAAACCAGTGATGAGATTGTAAACGAGCAAGTCTATAGCTTTACCGACCGTGGTGGCCGAGAGGTGGCTATTCGCCCAGAGATGACCCCAACAGTTAGCCGTATGGTCGCAGCAAAACGGCAGGAGTTATCGTATCCGCTTCGCTTGTTCTCGATCCCTAATGTTTGGCGTTATGAGCGTCCCCAACGAGGGCGCCTGCGTGAGCATTGGCAACTCAATGTAGACGTGTTTGGTGAAGCAGGAGTTGCAGCAGATCACGAAATCATTTCACTGGCAGATTCTATATTAAAAGCGTTCGGTGCAAAGCCGAGCATGTATGAGATACGGATTAATAGCCGAGAGTTCATAAATCGCTTGCTTGAGCACATGGGTATGGACGATGTTGATAAGAAGTTGGCACTTAGGATTATGGACAAGTGGGATAGTAGTCCTGCTGCGGATGAAGCCAACAACAAACACTTGGTAGCATGTATCGAAAAGAGTGGATATGGCAAAGATAAGCAAGCCGTTTTTGCTCAAAAATTCAAAGGCTACAAAGAGGCCGTAAAAGCAGCTATTGAGTCAGAAGAGGGAAAAAGTATCGAAGCGCTTGTAAAGATTCTTGCCATGCAAGGAATAAAAGTTGCGGTAGACCCGTACCTAACTCGTGGATTCGACTACTACACAGGCACCATTTTTGAGGTGTTCGACACAAACCCAGAAAACAACCGAAGTATGTTTGGCGGCGGCCGATACGACGGTTTAGTTGGGTTATTTGGTGTAGAGCCAGTGCCAACCGTTGGGTTTGGTGTGGGCGATGTAACACTTGCGAATTTCTTAGAGACGCATGGTTTGCTGCCAGCGCTCCAAAGCGATGTAGACGCAGTAGTAGTGACTATTGGCGATGTCTATAAAGACGTACAGCGTCTCATCAGTTCTCTACGAGAAATGGGGCTCAACATTGCTGTTGATGCGACAGATCGTAAACTTCCAACCAAGCTAAAGCATGCCGACAAACACGGCGCAGATTATGTAATTTTTGTTGGCGCCGATGACCTAAAAAACGAACAATATGGCCTTAAAAACCTCAAAACTGGCGAAGAGCGCAAGCTAAGCGCCGAGCGTTTGGTGACCACTATAAAAGATTACCGTAAGCAGTAGCAACTCTTCTTTGTATCTGTTATAGTACTTTACTTATGAACGTAAAACGAACCAATAAATCAGAGACAGAAGTTACGCTGTCGATCACTGCCTCTAGCGCAGATCTAGACTCAATTAAGCAACATGTGCTCAAGCGCTTGGCTGCTGATGTAAAAATGCAAGGTTTCCGAAAAGGTACCGCTCCGCTGGCCCTTGTCGAGAAAAACATTGACCAAAGCTTGCTCCAAACAGAATTCTTGGATGAAGCCATGTCGCATTTATACAGCTCGGCTGCGCAGGAGGAAAAGCTTCGTCCTGTTACTCGACCAGATGTACAGATTAAAAAGTTTGTGCCATTTACCAGCCTTGAATTCGACGTAACTACTAGTATTATCGGAGCAGTAAAGCTACCAGACTACAAGACCATTAAGGCCGAAAAACCAAAAGTTGCTGTAGTAGCCAAAGACGTAGATGAAGTTATTAAGTCTCTACAAACTCGAGCAGCTCAGCAGAAAGACGTGAACAGAGCTGCTAAAAGTGGCGACCAGGTAGTTATCGATTTTCTCGGCAAAGACACCAAAGGCGAACCTGTTGCCGGAGCTGACGGCAAAGACTATCCGTTAGTTCTTGGCAGTGATACATTTATCCCTGGTTTCGAAGACAATATGGTCGGCATGAAGGCAGAAGAGGAAAAGACATTTACCCTAACATTTCCGAAAGACTACGGCGTAGCAGCGCTTGCGAGCAAAGATGTTGCTTTTACGGTGACGGTAAAGAAGGTTCAGGAGCTTGCAAAGCCAGCACTAGACGATGCTTTTGCAGCTACTGTTGGTCCGTTCAAGACAGTCGCAGAGCTAAAAACAGATGTGAAGAAGCAGCTAACTGCCGAGCGAGAAGCCGAAGCAACTCGTAATTACCAGAACGAGCTAGTAGGTAAGATTGTAGATAAGACTACCGTAGCATTGCCACAGGCCTTAATTGACCAGCAGGTGGTGTATAACATCGATGAAGTCCGGCGGAACCTAACGTACAAAGGCCAGACGTTTGAAGAATTTTTGAAGGTCGAAGGCTCTACAGAAGAAGATTACAAAAAGAAAGTTATTGAGCCACAGGCTGAAAGGCAGCTAAAAACCAGTATTGCTTTGAGCGAAATTGCCGAGAAGGAAAAGCTATTAGTCACTCCAGAAGAGCTGGAGATTCGTTTACAGCTGCTCAAAGGGCAATATGCCCAAGACCAGATGATGCAGGCCGAGCTGGATAAGCCAGAAAACCGCCAAGATATTGCTCAGCGCATGCTGACCGAAAAAGTCCTCGAACTTTTATCTAAATAGGTTTACAATTTAGAAAACACTTAGAGGGTGGAGACTGGGGTTTATAATGGCAGAGGCATTATTCCAACTTGGGCAGAAGGCGCTAATTATCAATGAACACAGTGAGGTGTTGGTTGTAGGACAGAAGGCAATTAGTTCTGACGGTTTTTGGTATGACTTGCCAGGTGGCCGAGTTGACGAAGGGGAAGATGATCTTGGTAAGGCGTTAGCTCGTGAGCTAGACGAAGAACTACAGATTGAAGCAGAAGTACATGAGCTTTTAACTTTGTCGATTGCTCCGAAGCACCATGCACGCAAGTACGATATTTCATTAGCAGTTTTTCATTGTACGATCACAAAGGGTGAGCCAACACCTTCGGATGACATCGAGACGTATAGGTGGATTCCAATAGATGAGCTACATAAACTTCCCGATGCTCGCTACTCAAAAGAAGTAGTCGAAGAATTTAAACGAAAACTTGGTCTATAGCGTAAGCAATTTTCTTTTTTGAATAATGAGTTTATAATCTTTCTCCAAACGAAAGGTTATAGTTATGAATTTTGAAAATCCTCGCAGAGTAGATAGAGAACCAGGAGATTGTATAGAAGTAGACGTTACTAGTGATGTGATAGGCGCTCATCTAATAACTGGTGGAAGAGCTTTGCCTCTGGACGGTCAAGTGGATGACATGAAATATAGTGTGACCATGCGAATACCTGTCGATCGAATTGACACAGATGAAGAATTAAATTTTGATTTTAATAATGTGCCCCAAGATATGTTTATTGCTAGTGAAGATGAGAGTCTGCCAGGAACTTTCATACTAAAGCAGGGTGTGCGTATCATGCTGTATGCTGAGTACGAAGGCAATGATGCGAAGGGGTGGCATTCTTACGATCATTTTACACCTGTAGGGCGTATCCTTGAACTTATCCCTCCTGCAGACAATAGGAATTAGCACTCGTTATTGACGAGTGCTAATTTATTGCAGTATACTGAATAAGTATTATGAGTGTATTAATCCCAACCGTTATCGAGCAAGAAGGTCGTGTAGAGCGAGCCTATGATATCTACAGCCGGTTATTAAAAGACCGAATTATCTTCTTAGGCACAGATGTAAATGAGCATACGGCAAACCTAGTGGTGGCACAGCTACTTTTCTTAGCAAACGAAGACCCAAAGAAAGATATTAGCCTGTACATCAATAGCCCTGGTGGTAGCGTATATGACGCACTGGCAATTTATGACACTATGCAGTTTGTTAAGCCAGATGTTCAGACCGTTGGTATTGGTGTGCAAGCCAGCGCAGCAGCCTTTTTGCTAAGCAGTGGCACAAAAGGCAAGCGATCACTGCTAGAGCATGCCACAGTAATGATCCACCAGCCTTCAAGTGGTACCCGAGGTAAAGTGACCGACCAAGAGATCGACCTACGTGAATCACTGCGAGTTAAGCGGCTACTCGAAGAGATAATGGCCAAAAATACCGGCCAAAAAATAGAGAAAATCCACACCGACATGGAGCGTGACAAGTGGCTAACTGCCGAAGAAGCTAAAAAATACGGCCTCGTTGACAAGATCATCACCACAACCCCCAAAAAATAACTTTGAAATTGCTTGACACCACTGTTTATTAGTCCTATACTGAAGCTATAAGAAGTAGTGGCCGTCCTTTTTGTATTGTCAAAAAATGGGATTTGATAGCACAAAATCGTACGCAGTAATCTTCGGCGCCAACAGATAAAAACAAACCCAACCAAACTCTAGACTTCTGCAGGCTAGAGTTAGAACCCCTTAAATTTTAAAGACCACTAACAAGGAGCATCAAGCATATATGGCCAAAACTCATGCCCAGAGAAGCGGTACAACCGCTCGCACATACTTTACTCAAAATGACCCGGTGATTGACCTACCAAACCTGGTAGACCACCAAAATCGATCATTCCAATGGTTTGTCGAAGAAGGACTGGGTGAATTGCTCGCCGAAATCAGCCCGATCGACGACTACACAGGAAACAAATTATCATTAACTTTCAAAGATTATCACTTTGAAGACCCCAAAACGACCGAAGCCGAAGCCCGAGAAAATAACATTAGCTACGAAGCCCCATTGAAAGCTAACGTAGTACTGACCAACAAAGTTACCGGCGAAGTAAAAGAACAAGAGATTTACTTGGGTGACTTTCCGTGGATGACCAGCCGAGGTACTTTTGTTATCAACGGCGCCGAGCGTGTAGTAGTAAGCCAGCTTATCCGAAGTGCTGGTGTATTCTTTATGGCCGAACAGTCTGGTGGTCGTAACCTGTATGGTGCCAAGGTTATTCCTGGACGTGGTGCATGGCTTGAGTTTGAAACTGCTGCCAACGGTGCATTATTTGTAAAAATTGACCGCAAACGAAAGATTGCGGTTACAACTCTTCTTCGAGCTTTAGGCATGAGTGAAGCTCAGATGAAGGATACTTTCAAGCACGTTGACCAAGGTCCATCCAGCTATATTGACACTACACTAGAAAAAGACCCAAGTAAGACCTCTAGCGAAGCATTGATTGAGGTATACAGGCGGCTTCGACCTGGTGACTTGGCTACTGTAGACAATGCCCGAAGTTTGCTGGAAAATATGTTCTACAACCACAAGCGATTCGATTTTTCTCGAGTTGGACGCTATAAGATTAACAAGCGACTTGATCTTAAAGTGTCTAACACTGCAGAAAACCGTGTGATGCGACTAGAAGACCTCACTGCTATTGTGAGTGAGCTAATTCGTCTTAGTAATACGCAAGAGCCAGCAGATGACATCGACTCACTCGCAAACCGGCGAGTAAAATTGGTTGGTGAACTGGTGCAGCGACAGTTCCGGATTGGTTTGCTTCGAATGGAGCGAAACACTAAAGACCGTATGTCTATGAGCGAGATCGAAACAGTAACTCCAGGTCAGCTGATTAACGCTCGACCAATTGTCGCAGCAGTTCGTGAATTCTTTGCAAGTTCGCAGCTTTCCCAGTTTATGGACCAGATTAACCCGCTTAGTGAGCTAGCTCACAAGCGACGTTTGAGCTCGATGGGTCCAGGTGGATTGAGCCGAGAACGAGCCGGGTTTGAAGTACGTGATGCCCATGCCACTCACTATGGCCGTATCTGTGCAGTAGAGACTCCAGAAGGTGCCAACATCGGTTTGGTGTTAAACTTGGCAAACTATGCACGTATTAACGATTACGGCTTTGTGGAAACACCCTACCGCAAGGTAATCAATGCAGCAACAGCAAAAGATGCTGCAGGGCACATTGCTGCTGTAAGCCTAGAAGATGAAAAGGGTAAGACTATCGTAAAAGCTGGCGCCAAGATTACCGAGGCAGATGCCAAAAAGCTTGCTGCGGTAAAAGACCGAAAGACATGGCCGGTAAAAGCTAAAGTAACAGACGAAATTGTATATCTAGATGCTGATGGCGAAGATCACGCAACTGTTGCGGGTATTGGTAATAAAGTAGACGAAAACGGCTACTTTGTTGAAGACCGTGTATCTGCTCGTGTACGACTAGCCGTAGGTGAGACCGACGCTAATGATGTAACGCACATGGACGCAAGCAACAACCAGATTATTGGTTCGATTGCCGGACTCGTACCGTTTGTAGAGCGAGACCGTGTAGACCGTGCTTTGGTAGGTTCCAACCAGCAAAAGCAGGCAGTACCACTTATTAATCCAAAATCACCGATTGTTGGTACTGGCTTGGAAGCTGAAGTTGCAGCGAACAGTGGTCAGGTAGTATATGCTGAAGATAAAGGTACGGTTGTAAGTGCTTCGGCTGATGAAGTAGTTGTAGCTTACGACAAGCGAAAAGCGACCTATAAACCACTACACTATGTACGAAGTAACGAAGGTACAAGCATTAACCAGCGAGTAGTTGTTAACAGTGGCGATAAAGTTAAAAAAGGCGACGTGCTTATCGAAGGTATGTCGATTGAAAATGGTGAATTAGCACTTGGTCGTGACCTCGTAGTGGCATTTATGCCATGGGATGGTTACAACTTTGAGGATGCGATGGTTATATCTCGAAAACTTGTCGAGGACGACACGCTTACCAGTATCCATATTGTTGATTACATGACAGAAGTCCGAGAGACTAAGCTAGGTCCAGAGGTGATTACTGGTGATATCCCAAATGTAAGTGAAGAAGCTTTGCGACACCTTGACGAAGAAGGTATTGTCCGTATTGGTGCCGAAGTGCATCCAGGCGATATCTTGGTTGGTAAGATTACGCCAAAGGGTGAACAAGAACTTTCAAGCGAAGAAAGACTGCTACGAGCAATCTTCGGTGAAAAGGCTAAGGAAGTTCGTGATACTTCTCAGCGCATGAGCAATGGTAAGCACGGTAAAGTTGTTGGCGTTAAGATATTTAGCCGAGCTAATGGCCATGAGCTAAAAGCTGGTGTGATCATGCAAATCCAGGTATTTGTGGCTCAAATGCGAAAAGTTCAAGTTGGTGACAAGTTGGCTGGTCGGCATGGTAACAAAGGTGTTATTGCTCGAATATTGCCACAGGAAGACATGCCATTTACTTCGGACGGAACTCCTGTAGATATTGTTTTGAACCCAATGGGTGTACCAAGTCGTATGAACCTTGGACAGCTATTCGAGACTCACCTTGGTATGGCGGCTCGAGCACTTGGCTTTAAGGTAGCAACGCCTGCCTTTAACGGAGTGCCAACAGCCAAGATTAAAGAGCTCTTGAAAGAAGCAGGACTCCCAGAAGACGGTAAACGGCAACTCTATGACGGCCGAACAGGCGAAGCCTTTAAAGAGCGAACCGTAGTTGGAAACATGTACATGCTAAAACTTACGCACATGGTCACCGACAAGATCCACGCTCGATCAACTGGACCATACACTATGGTTACCCAGCAGCCACTTGGTGGTAAGGCACAAAACGGTGGTCAGCGATTTGGTGAAATGGAGGTGTGGGCACTTGAAGCATACGGTGCAGCAAACACCTTACAGGAAATGCTAACCATTAAGTCAGACGATGTTTATGGACGAAGTAAGGCTTACGAATCAATCAT
>CAZXTF010000014.1:0-4976 GCA_964643605.1 uncultured Candidatus Saccharibacteria bacterium | reverse complement strand
TAAGCAAACCGACATTGTTGGTCCAAAAGTTCCAGAAAGCTTCAACGTGCTTGTTAAGGAACTCCAAGGTCTCGGTCTGAAGGTTGACTTGATTACCGAGAACGAAACAGTCGATGCCGAGGCAGTACTTGCCGAAAATATAAAAGGCGAAGCCGAAGCCCCAGCGGAGATAGAAGTTCCTCAGCCAGACGCTAGTAACATAGATGTAAGTGAAGACATTAAATCAGATGAGTTCATGGTGATGGAGCTCGAAGACGATTTGCCCGCCACCGCAGCCGTGATAACAGATGACAACGAAGAGGAGAAAAAATAATGCGACGTTACAATAGCGGAACAAACATTGCAGACTTTGACGCAGTCCGGCTTGCCGTTGCCAGCCCAGATGATATTTTGGATTGGAGTCATGGTGAAGTAACCAAGCCAGAGACTATTAACTATCGAACACAAAAGCCAGAGCGAGACGGTCTATTTTGTGAGCGAATCTTTGGTCC
Source organism: uncultured Candidatus Saccharibacteria bacterium (assembly GCA_964643605.1). Classification (GTDB taxonomy): domain Bacteria; phylum Patescibacteriota; class Saccharimonadia; order Saccharimonadales; family 2-12-FULL-41-12; genus CAMTWJ01. The sequence goes on along the minus strand of CAZXTF010000014.1, from coordinate 4,485 downwards.
TGTAAAAGATATTAACCCGCACGATGCAAAGTACAAAGGTGTACGATCTCGTGAAGCTGCAGTCGATAAAAAGGGTGAGCTTGTAACTCGTTCTATTGTTCGACGTGAGCGAATGGGACACATTCAACTCGCTAGTCCAGTTGCACACATTTGGTTCCTTCGTGGTACACCATCAGCTGTTGGCTTATTGCTTGGTCTTACTGTTAAGAACCTAGAACGAGTGGCGTATTTCGCCAGCTACATTATTAAAAGTGTAGATACCGAAAAGCGAGATCAGATTTTGACTGATAAAGAAGCAGAATTTGCTGCTGCCGAGCAGGCTATTAAAGCTCGCTATGAGGAAGAAGGAAAAAAAGAAGACGCAAACGTAAAAGCTCTTGCAGAAGCTCAAACTAAAGAACTTGAGGAAGTTCGTGAGCAGTTTGAAGTGCTTAAAGAGCAGATTACAAACCTCGAGAAGTATCGCCTTATTAGCGAAAATGACTACCGTGCTCTACCAGAGAACTTGAGTGATATTATTGAGGTCGGTATGGGCGGTTCTGCATTAAAAGAACTGCTGGAGGATATCGATCTTAACAAGTTAATTGAAGATCTCACAAAAGAAGCTGAAGAAGCAAAAGGCCAGAGAAAGAAGAAGATTCTAAAGCGCTTGCGACTGCTTGAAAGTATGGAACGAGCTGAGATCAAGCCAACGAGCATGTGTGTAAGTGTTCTACCCGTAATTCCTCCAGACTTGCGTCCTATGGTGCAGCTTACTGGTGGCCGATTTGCAACCAGTGATCTTAACGACTTGTACCGACGAGTTATTAACCGAAATAACCGACTCAAGAAACTCATTGATCTAAATGCTCCAGAGGTTATCCGTCGGAACGAACAACGGATGCTCCAGGAAGCTGTTGATGCACTTATCGACAATAGTAGTGCCCGAAGTGGTCGTGCTGTTGCTGCAACTGGTCAACGACGACGTCTAAAATCTTTGAGCGACATGTTGAAAGGTAAGCAGGGTCGTTTCCGTCAAAACCTTCTTGGTAAGCGTGTTGATTACTCTGGTCGTTCAGTGATTGTCGCTGGTCCAGAGCTCAAGATGCACCAATGTGGTTTACCAAAAATGATGGCGCTAGAGCTATTTAAGCCATTCGTAATTGGTCAGTTGATCCAAAACGAATTTGCTCACAATATCCGAAGTGCAACTCGTATGATCGAAACTGGAGAAACAGCAGTTTGGGATGCTTTAGATGAAGTAATTAAGGAAAAGTACGTACTTCTTAACCGTGCTCCATCGTTGCACCGTTTATCGATCCAGGCTTTTCAGCCAGTATTGATTGAAGGTAAGGCTATCCAATTACACCCGCTTGTTTGTAAAGGGTTTAACGCTGACTTCGATGGTGACCAGATGGCTGTTCACCTGCCACTATCCGATCGAGCGCAGAAAGAAGCTCGAGAAATCATGGCTGCCAATAAGAACTTGCTAAAGCCTGCCGATGGTTCACCTATCTTGCATATCGAACAAGATATTGTTCTTGGATGTTACTACCTCACCTACGTTCGGCCTGGTACCGATGAGACTGCCCGTAGCCTTAAAGATCTCAATGAAGCCTTGATGGCGTTTGATGAAGGTACAGTGAAGTTGCAGGATTTCATTACCATCATGTTCCGTGGAGAAAAGCGAACAAGTACACTTGGACGATTCTTGTTTAATGAGCTGTTCCCAGACGACTTCGTGTTTCAGGACGAACCAATGACCAAAAAGCGTCTTGCTAAGGTTATGGCTGACGTATACCAGAAGTATGGTCAGACTAAGAGTGCCGAAGTTGCTGACAAGTTGAAAGATCTTGGATTTAAATACGCAACTCAATCTGGTCTGTCTATGGGTATGAGTGACTTTGTAGACATTAAGAAGCTCGATGAAATTCTTGATAAAGCTGAGGAAAAAGCTACAGCAGTGAGTGAACAGTATGACCAAGGTTTTATTACCGAAGATGAGCGATACCGTTTAACTATCGAAGCCTGGACAAATGCTGATACTCAGGTGCAAGCTGCACTTAGTAAGCAATTTAGTGGTGAAGATACTGCTATGTCTCTTGCTGTCATATCTGGTGCTCGTGGTTCGATTGTTCAGGTTAAACAGGTGATTGGCTCGGTAGGTATTCTTAGCGATGCTACCGGACGAGCTATGGAGCTACCGATCAAGAGTAACTATCGAGATGGGTTAGATCCACTCGAATACTTTACCTCTACTCGTGGTGCTCGTAAGGGTCTAATCGATACTGCCCTTAAGACAGCTGACTCAGGTTACTTAACTCGTCGTTTGGTAGATGTTGCCCAAGACGTCTTTACTACAGAAGATGATGCAGAAGACCCAGGATTTGCAATGTTCCGATCAGACGCAGAAGAAATTGGTGTAAGCTACGCTTCACGTTTGGCTGGCCGGTTTGCTGCTGAAAAGATTGCTTCACACGTTAAAAAGGGTGAACTCATTACCGAAGAAGCCGCCGCCGCAGTCGAGGCCGATAAAGACCTCGATGGTGTACGCATTATGAGCGTATTGAGCTGTAGTGCTGTAAAGGGTGTAAACCGCAAGAGCTATGGTGTAGACCCAGCTACCGGTGAACTTGTAACAAATCATAGCCCAATTGGCGTTATCGCTGCACAGAGTATTGGTGAGCCTGGTACACAGCTAACACTTAAGACGTTCCACTCTGGCGGTGTCGCTGGTGAAGACATCACCACTGGTCTGCCTCGTGTAGAAGAATTGTTTGAAGTTCGAGTTCCAAAAGGACGAGCATTCTTGTCTGACATTCCAGGTAAAATTGCCGTATGGGAAGAGGGCGACCAATACATTATTCAGGTGACTAATGACAAAGCTCAGGTTACCGAACTGAAGATTGGTGATCGAACTGCTGCAATCGCCACTGGCACAGAAGTTGCAGTGGGTGATGTAGTTGCAGCTGGCGAAAAAGGGGAAAACCCACTCGTTGCTCCAGTATCTGGCAAAGCGACTGTCAACAAGAAGGCCATCAAGATTACTCCTGCTGGCCAGAGCGTCATCAAGTACGAAATTCCAAGCTACAAACAACTTACTGTAAAAGATGGTGACGAAGTGATTGCTGGTGATCGACTAACAAATGGTTCTATTAACCTGCACGACCTAATACGCTTGCAGGGTGTTGAGCCAACACAGCGCTATGTCATGAACGAAGTGCTTAAGATTTTTGCCAGCCAAGGTCAGAATATTTCTGACAAGCACCTCGAAATCATCGTACGACAAATGTTCAGTCGTGTGCAGATCGAAGATGCTGGCGATAGCGAATTCGTAACTGGCGATATTGTAAGCAAGCTTGCTGTTGTATCTGCCAACGAACAATTAGTCGCTGAAAAGAAAGAACCTGCTGCATACAATCAGCTACTACTTGGTATCACCAAGGCAAGTTTGAGTACGGATTCCTTCCTAAGTGCCGCATCGTTCCAGGACACAACACGTGTACTGATCTCTGCTGCTACCAGCGGTAAGGTTGACCACCTGTTTGGTCTAAAAGAAAATGTAATCTTGGGCCGCCGAATCCCAGTTGGAACTGGTTTTGAGGCGGAAGAAGAGAAGGAACTTGAAGAAGTAGCCTAAAAGATGGTAAAATACACCCCAAGAACGCATATCAACTTTAATGTCCAGGGAAAGGCTGGCTCGTTGAATTAACGATACGTTTAAGAACCTATGCCTACAATTAACCAATTAGTACGAAAACCACGTGTCAAAGTGACTTCAAAGAGCAAGTCCCCTGCGATGCAACGTGTGGTAAATAACTTAAAGACAAAAAACTATGAGAAGCCAGCTCCATTTAAGCGTGGTGTCTGTATTAAAGTAACAACTAAAACACCCAAAAAGCCAAACTCTGCGCTCCGTAAAGTAGCTCGTGTACGCTTGAGTAACGGTCATGAAGTGTGGGCTTACATCGGTGGAGAAGGGCACAACTTGCAAGAGCACGCCGCAGTACTCGTACGTGGTGGTCGTGTAAAAGACCTTCCTGGTGTTCGATACCACATTGTTCGTGGTTCTTTAGACCTTCAGGGTGTTGCTAACCGAAAACAGGGCCGATCTAAGTATGGCGCCAAAAAGGACAGTAAATAATGCCACGTAAGAAAACGAAAGACTTAGTCCGAGATATCCCAGCAGACCGAGTGTACAACAGTGTACCGGTGCAACGTCTCATTAACCGAGTTATGCAAGATGGCAAAAAACAAATTGCAGAGCGACTTGTATACAACGGCATGCAAAAAGCTGCTAATAAGCTAAAAGTACAAAATCCACTCGAGGTGTTTGAACAAGCCATGGGCAATATTCGCCCTTCTGTAGAGACTCGTTCTCGACGTGTTGGTGGTGCCAACTATCAAATTCCTTTCGAGGTAAAAGGTCAGCGTCAAAACCACTTAACTACCATGTGGTTTGTGGCTGCAGCTCGTGCTCGCAAAGGTATGAGCATGGAAGACCGT
>CAZXTF010000013.1:13680-23340 GCA_964643605.1 uncultured Candidatus Saccharibacteria bacterium | reverse complement strand
CCTTATTCCTGGAAGGACAGCCAGATTATATCGGACCAATACGTTCTGTTCGACCATACTACGTTGACTTTGTAGCACCATTTGACCCAATTTTTGTACATGCTGGTGGCAGTGCAGACGGGCTCGCAGAACTGCGCAACGTCGGACTAAAGAACCTCGACCATGGAGCCAACGCAAGTGCCTTCCAAAGAGTTAAAGACCGCTACGCTCCGCACAACCTGTATAGCTCTATGGCTAAGCTCGATGCCGCCGGTCAAACCAGAGGATACACCTCGAGTGACGCTGTTGGTTTTGCCCGAAACGCCAAAGCAAATCCTGGGCAGCCTATTACCGCCAAATCCATTGACTTTAAGATATCAAGCTTTCTGTACAATGCACGTTTCGACTACGACCCAGCATCTAACAGCTACCTCCGAAGCATGGCTGGCAAGCCACACACAGACCTCAGGAGCCGTGCACAGCTAGCACCAAAAGTTGTCGTAGGCATCATCACAGATTACTCACAGCGGGGGATTTACTCGGTATACCGCATGACTGGCTCTGGCAAGGTAATGATCTTTCAAGATGGAGTTGTCACGGAAGGAACCTGGACAAAAAATGGCGCAAAAGAACAATACAAATTCACCGATGCTTCAGGCAAAGAACTCAAGCTTAACCCAGGACAAACCTGGGTAACAATGCTCGCAGGACCCGACAGAGTATCATACAAAGCGCAGTAGGAGCAGAGAATGGGTGAGGGCCACGTCGAAAAACTCCAACGAGCAGTTTTTCTGTACATCACATTATGGATCATCACCGGTGGATTGCTCATCATTGGCCTAGGATGGTTTCTTTCTGGCACACAACTTGAAGACACGCTGATTTTTGGTATCTGTGCCAGTGTTTGGCTGATAGTTAGCTGTCTCATTGCAGCAATCATCAGCCGCAAGGTCATGCAGCCTCTCAAGGCACTTTCTCAGGCTATTTTGCATGTATCGCCTAACGAGCATTTAGTTGCAGCCCCAAAACTAGAAGATCTAAAAATTGGCCAAGAACTCGTAACCTCACTTACTCGGCAAGTGTATGATTTTGCCAGTACCGTACAGCCCGACGAAGCGACAAAGCCACATCCAAATACTGCAATTGAGCAAATACCCTTACCGATAATTGGCCTCGATGAGTCGGGTGATATAAAGATGGCCAACAAAGCTGCCACACAGTATCTCGAACAGCAACAACCAATTGTTGGCAAAAATATCTACTCACTTATGGACCTGTCGTTTCAGAACGAACAAACACTAGATGCTTGGATAAAAGAGACTACAGGCAAAAGTATTGCCAGCACAAACACCTGGGAAAAAGTTCAGCTCACCCTGCCGAGTGGCGTACACTACCTTGACCTAGCTGCTCAGTTTAGCAAGCATAGTCAGAGCAACAGCGATATCTTACTGGTATTATTTGACCACACCAAAACGTACAGCAAAGAAGACGAATCAGTCAGCTTTATATCATTAGCAGTACACGAGTTGCGAACTCCGCTCACCATCTTGCGAGGCTATATCGAGGCTATGAGCGAGGAGCTAGAGCATAAAAATACTTCGCCAGAAATTGCCGATTTTATGAACAAAATGGAAGCCTCGGCCGAAAACCTCACAACTTTTGTCAGTAATATTCTCAACGTAGCCCGGATCGACCAAAACCAGCTATCTCTTAAATTAACAGAGGTAAACTGGCCCCAGACGCTTACTCAAATTGTCGACAACATGCGCCTTCGGGCAAAAGTCCGTAATCTCGAGATTCAGCTTGCCGTCGCAGACGACTTGCCAGCTGTTGCCGCAGACAACATAACCATCGCCGAAGTGGTCAATAACATCATCGAAAATGCCATCAAGTATAGTGGCGAAAAATCAGGCAAGATTATTGTCTCTTCGCACATGACACAAGATGGCATGGTCGAGACAACCATCCAAGATTTTGGCTATGGCATACCAACGTCAGTTCTACCGAACTTATTCGAGCGTTTTTCTCGCAACCACCGCACCCGCAAGACCGTCGCTGGCACTGGACTTGGCTTGTACCTCAGTAAAGCCATCATCACCGCACATAGCGGTAATATCTGGGCTCGATCCCAAGAAGGCCAGGGAAGTGTGTTTGGTTTTACTCTGTTACCATATTCCAAACTTGCGAGCGAAGCCAAAAACAGTGACAATAAAGAAATAACCCGTAGCGCAGGCGGTTGGATCAAAAACCACTCGCTATATAGGAGATAATATGCAGCCACAACAACCCAACCCACCGAAAAAACGAATTCTTTGCATCGAGGATGAGCAATTTATCGGCGAGCTATACTCTCGAGCCCTTACTCGTGCTGGCTACGAAATTGTTGTCATACAAAACGGAGCTGCAGGACTGGAAGAGGCCAAGAAAGATACATACGACATTATCCTGCTCGATATTATGCTACCTGATCTTCTTGGTATTGATGTACTGAGCAAACTCCGCACCGAAACACCAAACTTAAAGGCAAAAGTTATCATCACAACCAACCTCGAGCAAGACGACACCACCCGAAAAGCCGTAGAGCAACAAGCCGACGGCTACATCATCAAAGCCGAAATTACGCCTCGCCAACTCGTCGAATTCATCGACCAAATCAAAGCCTAATAAATAAGCCCTTAAGCTCCACTAGAAGTGTGTGGTGTGCCTGCATTTAACCGCAGTATTCTATCCCAATTGTCAGGGTTAACGTGGGGACGTTGTGCTTTACGGTTTTTTCTAGGTCCTGGACCACCAAATAGAAGAGTGCCGGGGTTTTTATCGAAGAATTCTCTAACCGATAATGCTCCCGCTACCTCTCTAGCCTCTCGCTTATAGAAACGCTTTTCTCTGAAATGAGCTGTCTTAGCCATCAATTCATATCCCTGCTTGAGCAATATGCTATTAGCTCCTTCAAAATCATCAAGATCATACACTGCGGCCTGAAGCACCTCTTTGTTAACTTTCTTCAAGCCCATATCAGAATACAGCTTTATAATTGCCTTCGATGACTCTGCGATATGAACAGCCAGGGTATCAATCTCTGCCGTATTACCAACAAGATTATATTGCCCACTTACAATTCTTACCCTCTGCTTTAATATCTCACTGGCGGATCCAAATGCAGAGACTGCACCATGGAAGTCGTCGGCATCTTTCAAGGCATACCCGTACTCGATCATCCCGACACCCGCACAATGCAACTCGTACTTGTCATAGAAATCGTTAGCTGCATCTAACCATGCCCTGGCTTCATCACCCTTAATATCTTGTCGGCCTCGCTGTGCAATATTATCCATCTCAACTTTTAGATCAGGAGGAGTATCAAACGCCTCTGTCATAGCTTTAAAAAGAGTATCGAGATCTTTCTCTAGATCTTTTTGTTCCTTTTTTGGAGCCCAAAAATCGGAGTCAGCCTCCATGGCCCTTGCGACCACACCCTGGTTAAACACAAACTTTTCATCTCTCGAAGGGATATCCTTAGCTAATCTACTGCTTATGATAGCCTCAGCGGGACTGCCGGCTTCGGCAAATTTCCTGGCATCCTCTATATGTATGTCTCTGAATATCGTCCTACCTGCAGCATACCCACGAACCCACTGTTCTTGGTCATGAGGGTTGTTGTTAATCTCAATATGTAACTTATCACCCGTTCCACCCTTACCTGAAAGCCAATTTCCGGGGGTACCTCGGTCTACCCACACTTCTACATCTACTGGAGGTCCTAAATTTGACAATTTCTCTGACATATCATTACGTCCTTGATCCACCCCTATATGATAAATTGGTGACCCACACCAGTGAGAGTTTACACCTCATTAAGCAAGAAGGTAAACGTTGGCGAGTTATATTAGACCCGATGTACAGAGAGTATAAATTACAGATACACAGTCGTGATTAGTATATTCCCAGCCTGAATGTACACCTAGTAGTAGAAGTATAAGTAAGTGTCTAAGTTTTTTAGATGTTTGTTTGTGTTTCTATTGTTTGTCGCATGGGTGGGGTGGCGTAGGGGCTGCCAAGTATAGCCGTGTAAGTTCTGTTTATGGAGTACTACTTTATAACCATAACTGTAACATAAGCAAAAAACAAAAACACCATACTTCTACCCCTGTAAATCGCCGATTCCTGGCAGTTTTTGGTTATGTCTATTTATCTGAATAGAGGGATTATTCCTAAAGATAGAATAGCTAATCCTACTATAATCATCAGTAAACTGCCTACTGAATTTAGAACAGGGCTATTATGAACTCTGCTGTATGATGAATTGTGAAACTCGTCGCTATCACGGTTAACGATTCCTATATATCCCATAAATATAAACACTGAACCAATCAGTCCAAGTCCTAGTAGTGAAACAATAGACTGAAGCATTATTTATCCATCAAGCTATCTACTGATTTGTTAATAACTACTTGAATCTTTTCGTTATCCTTACCGCTAGAAGCGATGTAGCTATATACGCCTTTAATTGCGTCAACCAGTGCATAGTCCAGAATCTTGAATGCTTCGTTCAGGGGAGTACTTTTAGGTACTGCTTGCAGTATGCGGTCATTAGAAATATCTACAAATACATCTGCATCGTCTCGTGATTCATCAGCTACCCTTGCATTTAAGTGTTTATAATCTTCTTCAAACGAGAATGGTTTAATTGCAAATACCACAGTTAGTATGCCTTTTTCTTGTAGCATCTTCGCTATGATATTCCATGCATGAAACCCAGTCTTACCACCAGTGCCAACTATTAAAAATGCTACGTCTACGCCGACACCACTTGTTGCTTTTATGATTTTATCCTCTGCTTCATATATAACCATTTTGGCTTTAATGTCATCGATTGAGCCTTCTGTCTTTTCTAGCGTTATCTTCGTATGTGCTTTTGAGTTCTTAATTGCGGTTACGTCAGAATCTATAACTATAAATCTCTTAGTAGGCATTCTGCTAATAGATGTGAATCTGTTGATTGTAGCTACTCCTGCACCACCAATCCCAATAACTGCCATCTTAGGGGGCGTACGGTGATTAGATTGAGTGCTAGAAGCTAAATCATTGCTCTTGTTGTCTAGGTATTTATTCACTAAATAGTTGTAGCCGTCTTTTGAACTATCGGTTGCTATTGCATATTTAGCTGGGGATTTTAATTTTGCCTGCAATGACTCTAGTGCTTCTAGTCGCTCTATGGCGTCTGGGTTGCCCTTTTGAGCAGCAGGAGCAATAGAGGCTTCTGGGTTTAGTCGTGGAGTAGGCAAACCGAGTAACCACCCTAGCAGGAATACAGCACCCCAATATGCACCAGTAGCAACTAACGCTATGGCTAATATGACTGATATGAATTGTAGGGCTGATAGAGAACCTGCCATCTTTCTAGCAGCAAAAGGAAACCTAAAGAATGCATGATGTTCTTTCCATGCTTGTGATTCTGCGTCTGTAAGATGTAAGCCTTGTTTTAGTTTGGGTGCTTTTGAGTAGGCGATGAAAAATGCATAGGCTATATAGAGTCCAGGGAATACCGCGAGCAACCATACAAGTTGATGATTAAAGACTACGATTGTTGCAATGATGATTGTGATGATTCCAACTAACATAGCTTGCTAGTTCCCACACAATACAAATTGTCGGTCACTCGTCTGACAAATGCCTTTACCGATACCGCCTAGACCCTGTTTAATCTCACTAGCAGACTCCTTCATTGCTTTAGCTTGAGATTCTGCAATGTCTTTTTGTGTCTGGTTATACTGCATCGAAACAAAAACAGCCGTTCCGCATAGCATTGCCGCTATAACTACAGCTGTTAAGCAAGCCCATAGACCACCGATTTTTAGTTTCACTTCTTTCATTTTCGATTCTCCACTGGTTAGTAGTTATCTCAGGCAAACAAAAAAGCCCGCCACGAGCGATAGCCGAAGCTACCTACCACCGTTTCCAGTAGCAACTACAAGAAGAAGTACTCATGACGAGCTGTTTCTTCTTGTAGATTTGAGACCATGCCAAGTCGAGACGTGGTTTAGATCTATGGCACAATTATACAACAAATACTCTCAAAAACACGCTGTATCACGATTTCTCACCCCTGTGTCAAAATCCAAAACAGGCGTTCTAAGTTAAAAGATGATGTTTTACTCGTTTCAACAATAAAAACGCCTAATCTCAATCAGCCCCAGGGGCGATTTGAGCAATGTTGGGGTATATCAGAACACCGCACCGCTAGCATAAGTAGTTCGACATTTCAATACTATCGTTGTCTATTACACAACACATTTTTCAATCTGTTAGCATTAGCGAAATAGCTCCAAAAAGCACTAGAGGTATTGACTTTACAGGGGTGGCGTGATATAATCCCAGTCATAGCAGTGAGCAAATTGAATCAATTTAGCTTTACTCCACACAACAATATAGCCCTCTAGGTGAATCACCTCGAATCGGGCGTTTTTTATTTTCAGCGAGTTTGCATCTCGTTTGTGGAGTTTGCTATTACTAAAAATATTTAATAACCATGAAGCATACCTCAATATGAAGGTGTCAGTTTGGTGCGGTCGAAAGGAATAACAATGACCAACCAACAAACAGAAGATGAGCGGATAACTCTCGCAGAATTGCTAGAAATCATCTTCACAACTATACGGGAATACGAAGGAACGACTGGTATTCTCCGAAACCATAATAAGGAGCAATAACCTTATGGACGGTAGCATACTAAGCCAATATTTAGGCGAAAATGTGCGTGACTTGAAAAAGTCTAAACCTAGTAAAGAAGCCATTGAAAATGCTAGGTTTTTTCTCTCACTTTTTAAGCAATTTCGGTTGCTACAACAGAGGTAGAAGAGTATAATTATAAGTGGCTACAATTTAATGACATTAGTTTCGGGTACAGACGGCGACCTCTGTATTTCCTGTCATTAGGAAGTAGCCACAGGGGTCGCCTTTTGTGTACCTAAAGCTAATTAAGGAGATTGAAAAATGAATGACAATAAAAAAGTAAAAGCCATAGCACTCTGTCGGGTATCTACGGTCAAACAAGGTGTCGAAGGGTCTAGCCTAGAAGCACAAGAAACTAGAGTATATGATGCAGCTTCACTATTTAATGCAGAGATTGTGAAGTTTTGGAGTATCACTCAGTCAAGTCGTAAAGGCAAAAACTATCAGCGTAAAGACCTTATGGAGATGCTTGCTTTTGCTAAGTCAGACAAGAATATTAAGTACATTATTGTTGACGAGCCAGACCGCTTTATGCGTGATTTGGAGATGTACTATCACTGGAAGGTAGAGTTTAGAGAGAAGGCTGGAGCAAAGCTAGTTTATGCTAAGAAGCCGCATCTAGCCGAAGATACAAGTATGGTTGCAACAATGGAAGAAATGATTGATGTCTTTCGTGGTGAAGCAGCTAATCAAGAACGTATCACGAAGACTACTAGCAACATGCAGGCACGAGTAGCATCTGGCTATTACCCAAGCAATCCAAAGGCTGGATATACGAGGACTGAAGTTCGAGGACTCCATTCCCCGAAAGAGCCTGAATGGTCAATGTTAAGGTCTGGGTTCTTGCAAGTTTTAGAGGGTATACCTATCAAAGATGTAGTTGCTGGAATCAATGCAGCTGGTTATAAGCGTAAGTCTGGTAGAGGTTTAGATTCAGGACATTTTAAAGTGATGTTGCAAGACCCCTATTACGCTGGAATCATTCAGATGTCTAATTGGAAGATAAACCCTAAAGGTTTGCACAAAGCCATGATTACGCCAGAACAACACGAGTCTCTAAAGCTAATTGCCAAAGGTGCCGTTTATAGGCAACGCAAACAATTCAATCCAGACTTTCCGCTATCAAAGATTATGGCTTGTAAGGAATGTACTGAAGCTGGAGCTGAACACCCTTTGCTAGTAGGTTATGACCATAACAACGGCAAAGCTGGAGACAAGAGAAAGTTTTACAAACGCTATCGCTGTAGGGCTTGTAACCGTAATATGCTTCGTGAAGATTTGCATGAGCAACTGAGCGATACTCTGCTTGATTTAAAACTATCAGAAACAAGAATAAAGGACTTTGTAGCGGCTTTAAGACAGGTTTGGGAGCAAGAGCAAGCATTGTCCTATAACACGTCAGAATCGCTTCAGACCCGTCTCAAAACGCTAGATAATGACAGAAAAACGGTGATTTTAAAGCAAGTCCGTGGAGAGCTAGCAGATGATAGAGCAGATTTAGCGTTAGATGCGTTAGACGAACAAATCAATGACATCAAAGAACAGTTAGATTCAATCTCTACTGTAGAGAAGGACTTCGTAGAGTTTGTGGAGTTTGCAGTTAATACGGTAGAAGGTTTCAGACAAAAGTTCTGGGAGCTAGACCAAGAGCATCAGAGGTGGTGTAAACAATTGTTATTTCCAGAGGGTTTTTCAGTGACTCGTGAGAAAAAAGTTTACACCCCCAAAATTAGTGACTTTTACAGATTAAACAAAAACGCCCCGAAGGACGTTTCTGCTGATTTTTCTAGTATGGTGATCCCACGGGGAATCGAACCCCGATTTCCAGGATGAGAACCTGGTGTCCTAAACCGTTAGACGATGGGACCAAATTTTGAATTACCGTCGGCTACAGAGAATAATTATATATCTTTCGTCCGCCAGATGAAATACTCTGGTAGCATAAGCGTTTACATCGTATACTTAAAACAGCATGGAATTGGTTGATAACTGGTATGTGGGCTACTTGTTGGAGGATATATCTTGAGCTTGTTTAGTTGGAAGCGTTTCCATGCTAGTACCGAGGGGCAAAAGGACGATAAACTCTCAGGGATGCTCAAAAATAAGCAGCAATCTGAGATACTTATTCAATCTATTGCCGACGGTGTGATCGTAACGGATACCAAGGGAACAATTAGTCTTATCAACCCAGCGGCGGCAGCCATGACTCAATGGCCAGTAGATGAAGCACTCAATATAGACGTCCGTCTGGTCGTAAAGCTCGACAAAGAAGACGGCAAGCCTCTCGAGTCAGGAGAAGATCCGTTTACCGCTGTTTTTACCCAAAAAGAGGTTATCAATCAAACCATGAGCCTCTTAGGACGAGAAGGTAAGCAACAAATTGTATCGCTGGTAGTCTCTCCTATAATCGTACCTGGAACCAACGAAGTAGGTGGCTGTGTGGCAGTGCTCCGAGATATCAGCCAAGAGCGCAAGGTCGAAAAACAACGAGCCGATTTTATCAGTACAGCCAGCCACGAAATGCGCACTCCTGTGGCAGCAATTGAAGGCTACCTAGCCCTGGCGATGAACAATAACGTCAGCAAAATCGATGCCAAAGCTCGTGAGTACCTCGAAAAGGCCCACGCCAGCACACAGCACCTCGGCAAGCTCTTCCAGGACCTTCTTACTAGTGCAAAAGCCGAAGATGGCCGCTTGATTAGCCACCCAGTAGCTGTCGACATGAGTGCCTTTACTGAGCAGCTGGCCGAAGACCTACGCTTTGGGGCTCAAAAGAAAGGGCTTGAGATGGAATTTGTCGTGAGTAACCACGAAAACTCTGGAGGCATCATCGATGCCAGTGGTAGCACCGCCAAGACGCTGCATCCAATTTTCTACGCTCACGTAGACCCAGACAGAATCCGAGAAGTTGTAACCAACGTATTTGATAATGCCATAAAATACACCGAG
>CAZXTF010000013.1:5970-13670 GCA_964643605.1 uncultured Candidatus Saccharibacteria bacterium | reverse complement strand
CCATCACCGGCAACGACGATATCGTCCAAATTAGCGTCAAGGACACCGGGCCAGGTATCCCCGCCGAAGACCTGCCACACCTCTTCCAGAAATTCTACCGAGTCGACAACACTGCAACCCGAGCCATCGGCGGCACGGGCTTGGGGCTATTTATCTGCAAAAAAATCGTAGAACTTTATAACGGCCGAATCTGGGCAGAAAGTACTCTTGGGCAGGGAACAACCTTTTTTATTAACCTCCCCAGAATATCTGCATCTCGAGCAGCCCAATTACAGCAAAGCGAAAAAGGCAACATCTTAGCATAAACATGATACAATTTATGCAAACGATACATAGACCGACAACAGGGGGTACAAAGTAGTGGCAAAAATAATGTTAGTCGAGGACGATAATAATCTTCGTGAGATTTATGGTGCCCGCCTGCAAGCAGAGGGTCATGAAATTGTTGCCGCCAAAGATGGCGAAGAAGCACTAGCCATTGCTGTAAAAGAAAAGCCAGATCTTATCATTTCGGACGTTATGATGCCCCGAGTGAGCGGTTTTGACATGCTTGATATCTTGCGTAATGCACCAGAAACTCGTGACACCAAAGTTATTATGATGACTGCACTATCCCAAGCCGAAGATAAAGCCCGTGCCGACAAGCTCGGCGCCGATCGTTACCTCGTAAAATCTCAGGTAACCCTAGAAGACGTTGCGAATGTTGTCCGAGAAGTTCTAGCTGGCGACGCTACACCTCCTGCTACACCAGCAGATGTCAGTCCAGTTGAGGCATCTTCCGCAACCGAGACCGCAGCTCCTGTAGCTACACCAACGCCTCCAACGGTTCAGGATGTACCCGTTGCTGCGCCCCCAGCAGACGACACTGCCGCAAGCGTACCAGCAGAGCCTTCAGTTCCTCCAGCCAGCGACCCTGTGCCAGCTACCGATGTAGCACCAGAACTACCTACAGAACCTTCTGTGGCACCACCGAGCACGCCAACTCCTGAAGCTCCAGTTGCCGAACCAACCAAGATTAATGTGGTCGAAGAACCTACCGCCGAACCACAAATAGCGCCAGAAGCTCCTGCAGTCCCTACGCCAAGCGAAACGCCTGTAAGCGTACCAACACCGACTGTCGTATTGCCAACCCCTCCAGATGAAGCTACAGCACCAGCTGCTCCAGAGAGCATAGCTCCAGAATTACCAACTACTCCCGAACCCGCCGAAGCTCCAGTAGGACCAAATCTAGCAGAGGCATTAGCAGAAGAAGAAAAGTCTACAGACCAAAATGAATCAGATGTAGTAGCAGGAGGACCAGAGCGCCCTGACAACCCACTCGACGACGAGCACGGCAAGAAGAAAGTTATCGAACCTCTAAATGACCTTACAGAAGGTCCCGACTTACAGGCTCTAGTTGCTGCCGAAGAAGCAAAAACTACTACACCTCCACCAGCTAATCCTGCTCCAGAGACTCCGCCTACCGAGCCAGGTGACCCACATAGCAAAATTGCTCTATAATTAGAGTATGCGAATTAATAAGTTTTTGGCTCTCCACACAGAGTTATCTCGTCGTGGAGCCGACGAAGCTATTACTGCTGGCAGAGTGACCGTGAATGGAGAAAAGCCATCTGAAGGCCTACAAATAGCTCCAGGCGATACAGTAAGACTTGATAATAAGCCTGTTAGCTCTCAGACAGAATTACAGACTATTCTTCTAAACAAACCTGTTAGCTATGTTTGCAGCAGGGAGGGGCAGGGCAGTAAAACAGTATACGATCTGCTCCCAAAAGAGTTACAGCATCTCAATACCGTGGGGCGTCTCGATAAAGACTCTTCGGGCTTACTTCTTCTTACGAACGACGGCTCTCTGGCACAAGAATTAACTCACCCAAAATATCAAAAAACAAAAATATACGAGGTAACGCTCGGCAGACCTTTGCAGCCACTTCACCAACAGATGATTTCGGATATCGGGGTAAACCTAGAAGATGGACCCAGCAAGTTCATGATCGAGAAAGAAGGAAGTCATCTCAAAATTACTATGAGCGAGGGTCGCAATCGGCAAATTCGTCGCACCTTTGAAGCACTAGGCTACAAGGTAACCAAACTCCACCGCACCCATTTTGGCTCCTTTAATCTCGGAAAATTGCAATTAGGTAAATGGACCACTGTTATAACAGGGAAGAATGTTGTATAATAGTCATTAATGAGTAAAAAGAAGTTACCGATTGTAGCAATCGTCGGGCGTGCTAATGTTGGCAAGTCTAGTCTTTTTAATGCCATCTTAGAACGAAGAGAAGCCATTGTTGCCAACGAACCAGGCACTACTAGAGACAGTATTATGGCCAAAGCTTCACTGTGGGACGGACGCAAAGAGCAAAACTTCTGGGTAGTAGATACCGCTGGCATTAAAGACCCCGAGGATGATTTTGAGTTTACTATCCAAGAACAGATTACCCAGGCTGCCGATAGCGCCGATGTAATCATCGTTATGACAGAGGTAAGTACGGTAGTTACCGAAGAAGACCGCCGTGTCGCCAAGATGGCTCTAAAGAGCAAAAAGCCAGTAATTTTGGTTGCCAACAAGCTCGACAAATACCGAGGCAAAGACCAGAGCCATCTACAAAAACTAGGTATTAAGCCAATCTTTGCAACCAGCGTCACGCAGTCTAGAGGCATTGATGATCTGCTAGAACACCTGCTGAAGATCCTGCCCAAAGCCACCATGGTCGAAGCCGACGATCGCATCCGTATTGCTATCTTGGGCAGACCAAACGTCGGTAAATCGGCTATCTTTAACTCTCTCGCCAAAAAGCAACAAGCCGTGGTAGCAGACAGGGCAGGCACCACCAGAGATGTGAACCGGATCATCGTAAAGTACCAAGGTCGAGAGATTGAACTCCTCGATACCGCCGGTATCCGCCGCAGCGGCAAAATAGAAAAGGGGATCGAGAAGTTTAGCGTTATCCGCTCGCTTGCAGCAATCGAACAAGCCGATGTTTGCTTGTTACTACTCGATGCAAATGAGCTGCACGTACAGCTGGACCAAAAAATTGCCGGACTCATCAAGGAAGCTGGCAAGGGGTTGGTACTTGTCGTCAGCAAGTGGGACAGTCTGGATAAAGATGCCTTTACCAGGGATCAGTTGGCTCCACGGATTGCTCACGATTATGATTTTGTGCCGTGGGCACCACTTATCTTCACTAGCTCTGTAACAGGGCAAAATGTTACCAAACTTTTTGACCTCGCTCTAGCCATCGATGAACGCCGCAAAACAGTCATTAAAACTACCGAGCTCAATCGCTGGCTACGAGGCGTAATTAACAAGCACCCGCCAGCAGGGCTCAAAAACCGTAATCCTAAGCTCAACTATATCGTCCAAGAAGACGACAACCCCGACCCAAGCTTTAAGGTTTTCGGGGCTCATACCAAGTTTTTGCACTGGAGTTACAAGCGTTTTATGGAACGATCTCTCAGGGAAGTATATAATTTTGAAGGCACACCAATTCGTTTTTGGTTTATCGAAAAAAATGACCGGCACAAACACGGCCAAAGCCCCACGAAAGGAAAATAATGGGATTATTTGAACGTCAGCAATATAAAAATGAAGCTCCGCTGTATACCATTGGCGGGCAAGAGACGTATCTAATTATCGGCCTTGGTAACATCGGTAAAGAATACGAAAACACTCGCCATAATCTCGGGTTTTTGAGTGTTGACTACCTCGCAAAAAACAATGATTTTAGCCAGTGGATCGATAAAAAAGACCTAAAGTGCCAAGAAAGTAGCGGCACGCTCGACGGCAATCGAATTATCCTAGCAAAGCCAACTACCCTTATGAATGACAGTGGCACCGCCGTGCAGGCTATCAAACAATTCTATAAAGTCGACGACAGCCGCACCTTGATTGTTCACGACGAGCTGGACATAGATTTTGGCAAAATTCGTATTCGGCGGGGCGGAAGTGATGCAGGCAATAACGGTATTAAGTCCGTTATTCAGCACGGCTCGGAAGATACCTGGCGGCTTCGGTGTGGCATCGGCCCCAAAGACCCACTCCAGATCGACAGTGTCGACTATGTGCTCGGCAAGTTCTCAAAAACACAGGCAGAAAGCCTAGAGAAAGTGCTAAAAGGCACTCAAATCATCATAAGTGAGTTTATCCATGGCAAGGGCAACCTGGAGCCCGAAACCCGTAGTTTTATAGTTTAACTTCTTGGTTTTCAAGAAGTCTCTGTATACCAGCTTCGACTATTGGCATTTGCTGCTCAACAAACTTATCTTGGGCTTTGGCCAAGAAGAAAGCTCGATTTTCAATCCGAGCAAGCTGCACACCCTCCATAGTACCTACTAGGGGTTCGGTAGGATCTATCCTCTCGATGATCTTATCAAAAGTTCTCGAATCTCTTTCAAGATATATTGGAATATCTCCGACTAAAAGCTCTAGTCCTCGTGGCCAACCCATGCTAAGACGCTCTCTGCGACTAAATTTTACTTGCTCACCTTTTAATTTCATCGCTGTTGGCTCCTTATAACATACGCTGCTAGTTCTTCTTCAGGACTTGTTTGGGCAGCAACAGCTCGAGTAATATTGTTCAGTAAATTACTCCTAGAGTCTAGCTGTGCACCTCTAGAAATCAACATTGTTCGAGTAGTCATATCTAGCCTGTCGTCTGCCCGCAAATCAATAAGTTCTTGCACATCTTCTACGAGCTGCTCACGTAATGCCAGCACATCAGCAAAGGATAGCGGGCTTGAGTAGTCCGTTACAGCTTTTTCTGTTTTGTTGAGATATACTTTTTCGCCTCTAACTTCCATGGTCTGTTTCCATTATAACTGAAAAGAGCCTCCAGAGGGGGTGGGCACCGCTGGAAGCTCATTTCAGGAGACATCTGACGATATCTCCATAAACCCTTCAACCCACCCCAGCAAAGCGTCAAGATCCAAAACTCCAAAGGATTTGCGCCTCTACGCACGGTAGAATACTTTTCGTACTTGCCGTATGAGGGGATAAAGAGGAAACTCCTCTTTAAGTTAAAGGGGTAAGTTTGTTTTAGAGCATCCTACCATAAAGGTGAGGGAACTTGCGATATACTAGGTGGAGGGTAACTACCTAGAAATCTATGCGACCATCGGCCGCTCTCTAAAACAATCTAACATTGGGGTAATGTAAGGTACCTAAGTTCAAAATCAATATCTGAACTTACAATTTGCCATTATAGCAAAAATATTTCTTTAAGTCAATACTTTTACATCAATTAGCTTTTTATGCAAAAACAATATAAAACAAACATAAGCAACATACCGGAGCGCTTACAGCACTTGCATCAGCCACCAAAAACTCTTTATCAACAGGGGTCAGAGCTAGCAGATATACTGCAAAAGCCAACAGTTGGCATTGTGGGATCTCGCAAGGTTTCGAGCTACGGGAGGACTGTGACCGAAAATTTTTCTAGTGCCCTCGCAAAGCGGGGAGTAGTGATCGTAAGCGGACTAGCACTAGGAGTCGACAGTATTGCTCACCGAGCTTGTTTGAACGCCAAAGGCCAGACTATTGCAGTACTTCCTAGCGGGCTAGAGGCTATCTATCCCAGCTCTCACCAAGGGCTCGCCAAACAGATTACACAAACAGGCGGAACACTGATAACAGAGTACGAACCTCACGAAAAACCGATGAAACACTATTTTATAGCTCGCAACCGGATTATCGCTGCATTATCGGACATATTATTAGTTACAGAGGCTGCCGAACGTAGCGGTAGCTTGCATACTGCTAATTTTGCACTCGAGCTCGGCAAGCCTGTCTTTGCCGTACCAGGCAATATCACCAATATCAACAGCATGGGCACCAATAAACTTATTGCAGTGGGGGCTACGCCGGCCCTAAACCCAGAGGACATCATAGAAGAGCTCGGATTGTCCCAAGCCCCAGAAGTAGCATATATACCCGAAAATGAGGTAGAAGAGCTTATCTTGAGTCTACTCGAGCAGGGAATCTCCGATGGAGAGCTATTACACCAGCGAAGTGGTCTTGCCAGCCAGATATATCAACAACACTTAACTATGTTAGAAATTAAAGGAGCAATCAAACCCTTGTCGGCTAACAGATGGCAAAAACTATGATTTTCTTGCATTTAATAGTAAAAACACGTAGGCTGTTAGTTTAATCAACTAAAGGTTATTATTGAGTAGATGAGCAAACCAAACCTAGTAATCGTAGAGAGCCCCGCAAAAGCAAAAACTATCGAAAAATATCTCGGTAGCGACTACTCCGTAAAGAGTAGTTTCGGCCATATTCGGGACCTACCCAAAAAAGGTTTGTCTATTAATAAAGAGCAGAACTTTGAGCCAGAATACGAAATCCCTGCTGATAAAAAGAAGGTAGTTGCCGAGCTTAGAAAAGCTGCTAAAGGCTCACAAACCGTTTGGTTAGCAAGTGATGAAGACCGAGAAGGGGAAGCTATTGCCTGGCACCTCTGTAAGGCGCTCGGTCTAGACGACAAAAAAACTAAGCGAATTGTCTTTCATGAAATTACCAAACCAGCTATTGAGGAGGCGATAAAAAACCCCCGAACCGTCAACGAAGATCTAGTAAATGCCCAGCAAGCTCGCCGAGTTTTGGACCGACTGGTAGGGTACGAACTTTCTCCGGTACTCTGGAAAAAAGTCCAGACAGGCCTTAGTGCTGGCCGTGTGCAATCTGTGGCTGTTCGCCTAATTGTTGACCGAGAACGAGAGATTACCGCTTTTAATGCATCATCCAAATTTAAAGTCACTGGCTATTTCGACGTAGAAAGCCAGGATCTCAAGGCCGAACTTGCCAAGCCACTGCCAGATGAGACAACTGCAGAAGATTTTCTAACCAGAGTCAAAGACAGTACGTTTACCATTGCAAATCATACCGAGAAAGATGGCCTGCGCAACCCAAGTCCGCCGTTTACCACCAGTAGCCTGCAGCAAGAGGCAGCCAGCAAGCTCGGCTTTAGCGTCAAGCAGACCATGACACTAGCTCAAAGGCTGTACGAGAATGGTCATATCACATACATGCGTACCGATAGCACCAATCTTTCGGCTACAGCGCTATCTGCAGCCGAACAGTATATAAAGAAAAGCCTAGGCCCCGAATATCACAAGACACGACAATACAAGACCAAAAATGCTAGCGCACAAGAGGCACACGAAGCCATCCGCCCCAGTAATTTTGCCAACTTCGAAGCTGGCGCCGACGGGCAGCAAGTCAAGCTATATCAGCTTATTTGGCGTCGAGCTCTTGCCAGCCAGATGGCTAGCGCTCGCATAAAACGAGCCGAACTAACCATCGCCATCAGCAATAATCCAGAGGAGTTCTTGGCCAAAGGTGAGGTCTTAGTTTTTGATGGCTATCAAAAGATTTACGGCTCGAGCAAAGATGATATTATTTTACCAAGTATCAAAAAAGGCACTGCACTTGACCTGATCAAAATCCAGGCTTTGCAGTCGTTCGACCGACCACCAGCTCGTTATTCCGAAGCTTCACTGGTAAAGAAGCTGGAAGAGCTCGGCATCGGCCGCCCAAGTACCTATGCGCCGACTATCTCTACCATCCAAACTCGAGGTTATATCGAAAAGCGAGACTCAGAAGGTAAAGAGCGAGAACTCAAGCGCCTAACCTTGCAAGATAAAACCATTAAAAACGAAATTACTACCGAAACAACGGGGGTAGAGAGAGGCAAATTACT
>CAZXTF010000013.1:0-5960 GCA_964643605.1 uncultured Candidatus Saccharibacteria bacterium | reverse complement strand
TTACTGCCAACGCACCTAGCAGATATCGCCACAGATTTTTTGGTAGAATACTTTTCTTCAATTGTTGATTATGACTTTACTGCAAAGGCCGAGAACGAGCTCGATAAAATTGCCGATGGTAAAACAAAGTGGCAGCAAATGATTGCCGATTTTTATGGCAAATTCCACCCACTCATCGAGAACTCGGCCAATGTAAGCCGGCAAGAGACCAGCAAAGCCCGAACTCTTGGGATAGACCCTAAGACCAAAAAGCCGATTATTGCTCGTTACGGTCGTTTTGGCCCTATGATCCAAAAGGGTGAGGCCGAAGACGATGAAAAACCAACTTTCGCTGGTATGCCAGAAGGCGCTACTGTCGAAAATGTAACGCTCGAGCAAGCCCTAGAGATGTTTAAGCTGCCTCGAGAAGTAGGGAAGACCGAAGATGGCAAGGTCATCAAAGCCAACATCGGTCGTTTTGGGCCATATATCCAGATAGACAAGCTATATGTATCCATAAAACCCCTTGACCCTCTGTCTATCACCGAAGAAGAAGCCCGAGAACTCTACAAAGAAAAGCTCCAAAAAGAAGCCGACAAGTATATCAAGACGTTTGAGGGAGACATCAATATCATCAAAGGCCCATATGGTCCGTATATTACTGATGGCAAGAAAAATGCCCGTATCCCAAAAGGCACCGAGCCTACTGATATCGATCTCAAAACAGCCAAAGAGCTTCTTGCAAAAGCGCCCGCCAGAGGGTCTCGACGGCGCACTCGAAAAAGTTCAAAATAATACTGCTAATGCATATATTGGACATATATGTCCGATTGGTTTACAATAATATGTACATAAGAGGGTAATTGCTTGACGATTAAAAGCTTAGGTGTTATAATTGTGCTTAACGTTAATCAAGAGTGGATTAAGGAAGAAATAGACTAATATGACTCAGAAACAGATTGAAGAAGCAGTAAAATCTATACTTGCCAGCATAGAACGTGAACGAGAAAGAGAAATTGTAGCACGTCGATATGGTCTTTTTGAGCGTCGAGAAACTCTAGAACAGATTGGTGAACTCCTTGGAATCACCAGAGAACGAGTTCGACAGCTCGAAAAAGCTGTTGTTGCCAAACTAAGAGACGCTGCAAAAGCAGGCACGCTCCCTGGTATTAAAGAAATTGATCAAACACTAGTTACCGTACTAGAAGGGGAGGGTAATGTAGCTCGTATTTCTAATCTGGTAAAACACCTCACCGGAGAAGCAGGAACTCGTTTAGACCAATCTCGAGTAGCATTTTTGGCGGATCTTGCCCCAAGCATCAGCCTTGTTCCAGACAACGACCATTACCACCAAGCAGCAGCTATCACAAAAGTTCATGACGAAAAAGCCGTACAAAAACATGTGGGCAAGCTTGTAGATGCTATCAAATCACTTGGCGAGCCAAAGCCAATCGAGGAAATCACCAAAGTTTCTGGCCACGATGACCCAAAGCACGCAGCAGCACTATCAAGCACTTCAAAACACCTTGCAACACTTGGCGGTGTTTGGGGTCTCGTAAAATGGCCAACTGTAAACCCAAAGAACATCCGAGACAAGATCTACGTAGTCTTGCAGCAAAGTGGCAAGCACATGCACTTCAACGAAATCGCCGAGGCTATCAAAGACTCCGAGTTTAAGCGAAAAGATGTAACAACTCAGGCTATTCACAACGAGCTTATCAAAGACAAGCGATTCGTGCTCATCGGCCGAGGAATCTACGCACTCAAAGAGTGGGGATACAAGAGGGGAACTGTCGCAGATATCATCGCTGATGTACTCAAAGAAGCAGGCGAACCACTACACCGAGACGAAATTGTAAAACAAGTCCTCAAAAGTCGTTATGTAAAAGAAACGACAATTCTTCTGAACTTGCAGGGCAAAGACCAGTTCAAGCGAGTTGCCAAAGCTACCTACGCCCTCCAAGAAGCCTAGAAACGACAGAACAAACAATGGAAGCCTCACACCCTCCCCAAAACTTCATCAGTCGTGAGAGGCTCAAAAAACTAGGTTTTGATCCCATCTTAGCCGAATCTGCAGCAGAGCACACAACAGATCCTAAGCTACCAATTCATCAAAATCAGTCAAATCGTTACTTGCCACGACCTCCAAAAGCTATACCCCTGCCACAAGAAGTAATCGACCCTTGTCCACCTCAGGCACGTTTGCGTACTGGCTCTTTTATGCACCGTCACAGCGGAGAATACTAACATTGCCCGAAACTACTAAAGAACCCGGAACGAGTTTTTTTGAGAAAGCATATGCTGAACTATACTTGTATCACATTACACCGAGTATCGACATACAGCTCGGTCAAACTGTCACAAAGCTCTACGAGAATGAAGAGTATTATCCAATTATCGACATAGACCAAGAACATGCTCGAGCAGTGCTGAGTCAGCATGCAAAAGAGTTGATGCAGTATGATTTAGACAAAAGACACAGGGTTCACGTCGGAATAGACAGCGAAGAAAGGCCAAGTGCAGAATTCACGCTCTATAATTCTAACAAGAAGGGTGCGTTTACAGTAACTACTCCTCCCAAAAGCAGCAAAGATCTTATCATGATAACGCCAGCCCCTAAGAGTGGGGATTGGGAAGTTATTCCATCCATAGATGTCGAAGCAGGCCAAAAATTTGCGAAGGAACACCCCGGCGAGGTATTAGACATAGACCAAGAGAGAGCCAAAGAAGCCCTAGAAGTATTATCTGCCGACGATAGCGTATACAATCACCGTCTTGAAGTCCGTGCTCAAGCAGCCGAGAAGAACGCTTCGGAGTTTCCACCAATCATTACAATTTTCCTAAGTTGACCTTTTAAGAACAAAATACGAACACTGTGTATGTAGGGATTTGCGTGTAAAGACATAGCTGTTCTTACAAAATACGTTTAGAACCAGCAGGGGCAGTGGGGGCAACAAAACTAAATTTTTAAAATCCAGAAAATACATAGATAAAACACAGGCAGAGCAGCGATATTACAACCCAAACAGGGCTCCAGACATTATGTCGTACAATGTATATTTTGCGACTTTAATATATAGTTTATAGATGATAACCAATACCTCCCCGGCTAGGGGAGTTTTTGCCATTTTGCATATATAGCACCATTAACACTCTCGGCTTCTGCCAACCAGTACTCTTTTTAGATACGCTACTCTTAGGCCCATACTGCACGGGGGGCTGCGTCGCAATATATAGTTTTCCACAATGTGTATTTGCATTTTCACGCTTTTCACGCTCTTGTAATATTTTTTACACGTCCCCTGCTTTTCCTGCCCTATTTGCATTTTTTTGACTTTTTGTGTTTTGTATTGTTTTTATATGTTTTTTCTATACATGCTCCATATTCAAATATACGAACAAAAAGCGAACTAGAAGAGAAGAGTGGGGGTTCCTCAGCATTAATAGCTACTTAGCCAAGAGCCAGCTCTAGCTATTTTACAAAAGCTCGCTCAGCCACACGTACATCAATGTACTCTTTTGGGGTATTCCCTTCACTCCTCAGCTTCTCACTCACCGCAAAGTACGTCCCTATGCTCTGTCGAGCATCAGCATTTAGATTAAACTTCACAAAATAATTAGCCTCGTTAAACCGCACCCAAATCTCGGTTCCTCCTGGTTGTAGCTCGATAGAAGAGACTTGTTCGCTTCGAGCGTCTGCCTGCAGATATATCTGTCGGATATACGAAACTTGATCGCTAGACAAGGCTGGCTTACCAATTTCTATTATTGTGCTCGATACATCGTTTATCAAAGGTAGGTTATGCGCTTTGGAAGGATCAGGCATATCCTTTTTATTAAACAAAATTCTACCATCGCCATCGACAACGAAAGTATCGTGGTTACTGGTAATAAGAGCAGCTGGCGTAGCCATATGAAATTCAACGGTAGGCCGATGACTAAACATGGGTATCCGCACAACTACTTCTTGCAATTCAGGGAATTGTCCCTCGACTTGCTTAGCAATCTTCTGCTCGTTAAACGTCAGTCGAAAACGATTGAACGGCGAGCTACTGAGCTTGTTGTCGATAGCTGCCTGATATTCGTTCTTGTCTCGCAAGTATACATCAGAACCCACCATGCTTAGCTGGACGTTCGTATCAAGCAAAAAGCTCCGAAAGAACACTGCCAAGAGTACGATAACACAGACAATATACGGCGTTCGCTTGAGCCACCAACTTGCGCCTCGCTGATGTGTGTTTTTCTCGATAGCACCCCTATCAAATGATCGGTCCGTGCCCTTCCTTGAAGATCTATAAGAAAAAACTTGTTGTCTTTTGGGGCTGGTTGGATGGGCCCGCCGAGGTTGGTTTTTCTTGCGACCCAACATTTATTTGTCTGCCTTTTTAAGTTGAGCAAGCAACACATCGCTCAGTCGCTCTGTAGCATCCGAAGGGATTAATTTATGCAAATTCGCACCAAACCTCTCTCGGTCAGATTTGTGATCCAAAAATCGGCTGATTGCGTGGAGTAGCTCGTTAGCATCCGAGCCTTCATCGACAATAATTGCAGCTTTATTACGCTCGAGTACCTGCGCATTATATAATTGATGCCCGCCCGTCAGATACGGACTTGGCACAATCACACAGGCCTTTGCTTGGGCGGCAAATTCAGCAATAGCAGTAGCACCACTACGAGCTACGATCACATCTGCTGCGGTGCTATATCGAGAGAGTGGCTTTAGAAAAGTTTCAACTCGAATTTTCTTCTTAATCTCGCTCGGAAAATCATCATATATATCTTCGTTATCTTTACCAACCTGATGGATGATCGACAAATTTGGATGAGTATCTATCAGCTCACTCACAATACGCCGAAAGGCCTCGTCAAGACGTTGTGCGCCATTACTGCCACCAGTGATAAGCAAGACTTGGCCATCGTTTTCCAGGCCAAGATCTTTAACTGATTGCTGCTTTTCTTTCTCACTAACAGGGGTAAAATCTTCGCCAATCGGCACCCCGACAAAGACCATCTTATCTTTGGGATAGTCATAAAATTCTGGAGGCATACCAACAGCGTGCAAGATAGCTCGACTACCAATGAGACGATTAGTCAGCCCCGCCAGAGCATCTGAGTCGTGTGTGATATAAGGTATCCGCAAGATTGCAGCAGCAAAACCAATCGGCACCCCGACAAAACCGCCTTTTATAAAGATGATCTTCGGACGGTTAAAAATCAAAAAACCAAGACTTTCAAAAAAACCAAATCCGAGCAAAAATAGGTCACGAATATTTAAAAGGTTTGTCTTGACGTCAAATAATCGAGCCGACCACGATTCTCCATGATATCTACGAAGCTTCCCAGCAAAGATTTTTCTGCGACGAGAGAAAAGCTCTTTTTCTTGATCGATTAACGAGGAAAAACGCCCTCCCCTTTCGCTGACAATAGCAACTTTAAGCGAAGGTTCTTTTCCTTTTAGGTTTTTAGCGACTGCCAGCAGTGGCGTAATATGTCCGCCGCTGCCGCCGCCGACCAGCAAAACTTTCATTACTGCTCTCTCCTGTAGTTACGTTTCGAATTGGCGCAAAACTGGTGTAGCGTGAAATCTGAAAAACAATCCCCAGCGCTGCCATAACAAAGATCAAACTAGTACCACCGTAGCTAATCAGCGGTAGTGTGATACCTTTTAGCGGCACAAGCCCAATCATAGCACCGATATTTATCATTGCCTGCACACTGATCCAGGTAAATACACCAACTACAATCAGGCGAGAAAATGCATCACTTGTACGAACGATAATCTTTTTAAACCTAGTAAATAGCCAGAGGTAAAGTGTTATTACCAAACTTACGCCAATAAAACCAAACTTTTCAGCCAGCACTGCAAAAACTGAGTCGTTAGCAGCCTCTGGCAAATATCCAAAAGCCTGCACGCTTTTACCTAAGCCCAGCCCAAATATACCGCCGCTACCTACCGCAATAAGCGCTTGGCAAGCCTGATA
>CAZXTF010000012.1:0-23649 GCA_964643605.1 uncultured Candidatus Saccharibacteria bacterium | reverse complement strand
GATTATGTTGGCTATATCTCATGCAGTAACCAAATATTGGTGGGCAGTCATCTTGCTTACAATTATTGGTGGATTCTTCTTAACCCGATATGCTCGTAGCGGCCCAGGTAAAGAAGTTGTCGACAGATGGAAGATGTCTGCATGGCCAATTGGCCCGCTATTTATGAAGCTGTATATGGCTCGTTTTGCACGAACTGCCAATACGCTGGTTGCTAGTGGCGTGCCACTCATCCAGATGCTCGAGATTACATCGAATTCCATCAACAACGTACATATCGAACGCTCAATCCATAACGCAATCGAAAAGGTAAAGGGCGGTAAAGCCTTGAGTGATTCTATAGAGGGTGATCCAAACTTCTTAGAGCTTGTACCGAATATGCTACGTATTGGTGAACAATCTGGAGCACTCGAAGAGATGCTGGGCAAAACAGCAGATTACTACGAAAAAGAGGTGGATAATCAGATCAAAACTATCTCGACTATTATCGAGCCGGTTATGATGATTGTCCTTGGTGTCGTGGCTTTTGCCATTGTGGCGGCGGTATTGTTGCCGGTATATGGCTTGGCGGGCAAGAGTATTATTCGCTAAGCCTGCGGATAACTTTGTACTTTCTGCTTGCAATACCAGGGGTAGAGCGGTATTATCAATACCATAAGCATAAATGTAATAAATTTAGGTAACAAGGGTGGTTTTATGAAAACTAAATTACAGAACAAAGAAAAGGGTTTTACGATCATCGAGGTGTTGATCGTGCTTGCTATCGCAGGTTTGATCATGCTGATTGTGTTCTTGGCGGTGCCAGCACTACAGAGGAATAGCAGGAATACACAAAGAACTAACGATGCATCGTTAGTAGTAGCAGCAGTCAATGAGTGTATTAACAATAAGAATGGTCAACTTTCAGCTTGTAATAGTATCGGTGATAACGCAGTTAGTATTGATAATGATAAGCTTAGGCAACTATCCGAGGGGCCAACTTTTGGGACCGCTGAATATAATCTTGATAAAGCTGTGATAGTTATAGGAAGTAAATGCAGTAGTTCAGGAGATGGTACAGAGGATGGAACCGCTCGACAATTTGCAGTTACCTTTGCAGTGGAAAATTCATCTGGCGGTGAAGTGAACCGTTGTATAGACGGGTAAAGTAATCTGCTTAATTTAAAACAGGGCGAAAGCCCTGTTTTAAATTGTGCTACTATAAATGCTAATGATTATCATAGCTTTGGTTATTTTAGGCCTGTGTTTTGGGAGCTTTATCAATGCGCTTGTGTGGCGAGTGTACAAGCAGTCCAAAGCTAACTCCAAAAAGAAAGCAGGCGACTATTCTATAAGCAAAGGTCGCTCAAAATGTGTAGATTGCGGGCATGCGCTTGCGGCAAAAGACCTCTTGCCAGTAGTAAGCTGGCTGAGTTTGGGTGGTAAGTGCCGTTACTGCAATAAGCCAATTTCTTGGCAGTACCCACTTGTCGAGCTGCTAACAGCTGCACTTTTTGTTATTTCATATGTCTGGTGGCCTTCGCCGCTAGAGTCGGTGGTACAGATAAGCTTATTTATTGCGTGGTTGGCTGCATTGGTAGGCTTGATAGCGCTTGTTATATACGATTTGCGCTGGATGTTGTTGCCAAACCGGATAGTTTTTCCGCTGGGACTACTTGCTATCTACAGTGCACTGCTAACAGTCATAGACAGAGGGACTGTGGAGGCTTTATTGGGTGCAGTAGCAGCAGTGTTAATTGGTGGTGGATTGTTTTATGTACTGTTTAGTGTGTCGAAGGGTAAGTGGATCGGTGGTGGAGATGTAAAACTTGGTTTTGTCTTGGGAGCGTTGATCGCTCTGCCAGGACAGACAGCGTTGATGCTGTTTATCGCATCAGTTTTAGGCACATTAGTGAGCTTGCCCCTGATTATTGCCAAGAAGATAACACCAACTACCCGTGTGCCGTTTGGCCCGTTTCTTATTACGGCAACGATTATTGTAAAGCTGTTTGGTGCTAGTATACTTGCCTGGTATTTGCAGACGTTCTTAGGCATTTAACCACTGTTGCTTATAGTGGTTATGCTATATAATTAACCCCATGAAGCCTCTAAGAGTGGGCAGTAATGGCTACACAATCATCGAAGTGATGTTTTTTTTGGTGATTAGCATGGGTATGTTTGCAGCTGTCGTGACAACCATGACAACCCAAAACAGGCGGAATCAGTTTACCGAAAGTGTAAATACGTTTAACCAGAAGCTCCAAGATATCATGAATGATGTCGACACTGGCTATTTCCCCTCGAATGATATTAATTGCAATGACAGTGCCACTGAGCAAGGAACCAATAGTGACTGTACGTATATGGGTAAGGCAATTCAGTTTGCACCAGTTGGGGATCCTAGTAACTATGTGGTGTACACACTTGTTGGGGATAGAGAATACTCAGACGGTGGGTCCAAGAAGGTGGTAACTAGCCTAGATCATTCAAATATTCGGGGGATAAATCAGAGAGAATCTGGCAATCTGAGTGCTGAAGTAGAAGTAGTAAAGGTTGCAAGGGGTGATGGAACTCCACAGGGCGGCCTGGCTGTCTTGGCTGGCCTTGCTAAGAGCTCCGAGACTTCTGCTTCTGGAGTGGAGTCGGGTAATACAAGAAGTACGCTGGCAGGAGTCAATGGCTCCCTAGGTATTTCTGAGAGTGTTTTTATGAATCAATTAAATGCAGCAGGGATTTCTCCTCTTTCAGAGGTATTGATTTGCCTGCAGGAAAAGGACAGTGGCCGTAAGGCAACTATCCAGATCGGTGGAGCAGGTGTAGGGCAATTGAGCACCCAGGTTACGATAGATAGTACAGATTCGAGGTGCCCATAATGAAGTTATTTAGGAGCACTCGGGGCGACACCATTGTAGAGGTATTGATCTCTATAACTGTCTTGAGCCTTATTCTAACTGCCTCATATGCTTTGGCTAACAGAAGCTCACAAGGTGTGCGCCAAGCTCAAGAACGTAGCGAAGCACTTAAGCTCTCGGAGGCCTTGCTTGAAAAGCTGAAAGCACAGCTAGCTAGTGGTGTTACTCCAGATCTTGAGGGTTGTTTGGGTAGCTGCGAGGCAGGTACGGATAACCGTTATAAAAGCGAGATACAGCAGCCCAATAGCGCCACATACGTTATTGTTACCAAGTGGGATACATTGCGTGGTACAGAAGATACGCTGAGTTTGGTTTATAGGCTATATCCTGCCAGTGCTGCTGGTGCGCTTGATCCAAGCTATGCATCACCGCCCTCTACCGGAGAGCCTGGGCCTACTACGCCTACACCACCCGTACCGGAACCTCCTGTAGTAATACCTGTACCGACGCAAGCAGCAACAATTTCTGGCAATGGAGTGTTCGGATCATGGCACCTGTTCAACACCGGAGGTGCTAGAACGACACGAACATTTACGGTGCTAAATCCGAACGAGGCATCCCTAAGACTAACAACAGCAACTATTACGGGTACAAATGTAAATGTGTTTTCGATTACCTCAAACGGATGCTCTAATAGAACACTGCAGCCAAGTCAGTCTTGCACTATTACCACGCAGTTCTATCCACCAAGTGGTGGCACGAATAACCGTTTAAGTAATGCGGGGCCAAAAGCAGCTACACTTTCTGTTAATAACTCAAGTGGTGTTCCCGCTACTTCTGTAGCATTGTCTGGTACAGCATATAGTGATCAGGCTGGACCCGGAGATACTATAACTGATACTACTCAGGCATATTTACGTACGTATAATCAATCCTGTTATAACAATGTTGAAGCATGTAGTTCTCCCCATACGGGTATAGCTGGTAACGGTAACCTAAATCTAGGAGGTACATATTGTCTATGGGGTGGATGGGGCTCAGGTGGCTATGGAAACTATCCATTCGGTCAGAATAAGAATAAATTAGTAATGCAGACAGACGGTAACCTAGTATTTTATGACCCATATACGTATAGGTATGCTTCGTGGACGCAAAATGTACCAAACTTATGGCTAAAGGTTATAGATGCATCAGGAGGTGGAGTATATCTCCATCAAAACAATTCCAGCGTTGCTTATAAATGGATACATGCTAATGGGAGTTGTTTCGCATGGTAGCAAGATTTAAGTCAAAAAAGGCTCTTATTACCACAGTACTATTACTGGCAATCATTGGTACGGGCTTGGCTGTTTTCCTGACGTGGCAAAAGAACAACGGTGATACAGACACTTCACAAGCGGTAACGCAAACTAGTACAGAGGCTTCTGAGCAATCGCAAACACCCGAACAGGCGCCACAACTTACAGCTCCAGAACCAAAACTTCCTGATATATGCTCAAAGGTTAGCGATATTTTAAAGCAGGTTGTCGGTGATGGCCTGAAGCCCTCTGGGAGTACTGCCACCACAGACAATAATAGTAAAGTTACGATATGTAACTTCTCTAAGGATAAGCAGCTAGTCAGTGTAAGAATTTATGAGTACAGCACAGAATCTGATGCCAAAGCTGACCTTTCAAAAGTACAGCTTAGAGGATACGCTGGGCAAAATGAAGGTAAGCACAATGTTGTTGTCTCGGTGGTAACTGATGTTACAACAAATATGCCGGCTGCCACTCAGATAGCTAGTCAGGTGGTAGAGAAGCTATGAGTATGAGCAAGAATCAGAAAGGGTTTACAATCATTGAGCTGATGATTGCTACCACTGTATTTAGTGTTATTTTGCTCGTGGCCAGTGCGGCGATTATTCAGATTGGCAAAGTGTATTATAAAGGTCTTATTTCAGCTCGGACACAGGAAAATGCTCGCTATATTATGGAGAATGTATCAAGAGATCTGCAATTTAGCAATACAAATGGCTTGCAGAGGCATAAGGACCCCGATAAACCATATACTGATGCAAGAGCATACTGTATTGGATCAAATAAGTATACATATTACCTGAATACTCAAGTAGTGAGTGGAACCCATGGCTTAATACTCAGTGATGCTACGCCCGGGGACTGTAGCCCAAATACTAACCCTACAGATGATGATCGAGAAATGCTCGGGGCTAATACAAGGCTATTGAGGTTCGATATAAAAGATCTACCAGGCGGGATATATGAGATTAATATAGCAATAGCGTATGGAGATAGTGATCTTTTGACTACACATGGCACTCCTTCAGGCGAGGGCGCTACTGCGTCTGCTCTTTGTAAGACTGGTGTTGCTGGCAGTAACTTCTGTGCAACGTCTATGCTGGACACCACTGTGAAAAGGCGTATAAACTAAGGGTAAGCGAGAATATGATGATTGAGACCAGACAAAGACTTAAGAATGATGAACGAGGTATAGCCTCTATTATCATTGTTATGATTATTATCATGATCTTGACGCTTTTTGTGCTTGCTATGGCTCGTAATGCGCAACGTGAGCAAAGACAAGCACTAGACAGGCAGCTTAGCAGCCAAGCCTTTTATGCAGCAGAGTCTGGCGTAAACGACACGACTAACTACGTACGAGAAAACCTAACAACGCTACCAGCAGAAAAGACAAAATGTGACACCGGAGAGTTCCCAGGTTTTCCCACGGAACCCCTCACTGCCGACAATGTAGTGAAGTACACCTGTGTACTATATGACCTAACACCAGAAGTGCTGGAGTATGCCAATATAAATAGTAGTGGTAAAAATATTCCTTTACAGAATGCGAATGACCAGGGGATAAGCAATCTTACGGTATCTTGGGAGAGTCCTCAGGGGGGTAATAATATCTCTGGTTGCTCATTTAGCGATAACAGACTACCACAAAGCTGGCCCGATAGCTGCGACATAGGTATGTTGCGTATTGAGATATTTCAAGCTCACAATATGAGTCGAGATAACTTAATCAATAATGCGTACACAGTGTTCGTTTACCCGTCAAACTCGTCTGAAGGAACCACAGAGTTTGGATGGGGGCAGGGGAATACAGGGCTTAGCCAACAAGGCATAGTGGCCCATGCAAGCTGTCAAGACAGCAGAAGCCCCAAGTGCCAAATAACGATTAATAACGCAGGTATTACAGGGGGTAGTATTAAGTACATGAGGGTCAGAACGTTATATAAAGATTCCAGTAGGGTCACGGTTAGTGCAGAATCAACTTCAGGTAAAGTGGAGTTTAAAAATGCGCAAATGGTTATTGACTCAACAGGTAAGGCAAATGATGTGCTACGTAGAATACGAGTGCATGTACCAATCATACCTGATTTTAATTATTCGCCGTATGTCGTGAAAACTATGGGTGATATGTGCAAGTTGTTGAATGTGTATCCAGGGCAGCCAGATACAGATAATGCTGACAGCTGTAGCTATTAGTCCTTTTTGCGGTGGAATTTTTCGTGAACAGACTTTAGATGAGGGTCTGTGAGGTGAGTATAAATCTGGGTAGTGGCGATATTGCTGTGCCCGAGCATGGCTTGCACGCTGCGTAGGTCTGCTCCGTTCATCACAAGGTCTGTAGCAAACGAATGGCGCAACGTATGCGGGCTGACGTGCTTGGTAATGCCTGCAGCAAGGGCATAGTGAGCCACCAGACGCTGTACGCTCCTGGCTGTAAGGCGCAAGTAATCTCCCGTAACACTGGCTTTCTTAGCGCCCCCAATGCGGGCAAACAGGGGAGGGCTGTTATCTCCACGGGTTTCTATATATCGTTCGACCCAAGCTGCGGCTTCTTCGCTGATAAAAATAGGACGGTCCTTTTGGCCCTTACCACGGACCATAAATTCTCGGCGCTTGAGGTTTATATGATCTCGATTGAGCGCTACAAGCTCCGACACACGCAGCCCACTAGAATACAGTAGCTCTAAAATAGCTCGATCACGTAGTCCAGCTGGCTTAGCTATGTCTGGCTGGTCTAGCAGGCGAGCCATCTCTTCTGCGGAAAGAAAAGTAACTTGCGGCCGGCGAGTCCGAGCAAGCTCGATCTTGTCGGCGCTAAGCGCTTCGATATCTCGCTTGGCACAGTATTTTAAAAAGCTACGTAGGGCAATAAGGTGATAATTTTGGGTAGTTTTTTGCAGTTCATCAGAAGTGTTGGTACCCAGCCGGTTTAGCCACAGCCGCCATTTACGAACGAGCTCTGGGGTAATATCTTTTACCTCAATATCTCCGGCATAATCAAGCAAACGAGTTAGGTAATGATCGTAATTGGCGATAGTCCTCTGAGATCGGTTTTGCTCGATTTCTAGATATTCTAGGAAATCTGTTAGTAGGCTTTGGACACGCATATGTTTATTGTATCAGCAACGACAAGCCCTATCTGTTATAATAGAGATCGATTAAACAAAGGAACATATACTTGGAACGAACACTTATTATTGCAAAACCAGATGCTGTCCAGAGAGGACTAGTAGGCGAGATGATTCGCCGGTTTGAGAATAAAGGCTTAAAACTTATTGGGGTTAAGATGCTGGCACTTAGCAGTGAGCTTTTGCAAGAGCATTACCATGAACACCTAGAAAAGCCATTTTATGAAGGACTCGAAAAGTTTATGAAAAGCTCGCCAGTAGTTGTTATGGCATGGGAAGGTTATGAGTGTGTGAACTCTGTGCGGATTCTGGTTGGCTCTACAAACCCTCGAGAAGCTGATGCAGGTACTATACGAGGAGATTTCTCTATCGGGACAGGGCGCAATCTTATCCATGCTTCTGATAGTAAAAAGAGTGGTGCTGCAGAGGTAGGTAGATTCTTTAGCGATGATGAGTTATTTGGTTACGACAAATCGGAATATTCGCACATCTACGAGCCACACGAGCGAGATTAAACTCGCAATCGTGCTATAATCACCTCTGTTCCGGCCCGGTAGTTCAATGGATAGAACACCACCGTCCTAAGGTGGGTGTTGGGGGTTCGACTCCCTCCCGGGTCACCATTATTTAATATTTACAGATGATACAATTTTTTTGATGTCTTCTTGATAGGGTGATAGCCCGATATTTGCAGCTAATGCTTCCGGGTTATCGTTGGATCCTGTATCTTGGCCGATAGTGATTATGTGTAGCTGCCCTTTGTGCACAAACCCTGCAACATATACACCTGACCTTCCTTCTTTTGAAGCATCACATATGGTTATATCTTGCGTAAGATTCTTGTTGGTAACATCTGTTACCTTAGTGAAACCAGTGCAGTCTCGTAAGCGGCCATAGGCGCCAGTATCACCATTTTCGATGGATAACGTTAGAGGAAGTTTATCTTCTTTCGAAACTTTTGAGATGAACTGGGTGTTATCGGAATTGATTATTTTAGACGAACTCTTTTTATAAAAAGCTATGGAGTATGCAGCTTTTGAGTTTTTGTATTTAACTGTTTTGAGCTCGCCCAAGGCAACACCTTGTGTGAAAACTGACACGGCGACTATAGCGATAGCTAATGCGCCAGCACCACTAAAGATTAGTTTTTTGCGGGGTAATCTAGCAAATAAGGTGCCTTTTGGCTGGCGCTTGTTTGTTGGCGGTGGGGCAGGCGAAAAGAGACGCTCTGCTGGTTGCTGAGCTTGCGTAGTCTGTTGTGGAGTAGGGGTGAATTGTGGTTGCTGAGCTTGTGGCGTGGGCTGAGGTGTGGCTGGCTGAACTGCCTGCGGTTGGCTAGGTCGTGGTGGACGCACCATCCCATCGCTACTAAATCGATCGTACGAAATACGACCTCTCTGAAAGCCATCTATGGACTGGCGTGGTTGTCTTGGGCGTTGGTTGGGGTTGTTCTGTGGATCCATCTTATTTGCTAATGATTATACAACAACCGGACGGATAGGCAGAGAAGATGATAAAATAAGCACTACAATATTATGGCTAAATATTTTTCAGATCAGCTAGATGACGAAGAACTACTGTTAGTTTTTCGTAAGCACCCCATTATTATGAGAAAAGGTTTGATAATTGCCATGATAGTATTGCTGCTTGGTACGGTGCCTTCACTGATAAAACCAGAGTATTCTTACTTATTTGGGGGCTTGGCAGCAGGCTTTTTACTGGCGGCAATTGTCTTTTTCCCGTCGTGGATTGGTTGGTACTACAGTGTATTTATTGTGACCAACCAACGGTTAATCCAGATTACCCAAAAAGGGTTTTGGTCTCGGAGTGTGGTGGATATCGGCCTAAACCAGATACAAATGGTGAATTATGAGGTGGCTGGTTTTGAGAAAACGATACTGGGGTATGGTACGATAATGATGCAGACATTTGTGGGGGATTTGATAATTCACGATGTTTCTCACCCAGCTAAAATTCAGAAAGAATTGTTAAGTATTTTAAGGGAAGAAGGAATCGTTGCCATCACTTCGCCGGTAGTTGGCACAGAGGATAATGAGAAATAAGATCAAGAAGTTACGGAGTAAAAAGCAGGAGCCAGCCGCTCCTGAGGTACCTCAGCGTATTACAAATGATACTGTAGCTGCTCACCGAGAAGAGGTACTGGGCGAAGCTCGTCGGTATATTTACCCGCTTCGTCACTCGAAACATCGTTTGGTTGTTATCACGCTTTCTATTTTGACAGTTACCATTCTGGCTTTTCTGACGTATTCGACCGTTGCACTGTATAAGATGCAGAATACTTCGGAATTTATGTACCGAGTAACGCAGGTTATTCCATTTCCGATAGCTCGAACTGGCTCGAGCTTTGTGAGCTATGAGGATTATTTGTTTGAGGTCAATCACTACACACACTATTACCGAACACAACAACAGCTTGATTTTAATAGCGACGCTGGCCAGCGCCAACTTGCAGAGTTTAAAAAACGAGCACTCGATAAAGTCATAAACGATGCGTATATCAAGAAGATCGCCCAGCAGAAAGGGATAAAAGTTAGCGATAAAGAAGTAGACGGCCAAATAAAGATAGTGCGTGAGCAGAATCGTCTAGGTGGTAGCGATAGAGAACTCGAAACAGTCTTGAAAGACTTCTGGGGCTGGTCGATTAATGATTTTAAGCGTAGTCTCAAGCAGCAACTTTTAGCTCAAAAAGTATTATCGAATCTTGATACTGATGCACATGATCGAGCAAATGCTGCCTATGCTCAGTTGCAGGGTGGTAAAGATTTTCAAACTTTGGCTCGTGAAGTCTCGGAAGATCCATCAACAAAAGCCAGTGGTGGTGACTACGGATTTCAGATAGAAAAAACTAATCGAGATATCTCGGCGATTGTTGTGAGTGCACTCTTTGGTCTGAAGCCGGGGGAATATTCGCAAGTTGTTGATGCGGGGTATGGTCTAGAAATTGTAAAAAATCTTGAAGAAAAAGATGGAAAAATAAAAGCAGCTCATATTGTCTTTAACTTCAAGAACATCAACGAATATCTAAACGACGTAAAAGACAAAGAAAAAACCAGAGTTTATATTCATCTATAAGGTAACTCCCGGGTAGGGTATAATTACAGCTAAGCGTATGCGCAAAAGAACATATCTTGCTCTGGGACTGATGGTATCTGTTATTGGGTTCGCAGCTCCAGCTGTTTTGGCTCAAGGGTCGTCTACTAATTTTCGAATAGACGAGAGCTTTATTGGACCCGGAGGGAACCTAGAAAGTAGCTCGACCAATTATCAACTAGAAGCTGGACAGCAAACGGTAGGTAATGCAGGAGGGGTTGGTGAGAGTTCTTCAGCGAATCATACGGTACAGAGCGGTAACACGACTACTGCTGAC
The DNA here is from genome assembly GCA_964643605.1 of uncultured Candidatus Saccharibacteria bacterium. GTDB lineage: Bacteria > Patescibacteriota > Saccharimonadia > Saccharimonadales > 2-12-FULL-41-12 > CAMTWJ01. The sequence continues at coordinate 13,006 of CAZXTF010000012.1, read as the reverse complement.
CCGAGGCTTAGTTGTGTACTATCTTCGGGAACGCTTAATTTTGGGGCATTATCGAACAGTGTGACAACGTACGGAACAGCTGCATTTAGCGTTCTGAATTATACGGCGTACGGATATAATGTGGCTATTTTGGGTGATACTCCATCCAACGGTTTGCATAATTTAACAGCTATGAATACTACCGGACCATCTGTTATCGGTACCGAGCAATTTGGTATAAATTTAAGAAACAATACAAATCCGGATGTAGGTGCAGATGCTGTCCAGGTGCCGAGTAGTAGTTTTTCTTTTGGTTCGCCAACCGCTAACTACAATAGTGTAGATAATTTTCGCTATGTGGCAGGAGAGAATATAGCGACAGCTCCCAAGAGCTCCGGGCAAACGGACTACACTATCTCTTATATAGTAAACACTTCGACTACTACGCCAGGGGGACAGTACTCTGGCAATCAGACAATTCTTTGCACGGGCACCTATTAAAAAGGTTGTGTTTTATAAAGATAACGTGATACTATTTTGTAAAGTTCTAATGCTAGACTAATATATGGCAAGGCGAACAATAAAAATGTATAAAAATACTCTAAAGACGAAAGTCCACAATATTTTCCAGAAAACACTAGTTCTTGGTGCGGTTTTTATGTTAATAGCAGCAACGGCGCAGACTTTGCTTGTACCGTCTTCGGTATCTGCTGCGCAGATCACGACAAGAAAGGTTACTTTGAGCAATTCAGCCCCAAGTGGCACAAGTAGCTATACTTTCGACTTTACTACTGCTACCACTGCAACATTCCAGTCATTTTCTGCCGAGATTTGTACCACCGCCTCTGGTACTTGTACGGCACCAGGTGGCTTGAGTACAACTTCATCAACGCTTACTTCTAGCACTCTCTCTGGCACCTGGACGGTGAGTAATGCTACCGCTGGTAGCCTACGTGGTTCTGCGAGTGGTGCATCGAGTACTGCTAGTAGCAGTGCCGGGCAAATAGTCTTTGATAATGTCACAAACCCAAGCGCAACTAATACTGCTTTCTACGCTCGTATTACACTATATTCAGACAATGCTTGGGCGACAGCAGTTGATACCGGTGTTGTGGCTGCTAGTACAGCGACACAAATAATGCTCTCTGGAACAATGGATGAAACGTTAGTTTTTTGTACAGGGATATCAATAACTGGTACAAATTGCGGCACGATAACAGGTAATAGTGTCGATTTTGGAACATTCTCTAGTACTTCTGCTAGCAGTGGTACTTCGGTCATGGCAGCTTCAACTAACAGTGGTGCTGGCTATGCGATTACTATAAATGGCTCAACACTTACTTGTGGTAGTTGCGCAGGCTCTCCATCGATAGCTGCTTTATCATCGCAGACTGCTTCTAGTAATGGTACGGCTCAGTTTGGTGCAAATCTTCGAGCAAACACTACTCCAAGTGTAGGGACTGATCCTACAGGTTCAGGAAGTGGCTCTTATACCGCTAATTATGGAACAGCAAATCAATACCGATTTGTAACAGGTGATAGCGTTGCAACTGTGGCTAATGCAACAGATGCAAATACATATACAGTCTCGTATATTGTAAATGTACCAGGTTCACAACCGGCAGGTACTTATACTGCCATAATGACATATATTGCAACAGCAACATTCTAATACAAGGAGATATCTAAAAGTATGCTACGAAACACTACCAAACAGCTCAGCATCTTTTCTGCAGTAGCTCTACTCGTGTTCGTATCGGTATCTGTTGCGTTGCTTCCTCGTACTGCAACAGCAGCTCAGATTACTTCCAGGAAGCTAACTTTAGGTGATTCTGCTCCAAGTGCTTCTACTACATATACTTTCGACTTTACTACTGCTACCACTGCAACATTCCAGTCTTTCTCTGCACAAATCTGTACCACTGCCTCTGGAGCGTGTTCTGCGCCTTCAGGGTTAACAACGACATCTTCAACGTTTAGCTCAACCAGTCTACCTGGCACCTGGACAGTGAGTAACGCTAGCGCAGGTAGCTTGCGTGGGTCTGCTACGGGAGCTAGTAGCACAAGCAGCGGAACGGCTCGACAGGTGGTCTTTGGAAATGTCACAAACCCAAGCGCAACTAATACTACATATTATGCTCGAGTAACTCTTTATTCTGATGCAAGCTGGGGCTCTGCAGTAGACACTGGAACAGTAGCTGCAAGCACGGCTACAGCGATTAACTTGTCAGCTACAGTAGATGAAACACTTACATTTTGTACAGGTACTTCTGGTATCACCACAAGTAACTGTGCAGGCGCAACAGGCTCTTCTGTAGACTTTGGTACGCTAAGTCCAAGCTCAACTGCTAGTGGTATCTCTCAGCTGGGTGTAGGAACCAACGGCGCTGGCGGCTTTTCTATCACAGTAAATGGAGCTACTCTAACCTCAGGAGGTAACACAATCGACGCTTTAGTTACTCAGGCAGCTTCCAATATTGGTTCTAAGCAATTTGGGCTAAACCTTCGAGATAACACAACACCAAATGTGGGTACTGATCCAGATGGGTCCGGTACGGCTACCCCGACAATCGAGTACAATACGGCCGACCAATACCGATTTGTAACAGGTGATAGTGTCGCTAGTAAGAACGGCTCAGATCAGTTTAGGCGCTTTCATGTCAGCTATATTGTAAATATCGATACAGCTACCGAGGCAGGTAACTACACTGCTGTTATGACCTATATCGCTACAGCGACATTTTAATAGGTTAAGAATGCTCAGATATTTGCTATACTATAGGCAGATATAACTCAGGAGGGTATAGAGTCCATGACTAAGAAGTCTATTTCGGCACTCATTGCTGTATTATTTGCTGCTTTAATTGTTTTACCGCTTGTGGCCGTTCGTGCACAGAATGCAGGCCAAGGGCTTGAGATCTCGCCCCCGCTATTAGACCTTAAAGCTGACCCAGGAGAGACCTTAAAGGCTCAAATTCGAATTCGTAACGTAACCAAAGACACGCTACTTGTAAAAGCGCAATACGAAGACTTCGTGGCAGGTAATGAAGAAGATGGTCAGCCAAGGATACTCCTAAATCCAGATGAGAAAAGCCCATACTCTATAAAAGACTGGTTGAGTGCCCCAGACTCGACAACTCTTGCTCCTGAAGAGCGCAAAACCATGGATGTTACCATTGTAGTACCAAAAGATGCCAGCCCAGGCGGTCACTATGGGGTAGTACGTTTTACAGGCACACCACCAGAACTTGCTGATACCGGTGTATCTTTGTCCGCTAGTGTGGGTACATTAGTGCTCGTAAATGTTTCGGGTGACGTGACTCAATCTGCCAAGATAGCCGAATTGTTTACGTCGCAAAATGGTAAAAGACGAGGTTTCTTTGAATATGGTCCCGTAGACATAACTACTCGGGTGCAGAATACCGGTAATATTCACTTCCAGCCAAAAGGTACTATCCAAGTTACAAACATGTTTGGTAAAAATGTGTATGTTGAGCAGTTCAATTCTGACAATCGTAACGTGCTACCAGGTAGTATTCGTAAATTCGAACAAACCTTTAATAAGAAGATGCTATTTGGTAGATACACGGTCCGTGCTGATGTGGTGTATGGCTCGGATAATCAAATAACTTCTCAGTCTATTTCATTCTGGGCAATTCCGTATAAGCTTATCGCAGTTATTCTGCTCGCAATAGTACTACTGATCATTATCTTCAGACAGTACAACAAGTTCATCATTAGTAGGGCGGGTAACAAAAATGGCTCAAAAAAGAGTAAAAACAGCGGCAAAGAAGCTTCCTAAGCATCATCATTCTACCTATAAGCTTAAGAGATCTCGTGTAAGAGTTGCGCATCATAAGCATACCGGTCGGTGGTTACCATTTTACTGTACTTCATATGCTATAGTGTTCTTTCTTATCATCTTTGCAGGGGCATTGATTCTCTTTACAACTCATGCAACACAGGCTGATTCAGTTACTGGCTCTATTGAGTTAAAGGGGGTAATAAATGGTCCGCCACCTGAAGTCCCTGCAAAGATAACATCTCCAGCCAGCGGTACTGAGTTTACGAGCTCACAGGTTGAAGTTCGGGGCACCTGCCTACAAGATACCTACGTCGAGATGTATAGGAAAGGGACATTTGCTGGAATGACGCAATGTAGTGCAGAAGGTACGTTCCAGATTATTATTACGTTAGTTCCTGGAGCAAACGATATTGTTGCAAAAATACGAGATAATCTTGGGAGGTATGGCCCTGACTCTGAAGCAATCCAGGTAATTCTCAAGCAGAAGGATAAGGATAATCAGGCTCCTCAATCATCATCTTCATCGCCTAGTCAGACATATGAGTCCTACGAAAAAGTACTACTCGTATATACTCCTCCAGTGCAAAGGGGGCTTGTATCAGGCCAGCAGCTAAAGCTTGAATACGAAATAGATGGCGGAACGAAGCCTTATACGGTGTCTATTGATTGGGGCGATGGTACCCCGAACACACTAATTAATCACGATAGCATAGGTAATTTTAAAGCTTTGCATGAATACAAAAAGACAGGTCAAATGACAGTACGAATTAGCGTGATTGATGCAAAAGGGCGACAAGCTTCTATACAGACTATCGTAGTTGTTCACAATATTGCTCCAAACGCTGCAGCCCCTGTTAAAACGTGCGACTACACTAGGTTTACGAGTAACTTCTTACAATATTGTGCTCAGCCTAATAAGCTAGAATCAGCAGTTAATTACATGTGGCCAGCACTAACTATAACGGTTCTCATGACAGCAAGTTTTTGGGTAGGCGAGCGATTTATGTATCGCCAGCTTCGCCACAAAATGTAGTCGTTAAAGACAGCTCCAATAACTATTTTTATTCAAAAATCTAAGCTTTAATTTTTTTTAGAATTTAACCAAAAAATTGATTCACTAGATTTTTGTTTGCTGTGTGCGCTACCAAAAATGTACTCAGAAAATCCATAAAAAACAAAGCTGTGGAAAACATACTGCTATAACAGATAAGAAATGATATAATTTATTTGTATAAAGCATAAGAAACATACTCTTATAGCAAGCGTACATTTCTAAAAAACAAAAATGATCAAAAACAAATTAAAAAGCCTTCGATATTTAGAGTTGGCAACAGTACTTACTATCTTATCTGTTGTCTCTCTGTTGGTATTTGTCTCGAGTTCACGTAAACCTCAGGCAATACACCAGTCAATAGGAGTTAATGAACAGATTAACTACCAGGGAAGACTCCTTACTAGTACAGGGGCCGTAGTACCTGACGGTACCTACAATGTGGAATTCAAGATATACCAAGATGGCGATGGTGTGCTTGGAGGGGGTGATGAGGCGCTAAAATGGACGGAAACTCGTACAGGTGGCAATAGGGTTACTGTAAAAAATGGTTATTTCTCGGTATATTTGGGCTCCATCACTGCCTTTGGGTCAAATATTGACTGGAATCAAGATGTAGTTTGGTTGTCAATTAACATCGGTGGGACAGGTTCGCCAAGCTGGGACGGGGAGATGTCGCCCTTTACCCGGTTTAGCTCTACACCATATGCCCTGAATGCAAAAGCTCTCAATGGCATTACAAGCACCGGCTTTGTGCAGCTTGCTCAAGGGGCGCAAACTGATGCTTCTGCGTCTCAGTCTTCGATTGCTATCAATAAAACAGGCAATACAGCAGATATTTTAGATCTAATGCGGGCGGGTAGTAGTGTGCTAAAAATAGCAAATGATGGCTCTGCTCTCTTTCAGAACTCTACTAACTCCACTGCTGCCTTCCAAATCCAAAACTCTGCTGGTACCTCCAATCTCTTTATCGCCGATACCACCAACACTCGTATTGGCATTGGCGCTACACCAGCTAACTCATTACTCACCATAGGCACCAACACCACTACCGCAGACGGTGGTATAACTTTTGGCACGGATACTAATCTTTACAGGGGTGGCTCTAACTTACTAAGGACAGATGACAATGTTTTAGTCAGAACTAGCAGTAATTCTCTCAATGCGTTCAGAATCCAAGATTCTGGCGGAAATGATGTTATGAGCGTATCTACGTTGAATAATAACAAAAAGCTAACGGTAGGAGGCAATGTAGATGGCAGCCTAGGGGTGTATGGTGCGTCAGGAAACGGGTTTGAAGTATTTACATCAAGCGGCGGTAGTTTATCGGTAGGCCTTGATGTGTATGAATTTTTTGATAGCTCATACGCAAATCTATTATTCTCAGCTGATGGCACAACAGGGAACTTTGGTATTGGGCTGAGTGCTGGCTCGGCTAATTACAAACTTGATGTAGACGGTGATATCAATATTTCTCCTGGCTCGGTATATCGGATTGATGGAGTGGCAGGCTCTACTGCGACTTGTTCTGGCGGTCAGTTCCTCAAGAATCAGGTAGTCTTAGGTGGCCTAACCATGAACGGTACTTGCTCGGCGATTACAGGCGCTGAGATAACAGATGGCAGTATTGCTAATGCAGATCTAGCTAACTCATCAATTAGCCTTGCCCTAGGAACTTCCGGAACAGATATAAACTGGGGTGCGGGCTCAGTCTCTCTTGGTGGTACGGCTACACTCAATCTGCCTGATGCCAGTGCGACTGCTCGTGGATTGGTAACCACGGGAGATCAAACCTTTAATGGTTATAAGACATTTAACCAAGGAGCTAGGTTTGACAACACAGGAGTCTTGGTTAGAAACTTGGCAGCAGATGCCTTCAAGGTGCAAACGACGTTTAATGTCGATCTGCTAAGTGTTGATACAAGTGGCAACGCTGTAACACTAGGCTCTTCATTGACAGATGGTCTGTTAATTAACTCCGAGATTAGGGGTGGGTCACCGCTTTCATTTGAGGGAGCTACCAATGATGATGTCCGAACTACATTTTCATTCGTTGATCCTACGGCAAATAGGACCATAACCTTTCCAAATACTTCCGGGGCTATTGTGCTAGACACACAATTTAACGGAGATGCCACAGTTTCGAGCAGTGGTTTGGTCACTATACAAAATGGAGTTGTAACAAACGCTAAGCTAGCAAATTCTTCAATTAACCTGGCTCTGGGTACCTCGGGTACAAACGCAAACTGGAGCGCAGGCTCAGTCTCTTTGGGTGGTACTGCAACGCTAAACTTACCAGATGCCAGTGCGTCTAACAGGGGTCTCGTTACTACTGGCGCACAGACATTTGCGGGGCTTAAGACATTTGGTGCTGGCCTTACAGCAAACAGCGGAGCAGTTAACCTAAACGCTACAGGCACGAGCCTTACCAATATCGGCAATACAACTGGGGCGCTTACTCTTGTTGGTTCGTCAGGGTCCACTATCTCATTCGGTGGCTTGACAATTGATTCTGCAGAGCTAAATCTCTTAGACGGCAAAAATGCTGCCTTGGTAGACGTGAATGACGCTGTTCTGACTGCTATTACTGGCACAGGAGCTCTTAACGCAGGGTCCATAACCAGTGGTTTTGGAGCTATTGATGTTGGGGCAAGCAGTATAACGACTACAGGTACCATAGGTACCGCAGGCCTCACTACATTTACTGGAGGTGGAGCTACGTTTGCCGATACCGTTAACTTGCCTGGTGGTGGGTATATATCGCTGTTTAACTGTTGTGGAGATGCTACATGGATAAACCTCCCTACGACTGGGCCTTCTGGCATAGGTACTGGCGGTGCTGGAGCTAATCCATTCCTAGCCTACGTGTCTGGTCCTGGTAACTGGTTTACAAATGCTGTTGCTGGAGATACGGCCTATAGAAATACAAGCGGTAGATTGTTGTTTGGTGCCTCTGCTACAGCGTACCAAATGGCTATAGCAACAGGCGGCATAACTTTTGATACACCGACCACCTTTAATGGCTCGCTTACTGCTAATAGTACGGTCGCATTAGGTAATGGATCAAGCAACTTTTCTGTTAACTCGAGTGCTTTTAAAGTAACAACTGCCGGGGCAGTATCTGGTGTGACTACACTCGATACATCTGGCAATATCACTACAGGAGGTACTTTTGTAGGCAATGGCCGAAGTGGTATTACGTTGGCAGCATGTGCAAACGATCAATATATTGGTAATGGTGTTAGGATTGACGATGGTTTAATCACGCAGGGTTCTTGTAGAACTGACGCAACAAGTATTTTCTCTGATTTGAGGTTGAAGGAAAATATTGATGACGTTGGCTCTGTGCTTGATAAGATCAGAGATATCAATATTGTTACGTTTGACTATAAATGTAACGACCCTAATCTTGTTGATCTACATCTTTCTTGCGACAAGCAGCGGGGTGTTATTGCCCAAGAGCTTGAGCAACTTTTCCCTGATTTAGTGCGTGAGGATTCAAATGGCTATAAGATGGTAGATGCAATAGGGCTAGGCTTCTATAACTTAAAAGCTGTGTCTGAACTTGCACACTTCCTCAACTCTAGCGGCGAAGCAAGCTTCTCCACTGCATCTGTTACAAATGGTCTAAAGACAGATTCAATCTCGGCACTTACTGCTAACGGAGCTATACACATCGGTGGTGATGTGATAATTGATGGCAATATCATCGCCAAGAAAATAAAAGCTGACCAGATAGAGGGGCTCGATATATTGGCAGGACAGGTGAGAGCGCTCTCTGACGCTCAGGGTCAATCTACGGCACCACCAGATCCTACCCAGAGTACTCCCGAAGAAGAGCAATCTCCTAATGATACTACGGTCTTAAAGCTTGCTGCACAGCAGGCATCTATTAACCTTGACCTAAGTGTTGGTGGCGGACTCACTGTCGGTGGGCCTGCTGAGTTTAAGGGAAATAGCATATTCTATAAGCTCGTTACTTTTGTAGAAAAAGCGATATTCAAAAACGATGTTACCTTTGAAGGAACAGTTGCCTTCAACAGTGATACTGGTGGTTTTGCAGTGGTAAGAGCTGGCCAGGACAGAGTGCGTGTTACCTTCGATCGTCCGTATGCACACATTCCAGTAGTAACTGTCACGGTAAAGAATGGCCAGTTTGTGCAGTATGCCTATACTGATCTCTCTCCTCAAGGATTTACAATTATCCTACAGCAACCAGCAGTAGGTGATGTTGAGTTCTCTTGGACAGCTCTAAGCGTGCCAGAAGCAAAGACAGCTCAAGCAAACTAGTTATTGCCCTAATGGTTAAAAATCTGTAAACTGAGGAGTTGTTAGGGAGAATATATGGCTACAAAAAAGGATATTCAAAAAACTACTAAAACAAAACGGTTTGGGAAATGGCTTACCAAGAACTGGTGGAAAGTTTTTATCGTTATCTTGTTGCTTGTAGGAGGCGGTCTCTTTGCAAAAGAGTATCTCAATACAAAACAAGAGCTAAAAGACCTACAGAACCCTGTTACTGCAGGTGGTACAGAGCTTCAATCTATTGTTGGTGCTGTTGGTAAACTGGGTGATATTCCTCAAAACGAGACACCCACACTGTATACGGTAAGCGACAAAACCAAGCTTGGAAATGAGATTTTCTTTAAGGATGCAGAAAATGGTGACAGATTACTCTTCTTCCCATCATCTAGGAAGTTAGTATTGTACAGGCCATCAACTGATAGGATTATAGGTCTGACAGTTCTTAACATAAGTTCAGATGGCACCAAGCAGACTCCAGCAGAGGGTGCTACGCAGGCTCCTGCCCAGTAAACATAAAATTGTACTCGGTTTTTGATAATTTCTCATAGCATTATACGAGACTATATTTTTCAGACTGCCCCCTTAAAATTACATGACAAAGGGACAGCTGAAATAAAATGAACTCGTACTTACTTAAACAGCCATGAGCTCGTTTCTAGCGATGTATTATTTAGTACGATATTTTTTATGCTTAAAATTTTAGAAGGACCTAACATTGTTGTGAGTGCCCAGAGAGATTTTGAATAATTGTCTTAATTTCTTCTTATAATTACCTAATTATAAGAAGTATAGAAAAGTTCAAAAAGTGAGTTGTTATTTTAACATCGCTAAAAATGAAAATTTTATTATTTTTTCTAATCAAGAATTAACCAAAATTTACTAGTTAAAACTCAGATACCGATTACCCAAAATACTCATGAAAAAAGAAAAGAAATGTGTTTCAGTTTGTGTCTTTTAAGCTAGGCTAGAATTGGTACTTTTGGTTACAAAAAGTGCCCAAAATAGGCCATGAATACATTTTGAGGAAGATCTGGTTAATCACTGAAGATCGCTTGAGTAATTATTTTCTATTTGTTGCGTTAACAGCCTGTACGAAGGAGCTAAACAACTTTTGCCATTGTTTTTGAGCAGATCTTTGTAGTGACTCGGGGTGGGATTGTACGCCAATCACATACGTAAAATCACCTACGGGCTCGATGCCTTCGATAATACCGTCTTCTGCAGTGGCGCTCACTATATATCCATCGGCTACCTTATCTACGGCTTGGTGGTGGTGGGTGTTTGTCTGGATAGACTCTGCTTCTAGAATATCTGCTAGCTTGCTAGATGGTTCTATGCGAAGCGTGTGGGCAAGGTCCTCTACGTCCTCAGCTTTAGTGGAACGGTCATGATCTTGCTTACCTTCAAGCTGCGAGGCAATATCTTGAAATAGTGTGCCACCATTTACGACATTTAACAGTTCCATACCTCGACAAATACAAAGAATTGGCTTATTGTCTTCCAGCGCCCATTTCATGAGTTGCGCTTCGTTTTGGTCCCGAAACGGAGATACGTCTACTAGCGTATTGGTCGAGGGGTCCTGCCCATATAAGCTAGGGTCAATGTCATTGCCACCAGTAAACAATATGCCATCTAGCGATTCATAAATCTTTCGAAGAGTCTGTTTGTTGTCAGTAAGGGGAATGATGATTGGTATGCCGCCAGCATCGACAATTGAGTCAGTATACATGTGGCTTTGTCCGTAGGTTACTGGAGCCCAAGCACGGTCTTTATTAACAATTTCTCCTGCAGTAACTCCAATAAGCTTAGACATGTATTCTATGTTAGCACGAGCATTACGAGATTGCTCAAAGCTATAGATCCTTAAATAATTCGGCTACGTTAACTTTAAGCTGCTTGGCTATTTTTTGCAGAGTGCTAAGTCTACCAAATCGCTTACCAGTTTCTATATAAGCAATCGCTACGACACTCATATTGGTTGCCTCGGCCAGCTGTTGCTGGGTTAGCCCTTGTTGTTTTCTGAGGCTTGCAACACGTTTGCCGAACTTCTTCTGTAGTTTTTGCTCCGATGTAGTACTCATGTATCTAAGCGTAGAAATTATAAACAGATAGTTACATAAACTAATTGTTTATTTTTTGAAAATTATCTGTTATTTTTATAGGTGTAAATTAAACAAGGAGTTTATAAATGGAGTGGTTTAAAAAACATAAAATACTCACCGTAATTTTAGTGATTGTGGTGATAGCAGTAATTTCTTCTGCAGCGAGTGGGGGAGACAAATCATCAAATTCAAGCGGAAGTTCGGTGGCTAAGCCAGCCGAGCAACAAGCAGCAACAGCCAAAGTTGGGGAGCCAGCTCGTGACGGTAAGTTTGAATTTACCGTGAAAGAAGTTAAGTGTGGAGTACCGAATGTAGGCAAAGACTACTCGACTCAAACTGCTCAGGGGCAGTATTGTTTGGTTACGCTATCTGTAAAGAACATTGGCAACGAGGCTCAAGGCTTTTTCTCGGCTAATCAGAAGCTCCTGAATGCTCAGAGCCAGCAGTTTGCAGCAGATGATATGGCAACAATTATTGCAAATCCTGACTACCAAACTCTTTGGAGCAACATAAATCCAGGTAATAGCGTGGAGGGCGTAGTTGTATTTGACTTACCAAAAGATCAGACTCCAGCTGCAGCTCAGCTACACGATAGTGCCTTTAGTAATGGCGTAAAAGTAAACCTCTAGAGGAAGGAGACTTACGAAGAAAAACACCCCGGAAATCTCGAGGTGTTTTTCTTTTCTTGGTCAATTCTGGCGGGCCCGATCACGGATTATCGCACATCCAGCCCATGATTGGGCTGGACACTCTTCCGCTCGTGGCGAGAAAAATGTAAACACTTTTCTCTGACTTTGCTACACGAACCGGCCCGCTTCGCTTACGCCGATTCTAATCGCTGGGGCAACAATAAAAAATGAGCTACCAAGAAGGTAACTCACTTTTTATGGCGGGCCCGACCGGATTTGAACCGGCGATCTCCTCCGTGACAGGGAGGCGTGATAGACCACTTCACTACGAGCCCTCGTCAGAGCTAAACGATACTTTCGCCAAAGTAACAAGAAATTTCATTTCTGTTTCTTGCCTCCAGATTTTGTTTGCTCTTCCTCTCAAAAATTTAAACAGATAAATCTTGGTTTAAATTTTTGGTTTCTGAATGATCAGACAGATCAGATAGTATCATTTACCTCTGTAAAAGTAAAGTAATCTTTTTGTTATAATGAGTCGGTCATTGAATATGACGAGCCACCTTAGCTCAGTTGCGCAGCATTGCTGCAAAATTAGATAAATGTGATAGCGATACCAACTGAGTAGAGTCAAGCAATAATTAACAATGTGCCACCTTAGCTCAGTTGGTAGAGCGACACATTCGTAACGTGTAGGTCGCCGGTTCGATCCCGGCAGGTGGCTCCAGCGGGTATCGTATAGTGGCTAATATGCAGCCTTCCCAAGGCTGAGAGGAGAGTTCGATTCTCTCTACCCGCACCACGTGCATTTTAATATTTTAGAGAGAAGTGAACTCTAGAAGGGCGAAGCCTAGTTTACGAGACCAAAAACTACTATAATAGACTTCCAGAGATGGTAAATCCACGTGCATTTTTTCATGATCGGCTTGTATTACTGTTGTTAACAATCAACGGTTTTCTTCTTATTTTAATTACGCTCAGTATATTGTTTCGTCTTGGAGATACTGCAGAGGGCTATATTGTGCAATATCGTTCAAACTTAGGGCTTGATGGCTATAGAGTAGGAAGTATCGGCCAGATACTTAGTTTTATCCCATTTGCAGGTATCGTGTATGGCTTCCAACGATTGGGTCAGGGC
>CAZXTF010000011.1:0-24857 GCA_964643605.1 uncultured Candidatus Saccharibacteria bacterium | reverse complement strand
TTCGAGCAGTTATCCCTCAGTTTGGGGTACGTTCCTACGTGTTACTCAGCCGTCGGCCACTCGTGTACTCTCACACCACACTCAAGATTAACTTGAGCACAGAGTGAGAGCCTTACCGTTCGACTTGCATGTATTAGGCACGCCGCCAGCGTTCATCCTGAGCCAGGATCAAACTCTCCAAAAAAGTAGAATTTGTTTTCCTAGTTTCAGTCAGAAACTGACTAATTTACTATTTAAAACAATTCAATTGTACCCTCAAGGGGTACTTGAACTGACGTTGATCGTTCGCCTCGAGGGCGAACGGTTAACGCTTCGACCAAAGGTCAAAACATTAACTTGCACTATTAAGATTTTAAAGTTCTTGCTTTTTCAAAGGCCAATTAATAGATACCTCCGGAAAAGCTTATATTCATACTACCTCGAAATAACACCTGTTGTCAACCAAAATAGTTGTTAAGTTTACATCGTGTTTATGCTTAAAAGTTTTGTTTCGTCAGTAATTATGCCATCAACACCCATTTTCTTATATCGTTCAGCGGCGTCTTTAGAGTTTACAGTCCATACATACACTTTGATATTTCGCTTTTTTGCCGCCTGCAACACCTTTGGGGTAGTTCCTGAGGAATGCACATGCAAACAATCGATCTTATTCTGGGCAAACCAGCTCATACATAGTCCTGGAGACACTTTTAGAAGCCATGAGAGCCTCGGATGTACACAATATGCTAATGCTACCTCCTTAGCTCCTCCCAACAGTTCTGCAGCCTCTAAAAGCCGTTTGCGGCTAAAAGAGGCTACGCATATTCTATCTAAACTTTTCGTCTCTTGGATCACGCCTGCAAAAGGAGCGATCACTTCCCTGGTCTTTACATCAATACTAAATTTTGCCTGCGAGAAGCTATCTAACACATCTTTTAGAAGCGGCACTGGTTCGCCGCCAGACGCAACCTGTTGCTGCACCTCCTGATAGGTCAGTGACTGGATGTGCTTTCGAGTTGCCAGGCCTATTTTTTTGGCCTCGGTATTTGTCCGAGAGCCATGATATGTCACAACCTGCCCGTCTTTTGTAACAATAACATCTATCTCAAGATAACTATAGCCAAGATCTACAGCTGATCGAAAAGCTACAATTGTATTTTCTTTTTTGCGGCCAGCCGCATTACCACCTCTATGCGCAAACATGTGGGGTGTTGAATCTGTAAAGAACGGCTTATTTACCATCTAGCGATATGGTTGTTCAGGATACTGCTTGTTAGCATAGTCATCTGTTGCAGGTGCTGCGGAAGATTCCACTGCTGGCGGTTGTGATGGTGGCTGTGGTTGAGCCTGTGGCATTTCCGGGGCAGCTGGCATTGGCTGCTGTGGAGGCAAGCTTGGCTCACTTGTAGGAGTTTCTGGAGCAATAGGCGCCTGGTCAACAGCTGGTGTTACTACTGTAGTGGGCGGCGTAGTATATGAGGCATCTGGTGTAACAGAGTAATCTGTCTGTTGATCGGTTGGCTGCTGGTCAGCTTGCTGCATGTAGTTATCGAAGTAGTCGAGATTGTATCCTTCAGTCTGTTCTTGTTGGCTTTGCCTCCTCCGAAGGAGCCACAAGATCAGTCCAAACAACACTAGCAAGAGCAAGAAGATACCGAAGATCAAGAGAAGCCAGTTCATGCCCTTCTTACTTGGGGCAAATACTGCAAAGTCTCTTGGCTGATCAGAGCTAAAGGTGTAGCCCTGCACTTCTGCATTATATTGGTCGTCAGAGTATTGCCACTGGTCGCCATCTAGAAAAGCTAGTTTGGATTTCTCTCCCTCTTCAGCCTTAACTGTAAACTCAAGTGGCTGATTGTAAGACTCAATGGTAGATCCGTCTTTCTTCTTGCAGGTAAAGCTGTACACTCCAGCTAGCAACACATATCCTTCGGGAGTCTCGCTTTGAGTAGTCTCAACCTTACAGAAAGCATCTTCTGGTAACGCCCCTTCAGGAATCTTAACGGTTACATTTCCATCTTCACTTTCAACAGTTGACTCTTTATCTGCAAAGGCATTAGCCTCAAACTCAGAGGTCGTTATATCGACTACAGCATAGTCTGAGCCATTGCCTGACTCATCCATCGCAGAAACCCGATAGCTGTACTTTGCACCAAACGAAGCTGTAGAATCTGTAAACGATGTTTCGGTCACGTTATCATTTAGGATCTCCCAGTTCTCACCATCTGTCGAGCGCTCCACCACATAGCCAGCTACGCCTTTGTTGTCTATCGATGCCTCCCAAGTAAGCACTACTGCCCCACCCTGGCTTGTAGCAGTAAGTGATCCTGGTGCAGACGGTGGTGTTGTATCGCTATCATCACTGGAATCAACTGGAGCTGGTCGAGGACGTTGTACCACCGTAGAAGAAGAGGATCGATTAGACGAAGGCTGGGATGGCTGTGGCTGTGGTTTTGGAGCTGGTGGTTGTGGGTTTTTTGTTGGTGGTTGTGGGCTAGGAGCCTGCGGTTGTGGAGCTGGTGGTTTTGGCACCATAAATGATACGTAGAACTTTGGAGCTTGAGTTGGAGATAAAGTAACTCCATTGTCAGCATAAATCCAGCCATATGCATGCGCCTGGCCACTTGCGTTGGTAACATAATTATTGTACCCATTCGCAGAAACATTCAGCACATACCGTATTGACGATCCATTTGTTGATATAATTTTACACTTAAATGTAGCACTACCGTTGGTAGAAGATTTCGACATAACCCCACCTTCGCAGGGTGTTCCAGCGTCTGCACCAAGTACGCCACCATTCCACCAGTGAGCTTTTACAGTAACTGTCGATCCAGGGATCTTACCTACACCGGCAGAACTATACCATGCAGTAGATGCATCTCTTGTATATACTACAAATGTAGCCCAAACTGTTTTATCGGTTGCAGCAAAACTGCTGTAAACAGCATATGAACCACCAATTACAGCTACCACAGCGGTGACTATCAGCAAATGAGCTTTCGAAAAACGGAACAAACTAAGCTTCCCCGCCTTTCGGGGTTTTTTGGCTGCATGCGTAGCAGAAGCGTGACTATCTTTTTGCTGGTTTTTCTTTAGTCTTTTCATGTGTCTAACCTACTATCTCTTCAGGTGTGATTGTATCAGACAGGCATAAGCTTTAAAAGCCTACTTTTCGTCTTTCTCTTTTTCGTCTGGCTCTATGTCGACAAGAGCCAATGAGACAACTGAGTCACCCTCATTTAAGCGCATAATGCGTACACCTTGAGTAGCTCTTCCGAGTTCTGAAATATCTTTGAGGCCCAAGCGAATTGTCTGACCGGCGGCTGAGATAAGAATAATCTCCTGACCTTCACCAGTAAGGCTCTTTACTCCTATCAGTTTTCCTGTTTTGTCGTTGACAACAGCCGAGCGGATACCAACACCACCTCGAGCATGGGCTGTAAACTGAGCCACCTTGGTTCGCTTGCCATAACCGTATTCACTGATTACAAAAATATTGGAGCCTTCCTCTACAATGTCCATGCCAATTACTTGGTCACCTGCACGTAAGCGGATACCTCGAACACCTCGAGCAACTCGCCCCATAGCTCGCACACCGCTTTCGTGGAACCGAATAGCCTGCCCCTGCGAGGTAGAGATCACAACTTCATCGTCACCAGAAGTCATTCTGATCCATTTCAATTCATCACCGTCATCTAGGTTAATAGCAATTAAACCGCTCTGACGAACGTTTTTGTACGCCTCAAAGACTGTCTTTTTTACTACACCCCTGACGGTACACATAATGAGATTCTGGGCATTATCAGTTTTACTGATGTTAATAACCGAGCTTACAACTTCTTCAGGCTGAAGCTGCAACAAATTGACCAGGGCAATTCCCTTAGCGTTTAAACCAACTGCGGGAACTTCGTAAGTCTTGAGCCTAAAGACTCGACCTTTATTCGTAAAGAATAACAAGAAGTCATGTGTGCTTGCATTAACCACGTGCTCGATCACATCTTCTTCTCGAGTAGCCATACCTCGCTTACCCTTACCACCTCTGTTTTGTTTCTTATATTCTGCAATCGGGCTCCGCTTAATATAGTTAGCCGATGTAAGAGTGACAACGACTTGCTCATCTGGAATAAGGTCTTCGTCGCTCATTTTACCGAGTTCTTGTGGGATAACCTTGGTTCGTCGTTCGTCGCCAAATTGTTTCTTTACTTCAAGAATTTCGGTTTTTACAATAGCCAAGACTTTCTTTTCATCAGCCAAGATACCCTCAAGCTTAGCAATAAGCTCAAGTAGGCTCTTTAGCTCATCTTCGATCTCTTTACGTTGCAGGCCAGTCAAACGACGAAGTTGCATCGCCAAAATAGCCTGTGCTTGAATCTGAGAAAGCTTAAACTTCTTAATCAAGTTTGTTTCGGCCTCTTCGGTTGTCTCACTTGCTCGAATGGTTTTAATAACTTCATCGATATGATCAAGTGCTATCTTTAGACCCTCTAAAATATGCGCCCGCTCTTTGGCCTTTCTGAGCTCGTACACAGTCCGCCGGCGAATTACATCCTGACGGTGCTTAATATACTCAGAAAGGATATCAACCAAACCGAGTACTCTTGGCTGGATACCATCGACAAGAGCTAGCATGTTGTAGTGGAACGTCGTCTGCAGAGGTGTTAGCTTGTAGAGCTGGTTTAAAAGTTTCTTGGGGTAGGCATCTTTTTTAAGATCGATTACAATCCGCACTAAGCCCTTAGATGATTCGTCCCTAAGGTCACTAATACCTGTAATCTTCTTTTCCTTATAAAGATCGGCTATCTTTTCGATCAATGAAGCCTTGTTAAGCCCAAAAGGTATCTCGGTTATGATTATTCTGTGTTTACCGGCTTTGGTCTCTTCGACTTCTGCAATACCTCTCATAATTACGCCGCCTCGCCCAGTGGCAAATGCAGTTCGTATAGATTCTTTTCCGTATATCACGCCTCCTGTTGGGAAATCTGGGCCATGCATAACTTCCATAAGCTCGTCGACACCAGCGTCTGGATTATCAATCTTGAGGACAACAGCGTCGACAACCTCTGTTAAATTATGCGGAGGTATGTTGGTTGCCATACCAACAGCAATACCAAGCTGCCCGTTCAAAAGAAGGTTTGGAACTTTTGCCGGGAGAACGGTTGGTTCTTGCAAGCGTCCATCATAGTTTTCACGAAAATCAACGGTTTCTTTGTCTATATCAGCTAAAATTTCTTCTGCAAGCTGTTGCATTTTTGCCTCTGTATAACGCATAGCAGCTGGTGGATCACCGTCCATCGAACCAAAGTTACCTTGTCCATTTACTAATGTGTAACGAAGTGACCACGGCTGAGCCATACGAGCCATAGCATCATAAATTGACGAGTCTCCATGAGGGTGATAATCACCCATCACAGCACCAACTACCGTTGCACTCTTACGGTGCTTTGCACCGCTGCGAAGTCCATCTCTGTTCATGGTGTACAAAATTCGCCTATGGACTGGTTTTAGACCATCTCGTACGTCAGGTAGCGCACGAGAGACGATCACACTCATTGAGTACTGAAGATAGCTTTGCTCCATCTCATCTTCGACAGTACGTTGCACTACCCGATGAGACTCTACTGGTTTATCAACTATAATTTCTGGTTCCTGGTCTTTATCGCTCATATCTTAAATATCCAAATCCTTCACAAATTTTGCATGCGTCTGAATAAAGTTTTTACGCAGATCTACTTCTGTACCCATCAGTTTATTAAAGATGGCGTCGGCTTTTTCTGCATCGTCTACTGCTACTTTTAGCAAGACCCTGTTGTTTTTATCCATGGTTGTCTCTGCTAACTGCTCTGCGTCCATCTCACCAAGACCCTTGTACCGCTGAATACTTACGCCTGCCTGCTTGGCTCGATCATCGTCTTTGTTGACTTTGCTCCCCTTTGCCTTTTTATCAGTAATGATACCGTCAATGATTTTGTCTCTTTCTTCATCGCTGTAGGCATATACTTTCTTTTTTCCGCTCGAGATCGCAAACAATGGTGGCTGAGCAATATAAAGGTGACCGTTTTCGATAACTGGCAACATATGTCGGAAAAAGAACGTCAAAAGTAGTGTACGAATGTGCGAACCATCAACATCGGCATCGGTCATAATAATAATGCGCTCGTACCGAAGGCCCTCTATATCAAACTGCTCTTCGATCCCTACACCCATAGCTTTAATAAGACTAACGATTTCGTTATTGGCAAGCATCTTATCGAGTCGGGCTCGCTCAACATTTAATACCTTACCTCGCAGTGGAAGAATTGCTTGGAAGTTACTATCACGACCGTTTTTGGCCGAACCACCCGCAGAGTCCCCCTCTACCAAAAAGAGTTCTGCTTGACTCCGATCTTTAGTAGCGCAGTCAGCAAGCTTACCTGGAAGTGTTGAGCCTTCAAGAGCTCCTTTACGAATAATATTATCTCGAGCTGCCCTAGCAGCCTTACGAGCTCTGGCAGACAACAGAGCTTTACCAATTATCTTCTTGGCAATAGCTGGATGTTCCTCTAAATAGTAGGACAGGTATTCGGACAAAACTTGCTCTACATATCCTCGCATTTCTGGATTGCCTAGTTTGTTTTTAGTCTGTCCTTCAAACTGTGGGTCTGGCATTTTTACTAGGATTACCGCCGTCAAACCTTCTCGACAGTCTTCTCCAGACAAGTTTTCTTCTTTTTCTTTTAGCATGCCACTCTTTCGGGCATAGTCGTTGATAACCCTTGTCAAAGCAGCTCGGAAACCTGTTAAGTGCGTGCCACCATCGGGGTTGTATACGTTGTTTGCAAAAGCTTTTACAGATTCGGTAAAAGTATCTACATATTGCAGGGCAACCTCTACCTGAGAATCTTTTATCTCTTTGTCGACATAAAATACATCTTCATCAACTACGTCTTTGCCTACATTTAGGTGCTTAACGTATGATTTTATACCGCCTTCAAAATAAAAGCTGTAGTTCTTGCCAGTTGTTTCGTCAGAAAGTGAAGTTCTTATGCCTTTTGTGAGATAGGCAGCGTGCCGTAGCCTATCCAGAATAGTATCGTAGTTGAACTTTGTCGTCTCGAAGATAGAATCATCAGCATAAAATGTAATCTCTGTCCCGGTTTTGTCGGTTTTGCCAACTACTTTTAGGTCGGATTGCGGTGCACCCTTTTCATAACGTTGCTCGTGAATCTTGCCGTCTTTAAACACTCGAACTGTCAGGTTGGTAGATAGAGCATTCACTACACTCGAACCTACACCGTGCAAACCACCGGATACTTTATAGCCGCCACCGCCAAACTTACCACCAGCGTGCAGTACAGTCAGAACTGTCTCTACTGTGCTCTTGCCAGTTTTGGGGTGTTTGTCGGTAGGAATACCACGACCGTTGTCGGTAACCCGAATACCGTTATTCTCTAACATCTCTACTGATACAGAGTTAGCATGGCCTGCCAAGGCTTCGTCAATACCGTTATCGACAATTTCCCAGACTAAATGATGGAGGCCCTCGATGCCTGTACCACCAATATACATACCTGGTCGTTTTCGGACCGGCTCTAAGCCCTCGAGCACCTGGATTGAACCAGAGTCATATTTTTTTTCTTTAGACACTAAATAAATCCCTCATGTGTATTTCCCGCCAATGTGGCCGCTAGTCACTAGTATACACGAATCTTCTTATCTGGTCCAAATTTCCCTCTTGTTTGAACACATACTTTTATGGTTCAATAAGCATAAGAAAATTATACAAAAACAATAAGGCAAAAATATGTTCAATAAACTTCTAGCTAATCTCCCTTACAACCCCAGCGCTGTGGAGGAGTTATCATTCTATATGAAACGACTCAAAAAAGAACAGTCTATCAGGCGAATAGGCTTTGTCTTGGTGGCAATGAGTATGTTGGTGCAGATCTTTGCAGCTTCAGTCCCACCACAAAAATCTATGGCCGCCTCGAGCAACGATATTATCCGTGGAGGCATCAATACCAGAAGTGAACTCCTAAAGGCATGGGACAAGTCAGGCAGTGACCTGCCTGCTATATATGGAAAATTTGGTGTAACACGAGCCGATATCGCTGCCTTGCCAAGTAAGCCAAACGTAACTATCAAATCAAATGCTCACGATTTCTGGAGTATTGGACGTACTTCACTATCTGGCTACAGTAACATTAGCAACAGTCATAAAGATAACGAGGTAAGACTCCGAGCCGATGGCACCACTTTTTATATGCGAAAGCTTAATGCTTGGGGCGTAGCAAGTTATCCTGCATTTAAGGGGCACGTAAAAGCAACTGGTAAACAATTCTGGATTATCGCAGACTGTGGGAACTTTACTCAACTTGGCAAAGAAACACCAAAACCACCAAGGCTTGAAATTAAAAAATCACTCATTGGAGGGAAATGGACCGTCAAGCCAGGAGAAACTATTTCTTGGCGAGTTGAGTACAGAAATAAACAGGACGATTCTCTAGCAGAGAACGTCAAGCTTGTTGATGATCTTGATGCCGGATATGTCGAGCGGCTAAGCCCAACCAACATTCCTATGGGTGGTAACGGTATTATGACTAAAAGCATTGGCAATATGGCAAGCAGTGACAATAGTCGCATATTTGATGTAGCTGTGCGAGTTAAGCCAAATATCGCTAGTGGCACAAAAATCTGTAACCTAGCAAAAATAAGCGCATCGAATGCAACTACTCAAACTACACCGAGAGTATGTGTAACCGTTACCGGGGACACTCCTCCTCCACTGTGTCCCGACGGCAGACCAATACCACCAGATGGCAAATGTCACACCGATCCAGATCCTGAAGTCCCCCCAGGGTCTACGAAAAGCGTAGCAAACATCACTCAGAATCTCTCTGGTGATGCTGCGATTGCAAGCACTGTAAATGGTGGTGATGTGATCGAATATACTCTGATTACTGCCAACAGTAACACCTCCGACAAAAAAGGATACGAAGTTGTCGACTACATAGGAGATGTCTTAGAATATGCCGATCTTGATGTAGCCTTCCTAGCAGCACAAGGTGGCACATTCAACACGACTACTAATCAAGTTACTTGGTCTAATCAAACACTACCTGCCAATGGCCAGCTCGAGAATAAATTCCGAGTTGTCATGAAGAACCCTATCCCAAGCACTAACTCACCAACGCCTGCCAGCACTAGTTTTGACTGTAAAATTAGTAATAAATATGGCGATGAGATCTCTATGACTGTTGCCTGTCCAATGTTAAAAACTGTTGAAGAGCTACCAAACACCGGTCCAGGCACCACTATTGGCATCGCCTTTACTGTTACCACAATCAGTGGTTACTTCCTTGCTCGCAGCAGCTTACTTAGTAAAGAGCTTGGTATAGTAAAGAAAGAATACGTAACAGCCGGGGTATAAAATGAGCGAAAAATTACACCACTCCAATCATGAAATTGACCTTCCAAAACACGAAGAAGGTCATCATCACAAAAAGGTCGAGAAGCACCTTGAACATGAGGCAAAAAAAGCCAAGCACGAGCATAAAGATTCTATAGATAAAATTCTAGATACAATCGAACAAGAGGCGAAAAGCGGTGAAGCTATCCAAAAACACCACCTTGATGAAAAGAAGCAAACTTCTGGGCCAATAGGATTTGGGGCTGAGCTACGTAAGAGATCGATCGATGATAACCTAAAGAAGATACAGCGAGAGCTACCCGGGCCCCAAAAAGCTTTCAGCAAATTTGTTCATCAGCCCGCAGTAAATACAGTAAGCGAAATAAGTGCTAAGACAGTTGCTCGGCCAAGTGGTCTACTATTTGCAGGGCTCCTCTCTGTCGTTACTAGTTTAGGACTCCTTATTGCTTGTCGATACTATGGCTACCGTTACAACTTCCTTATTGGGCTAGTGGCACTCGGTGTAGGTTTTGGCCTGGGACTCGTGCTAGAACTTATCTTCTCTCTATTCCGACGTTCTCAATCTACTCGTTAGACTACTTTGGATTACCGTCGTGATCTAGCATAAAGACATCGTCTCGAGATGGTGCCTTGGTAGCTGGTCGAGGGTCTTCCTTGGTGTTCGAGGCGTTCGATGACGCAACAGGACCCTGCGGGGTACGTGATAGTTGTTGAGCAGCAGATTGTCCAGCCCCTGATTGACCTTCAGACGCCTGGAGAGGACTTCTGGGTGCTTGAGTGGCTGTTTTGCGTTTCTCTAGCCACTGATCAAGAAAAGAAGCATTAGCGGGACTCTTAGGGACTTGTGGAGATGGCTGTGCTCCATAAGAAGGAGCTGGCTGGCCAGTCACACCTTGTCTTGGAGCGGGAGACGGTGCTGGAGACCCATATGCTGGAGCTGGTGGCTCGTCGGTCTTCATCCGAGCAAATATCTCTTTCTCAACCACCTGTCGAGGTTGACCAAACTTGGCAGCAGACAATTGCTTGAGAGCCTTGCCGAGGTCTTCATTGGGATTACCCATAGGTGGAATCGTTGCCATACTAAATGGCTGAGTTGGCACCCCGCCAATAAGCG
The DNA here is from genome assembly GCA_964643605.1 of uncultured Candidatus Saccharibacteria bacterium. GTDB lineage: Bacteria > Patescibacteriota > Saccharimonadia > Saccharimonadales > 2-12-FULL-41-12 > CAMTWJ01. Next base: position 14,355 of record CAZXTF010000011.1, on the reverse strand, counting down.
TCCTTACAATGGTGTTGTAGTTTGGAATTCTAAGGAGATCATCGCCATCAAATAGTGGCTGGAAATATCGTGTCAGAGAATCTACATCATTTTGGCCAATTCTGAAGGAGACAATAGTACCCATGTTTCCAAAGACTGCATCTCTAATCTCTTCTGTTAGCTGAGTAGTAAACTGGTTTGCCACAGTCAGGCTCAAGCGATATTTTCGAGCTTCGGACATAATAGTAGCAAACGAGTCAGTAGAGAAATTCTGAAACTCATCCACATACAGACAGAAATCTTCCCGTTGATCTTCAGGGATATTAGCTCGACTCATCGCTGCAGCCTGGAATTTCATAACAAAGATCATACCGAGAAGTCGTGAGTTAAGCTCTCCAGTTCGCCCCTTACTGAGGTTTACTAATAGTATCTTTTTGTTATCCATGATATCTCGCAGGTCAAAAGAACTCTTTGTTTGCCCGATAATATTACGCATCATGGCGTTACTGAGGAAAGCACCAAACTTACTAACAAACCAGCTCACCACTTCACCAAACTCGTTTGAACGCTGTGACTGAACCATTTCTTTCTGCCAAAAATCCAGCACGTTCTGATCTGTTACATACTGTAATTTCTGTGCAACATATTGCTTGTCTCGAAATAGCTTTGGTATATCAATAAAACTTCCGCCATCTGGACCAGCCATCACCGTAAGGGCTGCATTACGAAACAAATGCTCATATCGAGGGCCAATAATTCCCTGTCTCTGTGGGTCATATAACTTATATAGCACGTTGATAACTTCTTGGATCACGAAGTCTTTCTGGTCATCTGTTTCTGCCTCAAATATATTTAGACCAAGTGGATAATCGGTGTCAGCCGGGCAGAAATAAATAACGTCTTCTGTACGCTCTTTTGGCACCATACAAAGCAAACGCTCTGCTGTATCACCATGCGGATCGATAAAGGCAAAACCATCACCATTTAACATATCTTGTAGGGCAACATTCTCTAGGAATACAGACTTACCTACACCAGTTTGCCCCACCACGTACATGTGTCGTTGGCGATCTCCCTTTGCCAGTCGTATCGGCTTTCTTGCGCCCCTAAACTCGTTATACCCAAGGAGTAGGCCAGTATCAGGCACGTTGCGAGGACCATCAACTTGTTTGGAGTCTTGTCTGGTTAGCTGAGAGGTAGGAATATCATCTTGCTGAGGGAAGTGAAAGAGCGTCGACAGCTCTACCGAGTTTAGAATATTTTTATTATGACCCGGCGGGAAGAACCGCAAAATATAAGAGGTCGCAAAGCTCTCTATATCTTGGGCTGGTGTATATTTAAATCCATTTCTGCCTGGAGCATCAAATAGTGCAAAGCTAGCTACTAGATTACTCAAGAGGCTCTGAGATCTTTGAGCCACATTAGAAGAAGTAACGACACGAATGGTCGTCTCAAATCCTGGGTGACGGGTTTTGTTATCAATCGCATCAAGAACAGCGTTTTCCATACTCGAACGATCGTTAGAAGCTGAAGCACCAGTATCCCCACTTTTATCTTCTGGTGGCTTGAAAAGAGCGGTAAAAACCTGACGAATCCACCAAAATGCTAGCTCTCCACCAGCCTTTTTCTCTTCGCCTTTGCGCTTTTTGGAGGCAAGAGACGAAGCGCTCTTGCGCCAACTCTGTTCGGCTGGGCGGACCAAGATTTGAATAGCTGCCCCATCTTCTTTATCAAGCGTAGATAAAGCATTTAAAACAGACTGCATGGGGTCTCTTTTAATATCCTGATACGTTGCTATCGGATAGGCATAGTTCTCTTTTAGAGTTAACTCACCACCCAAGGTACTGCTGATACGGCCAACTTTATTAAAAATATTATGTTCGGCGACTTCTTCAAGGCGAGCAGACGGATATGCACTCACAATCGCTTGCTTTACTACATCTACTAGAGATACAGGTACAGCAACGTAAAAGCTTATAAAACCATCTATACCGACAATTTCGAAAGATAAATGCCGTTGACCATAAAAACGGTTTCGAAAACCCTTTTGAAGAGTGCTCGCAATAATACTATAAACAATCTCTGCCTTAGAGATATTTTCATCAGTTACATCTCGAACATCTCGGGATCCGACATCGGTATCATCACTCGGTGGCGGCAGGTGAATCAAAAGAGGAACCATCTTGAGTCCTCTTTCGAAGTTCTTCTGTTCTGTTAAAACACGTCGGGAATGCAAATACAGGATAGGCCCGGCAATCATTGCCGAGAACAAAAATCCTACCAAGAGAGCGATAAGGACTGCCATGTACTATTTCCTATTTAAGCATCCGAGACTTTTACGTCTTTATTGTAGCGTTTCTTCATATAGTCAGCTTTGAACTTACCCATAGCCCTTTGCTGCTCATACGGATCATCTTTTGTATGCTCTACGATCTGTTTTGCCTTATTGACCCATTCTTTTTCGATTAGATCAGAGTCTGCGGCTTCCTCTGGCACTGCTACCTGTGGCATCGAGATAGATTGAGCAGGTGAAACTTTGCCAATTTCAGCAATTGGCTGAACGCCAGTTGCCTCTTCTGGCAAATCTGGAGCAGCACTATTCACACTCACAGGAGTTGGTGGATTGGTACCATTATCCATAACTACTTCGTATTATAGCAGATGACCGTAGAGTAGAAAGCATTAAGCTAAAGAAGTTTTATCAGGTAGAAAACTGATAAAGAACCGAAGGCAACCAGCAAAATTATATCCCCAAAAGTCAGACCACCAATTGACTGCAAAACAAATACTCCCATCATAAAACTCGAGAAGACAACACTTACAATCCGCCTCTTAGAGCTAGATTTTGGAAGAATCCGAAAGATATGAAGAAGGAGCTGGGTTAGTTGATACGCTATAATAGCGAGCAACACTACCGGTACAGCTAGCAAACCTAGCGACACGGTATTTGGATTGGTATTGATCAAAAATACAGCCAACAAGCCAACATATAAAATAATTGCTAAGATTCTTTTTTTATAAGACATAACTCTAACCTATCTTAGCGTATAGTACGTATTTTAAATACTAAAAAAGCACCTATTTGAGGTGCTTTTTTAGAGTTTAGAAACATGGAAGCCTAGGGACAATAAAACCGCTCTTTTAAATAGACTATTCAGCGCTTACCGTCCGAAAGGCTTTGACTGACCGCTCTCTTTTGCTTTAGGCAAAATCGAGCGTTATTTTTGTTTTTGTAAGTATTTTTGTTTTAAAACTTACTGTATTTCATACTACTACAGATCTTATTTTTTGTCAATAGATATTAGTAGCTATAATAACAACGATACAGATATATTAATTAGTATTATCTTGTTGTTTTATACACACCTATATAATCGAACTACTTATTTAAGATTTCGTTTTTGTCTTTTTGGATGATTTCTTTACGTAAGTACATCCGCTCAGCTACGTACATATTTTTGTCAGTTTTTCTGAGCTTTAAAGTATTATTGAGCCACTTAGCTGTAGATAAATTATCTACCACAAAAAGGCTTTGATTTTGCTTGATTGTTGCCAGATTTAGAAGCCATGGGCTCTGCAATTTTGGATGAGTGCGTAAGGCCTCCAAGACAGGCTGAATAAAACTATCACTATCCCATACGCACAGCTGCATAAACATTATGGGTTTTGTACGATGCGGAGACTTATAAAGCTTTGAGTCATTGTTAATAGCATCGTGTATATCTGCCAGAATAGCCTGTTCTACTTCTATAAAATACATTTCTGGCCATTTTTCTGGTAATTGAGCCAAGCTCTTTAGGTGTATATATGCTCTTTTATCTCTGTTAGTAGTGACTTTAGACTGTAAATTAAGCGTGTTATCAATAATCGCTGTATACAATAAACGAATAGAAGAGAGACTCATAAAAGAGAGGAGTCCTGCCTTTTCCCATTCTTCATAAACATACGTAGCAGCAGCCCCAATCTCCTCAATTTGTAGTTTCACCCCTGTTGTTTTCCACGATTTTATAAATTCATGTCGGTGATCAATAATCTGTTCTATCTTCTCTAGTGGGGCTTCCCTATCTATAGATTCCGGGTTACTAGCATCCAACACTATAAATGTATCTTCAGGGCCGACACTAATAGATTGCGGCAAAAGATTCCAAGCCTGTACAGTTTTGGTAATACTTTCGTTATATACACTGGATGAGAAGGCTTGAGCTGAGATGCCTTGTTTATTTAAAAGCTCGGCATATGCAACAATGCAGCCGTAGGCATCGATGTCGATAAATGGTGCACCGCCAGTTACAATTTTCATGGCATTTTTAGTATGTCAGCAGACCTATAAAAAGCAAAGTGGTCGTGTTTTAAAATATTTATACACAGATTTTAAGCAAAAACGTATTGACATGGTTTTTAACAATTTATAAGATGGTGATAGCACTTGAATAAAAAAAGTGCTCAAAAACAAAAACGTCCCTGTTAACAACGGCTTCTCGCAAGCCGTTGTTCCATACAAAAGGTAAGACCAAAACGAAAACCAAACAAACACTAAGACCCCACTACTTCGCAAAGTGGGGTCTTTTTTTTGTAGACATCCTGAACTAATTCTATATATACTTATGCTTAAATTTATGACAAATGTGCAAACCATTATGGAGTACGGTGGAGATGGTACCTTAATCGATGTTGAGTGTCATTTATCAAATTCTCTACCCAACATTATTATTGTTGGTATTGCCAATAAAGCGGTTGATGAGGCAAAAGAACGCATACGAGGAGCCTTTTCTAGCAGCAATATTCGCTTACCTAAGAAAAGGATCACCCTCAACCTAGCACCAGCTGACATACCAAAAGAAGGTTCTGGATTTGACCTCCCAATGATAGTAGCCATATTACAGACAGCCAGGCTGGTAACTGAAACGTGCCCAAAAGATACTGTTGTTATGGGAGAGGTGGGCTTAGATGGACGTATACGCCCAATTAGAGGTGTAATCGGCAAAATACTAGCCAGCAGAAAGCTTGGGATTAATCAGTTTTGGATTCCAAAGGCAAACCTAAAACAAGCAGAGCTCATACCCGGCATACGAATTCTCCCTCTCGAGAACCTAACTGAACTGTATCAGATGATGAATGGAGTAAAACCTATCGCATACCGCAGCAGTTCTTCTGAGGCTGCAGATACTAACAAGATCACTCCTCCAGGCCTGTTCGAAGAAATTATTGGCCAGGAAACCGCCAAGCGAGCCATGTTAATTGCTGCTGCTGGCCACCACAATATTATGCTCAACGGAGCACCAGGAACAGGCAAAAGTATGCTTGCGAAGGCACTGCCGAGTATTATGCCCTCTCTTACCCAGGAAGAAATGCTTGAGGTAACCCATTTGCATAGCCTGGCCAGTAAAAACTTTGATTCGATTATGACTACTCGTCCGATTCGAGCCCCTCATCATAGCTCTAGCAGTATCTCAATCGTAGGTGGTGGGCAATCTCCAAAACCAGGTGAAATAAGCTTAAGTCATCATGGCATTCTCTTTTTTGATGAGTTCCCCGAATTCGACCGAAGTACGGTAGAAGCGCTCAGACAACCTCTTGAAGATAAGAGGATAACAGTGGCCCGAGCAAAAGCTAGTATCGACTTTCCTGCCAATTTTATACTTGTTGCTACTGCTAACCCCTGTCCCTGCGGATACTACGAAAGCAGCCGAGAATGTATTTGTATGCCAGCACAGATCGCTAAATATCAACGCAGGATCTCAGGACCCGTTATCGACAGAATTGACCTTTATATAACTGTCGATGAAATAGCACACGGTGAATTATTAAAAGACACTAAAAACAGGGGCCAAACGAAAGATATGGCAACTACTGTGGCTGGCGCTCGTACCCGCCAGCACAAGAGAAACGGCAAACTAAACAGTGAGCTCACAAACAAAGAGCTTCGTATATTTGCAGCATTGTCACCAGAAACCGAAGCACTATTTAATAAAGCAGCCGAAACAATGAAGCTATCCGCTAGAGCCTACATGCGAGCCCTCCGAGTAGCCCGTACCATAGCTGACCTCGATAACGAAGAGCAGGTTCAGGCAAAACATATCACTGAAGCTTTACAATATCGTAAAAAAGAAGCCTCTCTGTAACCGAAAGTCATTGACCCCTGTTGTAATATCTGCTAAAATACATCTAGCAATCTGCATTAATTTTAAGGAGATTTACAGATTAGTAGAGGACCTCGCCTGAATGAAGCAATTCGGGCTCCACAGCTGCGTGTTATTGACGAGAGTGGCGACCAGATTGGTGTGCTGTCTCGCTCAGATGCATTGCGTATGGCTACGGATCAAGGTCTTGATCTTGTAGAGATCTCTGCCGATGCGAACCCACCAGTTTGCAAAATTGTCGACTGGGGTAAGTACAACTATCAACGTACTAAGCAGCTACAGAGAAGTCGCAAGAACGCCAAATCACTTGAGGTAAAGCAAATGCGCTTTGGTCTCAAGATTAGCGATCACGATATAGGCGTAAAACTACGTAAAATCAGTCAATTCCTAGATGCGGGGCACAAAGTTAAACTAGCTGTTTTCTATAGAGGACGAGAGATGGCACATAAAGATCTTGGCTTTCAACTAGCAGATCGGATCATCGAACAACTCGGCGACACTGTTATTGTCGATCAAAAACCTCAATTAGCTGGAAAACAACTAACATTTGTTATAAGGAGTAATAATGCCAAAACTAAAGACGCATAGCGGCACTAAAGACCGCATCAAGATTACCAAGACCGGTAAAGTCCAGCGTCGTCACACTGCTGTGAATCACTTTTTGAAAAAGAAGAGTGCTAGTACCAAGCGTACCTTTGCTGGCGTAGAAGAAGTAAGTGGCAAAAATAGCCGTAATATGAAGCGAAAGCTAGGGGTACAGTAATGCGAGTAAAGCGAGGAGTTACTACTCACAAACGACACCAAAAGATTCGCAAAGCTACCAAGGGCATGAGCCGATCAAACCGATCAAGCATCCGTCGGGGCAAGCAAGCAGTTACTCGAGCACTTGTTAACTCTACGATTGACCGAAAGAACAGGAAGCGAACATTCCGAAGCCTTTGGAACACTCGTATCAATGCTGGAGCTCGCCTAAATGGCACCACCTACAGCCGATTTATCAACGGCCTTAAGAAGCAAAACATAGAGCTTAACCGTAAAGTTCTTGCAGAACTAGCAGTCAATGAGCCAAAAGCCTTTACTGAAGTAGTTAAACAAGCTACCAAATAAACAGGTTCGATAAAAGAAAACACCCCTACTCTGCAGGGGTGTTTTTTATAATTCAGACTATCTATAAGCCGGGTTCTGTGCTAATTTATCCGAAGATAAACTAGCTGCTAATCATCTATCTAGTCTCTGTATTGCTACAGAGATCAAGCGGATCTTATGATATATCTTTGGCGGGAAACCTTTATAAAGATATATCTCCTTGCAACAGACAGGGTTTACCTCTCTTCTATGTCACCATAAAAGACTGTGAGCTCTTACCTCACTCGTTTCACCTTTTCCCCAAAAAAGGGGTAGTTTCGTTTCTGTGGCACTTTCCCTAAGGTTGCCCTTGGTTGCCGTTAACAACTGTCATTCCCTACGTTGCCCGGACTTTCCTCCTACAAAAGCAGGTGATCAGCCGATAATCTGAACACTTACACTATACCACTTATTGGGCATCGAGACATTGATTGACCATCGTGTCGGCTTCTTTATTCAGCGCTCGTGGAACATGCGTAAAGCTAATGGTCTCAAACTGTGAGGCAAGCTTTTTAACCTCGGTATTGATAGGCATGAGTTCGGGTGTCTTTACCTTAAAAATTCCCTTAACCTGATTCACAACTAACAAGCTGTCCATATATACTTCTAGCACTTTTACACCCATTTCCAGGCACGCCTTCAAGCCAGCTTCGAGACCCATATATTCCGCCTGATTATTCGTAGTAACTCCCAAATATTTTGAGTCTTTTTTTACAACAGTATCATCCATTTTTAAGATGATAAAACCCAGTGCCGATGGCCCAGGATTGCCACGTGAGCCACCATCAGTAAATAATTTTGCTTCTGCTAATTGTGTGCCTGCTCTGGGATCTTCTGGTGCCCTCAAAAGCCTGTCTATAGCAGCAGCCAACCGTTCATCTTTTTCCGTAATAGCTTGTTCGCTATGAGTTCTTAGCCAGATTTCAACCACATTATAATCATTCATTATTTTAGGATGGTGGCTACATTGCTCAGCCAATCCAGCCACTTGCGTCACAAATCCAAAAGCTTCCGAAAAGTCTTTGAACTCAAATTTTTTATACAAGCTATCGTCTTTTTTTTGCCACATCTTCTACCAATAGTACCACACAAAAATGGTCGGGGTGAGAGGACTTGAACCTCCGATCTTACGACCCCCAGCCGTACGCTTTAGCCAACTAAGCTACACCCCGAGAACTGTAGTTTAGGAAACCGACTCGATTAACCCCGGTAAACCAGGTGGGTAGTTGCACGTTTAGACCACGGTCCAAACAAATATTAACTTCCCTAATCGATTAGTATTGGAAAAATCTAACGCCGACTCCAAACTACAGTACGTTATATTATACCGGTTAAAGAAGAAAATTGAGTATTGATCTGTTGATATTAATGACCGTTGGAGCTAGAAACGCAAAGAAAATAACCATAAACAATACAATTGCGCTAAAGCCAAGACTCTCGATACGCTCCATGCCTCGTCTTAGTCCATCTGGAGCAAAAGCATATAACAAGCGTGATCCATCGAGTGGAGGGAATGGAATCATGTTAAACACGAAAAAGGCCACGTTGATCATGATAAATATCGACACAAAGGTAATCCCTTCCACGCCTAGATTGCCTTGAAACAGATGTAGTACGCCCGCACCTGCGAAGGCCAAGAGGATATTTGTAAGCGGACCAGAGATTCCAACTAAAGCTGCTCCAAACTCTTCGTATCTCACTCTGTTGGGATTAAATGGTACTGGCTTCGCCGCAAAAAACGGTGGTAGACCAGCAACAATAAGGATAATCGGTAGAAGCACCGTAGTAAAAGGATCAATGTGCTTGAGTGGGTTTAAGGTAATTCGACCCTCTCGATGGGCAGTATCATCCCCAAGCCATAGTCCAGTAAACGCATGCATTGCTTCGTGCAAAGTCATCGATATTACTATCGACACCAACACACACGCCAGCATAAATAAACTAACATCAGGAAACATATTCAATTAGTATATCATTAAAAGACTCTTGACTTTCAGAGGTAAAACAGATACAATTATCTCCTGTAATTATGCAAAAATGTGATGTAACTGGTAAGGGCAAACAACACGGACACAACGTGAGCTTCTCTTTGCGACGTACCAAAAAAGTATGGAAACCAAACCTACAAACCAAAACTGTTATTGTCGACGGCAAGAAAGTTAAGCTAAAGGTCAGTGCAGCAGGTATCCGAACCCTAAAGAAAAAGGGCTTAATTAGCTAATTTATCCTACAATTGCGAGATAAAAGCTCCGAAGAACACGGAGCTTTTTTATTGTCTTTTTATAACTATCAATTGAGTTGTGTCGGTAAAATCACGACCTTTTAACTTGAGTTTATCAACTGTTTCAACTGGCTCCATAGAGAGTTCTTTTAGGGAAGCGTCCAGATCAAGCAACCCCGCCTCATACGTAACCCCTTTTTCGGCATAGTATGTTGGCACTACTAGCTTTGGTTCAATCTTCTTGATAATCTTCAAAGCATTTATGCCATCGGGAGTAATACCCCCACCGCCAATAGGGATACATAAGATATCAACCGTACCGATAGCCTCGAGCTCGTCATCTGTTAAGTCAGAGTTCACACTGCCTACTACTGCGATTCTGGTATCATCAATTACCAATCGATATATTACATTATTGTATGTATTAGCTTCATCAGAAAATCCCTGTGCAGCTGTACCCTGAATGGAGACATTCGAGACTTCATATTCTCCTGGCGCATCAAAAATATGCCCATCCCACTTCTCTTCCGGCTGAGGAGTGGTAAACAGTTTTACGTCTCCAGGCTTGGCAATAGATTTTAGCCCAAGCTCTGTTAAATTATCATCGGTAATAAAATTACCATGTTTTGTGCTTATCCTCACACAATTACCACCAAAATATTCTAGTTCCATAAGGACACTCCTATTCTTCGTTTTCTGTTTCTTTATTCTTTGTTGATTTTGGTGCTAACACTCCATTTTTATCAACCAACACCTGCTTTTTTGATTCCAAAACATTTGTTATAAAGCGGTCATTCATCTTCATACGATACCCAAACTCTTTTGGAGTCATAACCACGTATGCCAGCTCTTTACCCTCCTTCTTCTCTAGACCTTCGACATATTTAGTAAGCTGTGTCTGGTTAATATCTCCCACTACCAAAAAGTCTGCCCCGCTCCGCTCATCTCGAGTTAGTTTACCCGTAAATAGTGCAAGATCTACTCGCCCGAGCGCCTTTAGGTTGTCCGTTTCTTCGTCGGAACTTGCGGCAGAAATTGCAGCTGCACCAAAAATTGCTGCAAGCGGCTTATAGAACTCGTACGTTTGATTAACTTCGTAATACAACTTGTTATTGGTTGTCTCTGAAGAGATAATCCCAATGCTCAAAAGATTCGAAAGCTCTCTACGAACAGAGTTAATCTGCTCATCTATCTTGCGGGTAATCTCTCGTACGTAAAAAGACCGGTTTGGATTGCTGTAAAAAAGCTGCAACAACTTAACACGAGTCTTTGACCCAAATAACTGCTCAATCATATACCCATTGTATCAAATTTTTATAAGTTTTGATCTATAAGTTTTTAAAAAGAACACATTACCAGTTCAGGGTATCAATATAAGCCAAAGCTTGTTCCGAATCTTGAAACCATACAATATCCTGATTTCTCTTAAACCACGTTAGCTGACGCTTTGCCAACTGGCGAGTATGTAGACTAACCAGCTTCTCTAGCTCTTCAAATGTCTGCTTGCCCTCTACGTATTCGATTACTTCCCTATATCCTGCCGTCTGAAAAGGCTCAAGTTCTTTTCCGTATTGTTCAATGAGCTGCCGAACTTCATCAACCAAGCCACTATCTAGCATCTGCTTTGTTCTAGCCTTGATTCGCTTTTCAAGCTCATCCATTGGAGGATTTAACCCTATTAGCACCCAGTCATCTGCCAGCTTGGTGCTACGTTTTTTGAGGAGTCCTGCCGTTTCAATCGCCCGAATTACCCGACGTTTATTCTGTAAATCAATACTTTTGTATGCTTCAATGTCTTTATCTTTTAGCTCCGTTTGGAGCCAAACTATATCCTTATCCTCAAGTTTTGCCCTAAGTTCATTATTCGCCCCAGCCAGAAATTCATAGTCATAAAGTAGCCCCGCAACATATAGTCCAGTACCACCAACTACAATGGGCAGCTTATCTTTAGCCTTAATCTGTCCAATTAATTTGAGAGAGTCGTGTTTAAATTCTGCTGCACTATATGATTGATCCGGATTTAAAATATCTAACAGGTAATGCGACACTCCGTCTTGCTCCTCATTAGATGGCTTGGCTGTCCCTATATCCATGCCTCTGTATATGGTCCGAGAGTCAGCACAAATAATCTCACCGTTTAACTTCTTTGCTAGCTCAATAGCCAAACCTGTTTTACCACTTGCGGTTGGACCGACAATAGCTAGTTGTCTATGTGTGGCCGCCATAATAATCCCTCGATATCCACTTTGAAGTCCTCAGAGACTTTGATCCCCTCCTGTAGCAGGACTTGCCTGTGCCCTTCCATACCCCCAGGATAGCCCCTAGCCAAGCCACCTTGTTTGTTAACAACTCTTTGCCACGGCAAGTTAGGATCCCCAAAATGTGCGATGCCACCCACGATGCGAGCAGCTCGAGCATTACCGCAAATAGCAGCAATCTGCCCATACGTCATCACTTGCCCCTCTGGAATCTGGGAGACGATATGGTTTACTCTGTCGGCAAAGTTCGAATCAACTTCTCTCATTACAAAGATGTTTTGGTTACACGAGCTTTTACTTCGTGACCAACTGTCTTTAGAAATTCATCAATACTAAGCTCTGGATGTGCCGCAATAACTGCCATATCTTGGCGGATTCTTGGGGTAATAACACCATTGCGTACTTCTTTGCTACCAATAACTACCGTGTAGGGAATTTTCATAACTTCTGCTTCACGAATCTTTTTACCAACCGACTCACTAGCGTTATCGAGCCTAGCTCGCAGCCCCATCTGCTTAGCGTCTACTACGATTCGCTCTGCTAGCTCCACAATTTCAGGCTCTTGGTTTAGGGTAACCACCCGAATCTGTTCTGGAGCTAACCAAATTGGGAATTTGCCTCCATAATGCTCAATCAAGACTGCCAAAGACCGCTCAAGCGAACCAGCAATAGCACAGTGAACCATCACAATCCGCTCTCGTTCTCCTTGTTCGTTCATACAAAACAAGTCAAAACTTTCTGGCTGGTTAAAATCAAGCTGGATAGTAGCTACTTGATGTTCACGCCCTAGAGCATCCTTGGCCATAAAATCAATCTTCGGCCCATAAAAAGCTGCTTCTCCCACGCCTTTTTCGTAATCTTCGTTCACTTTTTCCTTAATAAGCTCTTCGAGCTCTGCCTCGGCCTTCTGCCAGACCTCTGGTGAGCCTAGGTACTTTTCTGGCTCAGTTGGATCACTCACACTCAAACGGAGCCTTAGAGGCATACCAAGCGTCGTATAGAACTGCTCAATAATATCCCAAATCTTGTATGCTTCTTCTTTAATCTGTGAAGGCCGCAGAAAAACATGGGCATCATCTTGCGTGATAGATCGAACCCGAGAAAGCCCCCCAAGCTCGCCACTCTGCTCGTCTCGATACACCATAGTTGTCTCTCGATAACGGATAGGCAACTCTCTGTAGCTATGATTCTGGCTAGCATATATTTGGGCGTGATGCGGACAGTTCATAGGTTTCATAGCAAATTCATGTCCATCACGACTCTGAATTTTAAATAACTCTTCACTAAACTTTGCCCAGTGCCCACTCTTTTCATACAAGTCTTTCTTCGTGATATGCGGAATCACTACCGGCTGATACTCATACTGGTCTCGGAGTTCTTGCACAAAATTATCCAACGCCTGCCGCATATATGCACCTCTTGGGAGCCACAGAGGCAAACCTGGACCGACCAGTTCAGAAAAAGTAAACAAGCCTAGCTCCTGACCAAGTTTTCTATGATCTCGTTTTTTGGCTTCTTCTAGGTTATTTAGGTGTACTTTTAGCTCTTCCTTGGTAGTAAATGCCACCCCATAAAGCCGTTGCATCTGCGGATTACTGTCTTTACCCCGCCAATAAGCTCCAGCTACCCGAAGGAGCTTAAAAGCTCCAACTTTACCGGTAGAACCTACATGCGGGCCTCGGCACAAATCTGTAAAATCACCGTTTTTATAAAAGGATACTTGCGAAACCTTACTATCACCTTCGCTCTGCAGGCCTAACTCATCTACATCTAGGTCTTTCGCTACAGTAGTACCAGCTCGCTTTAGGTCGTTTAATAGCTCTTCTTTATACGGCTGTTTGGCATCTTTAGCCCAAGCGACAGCTTCATCTATGCCCACCTCTGTTTTTTCAAAAGCCTGGTCTGCAGCAATAATTTGCTGCATCTTTTGCTCAATTACTCCAAAATCCGCATCACTTATCTTTTTATCGCCCAGATCAATATCATAATAAAATCCGTTTTCTACCACTGGACCAACACCAAACTTAGCCTCTGGCCACAGTTTTTGCACTGCACTGGCCATAATATGAGCCAAACTATGCCTCATCGCCTGTACATTATCCTGATCTGTGCTCATCTGTTGACCTTCCACTAGAGTTAATATACCAAAAAACGCACCTAAAAGAATATTCTCGCAAATATATTCTTTATCAGTGCGTCTCGGGTCCTGAGGAAGTTTTCCTCTGGACGGTTCCACCGGACTTCCCCTTATAGGGGCTCTTATGATGACACGTTATCGTACGTTTCACCTTCCGACGGAGCTCTGCGGATGGTTAGACCGCTTCACCACTCGGGTGTCAGTATAACACATCCCAGAATCCCACCCACGCAAGCTATGATAGCAGTATTAGTATTATACGGCTAGTACTATACTATTGTTTTATTTACATCTTGACTGTGGATACCCTAAATCGTTTACATTACTCCTGTCTTGCGATATCCTTTTATCTGTTAGAGGGCGATTAGCTCATTTGGCTAGAGCGCTACATTGACGTTGTAGAGGTGACAGGTTCGAATCCTGTATCGCCCACCACTAATTACTCCGATAGTCTTCGCAGATTCGTTGCAAATAGCGAATATTATGAATCGACAC
>CAZXTF010000010.1:3232-26177 GCA_964643605.1 uncultured Candidatus Saccharibacteria bacterium | reverse complement strand
GAGATCGTTATACCAGTATCGTATACTACGAACCCTCAAGTCCCTTGAGCGCATTTGGATATGACCAGCATACTGAGCCCACCAGAGCAAATGCCATGAACTATGCCGAACAAACTGGAGAGGTAAGTCTCACCCCACTCGTCTATCCAGTAAATGATTCCGATCAGAGCATGCCTAGCTTTTTCATGTACTACCCCATCTACAGCAAAGACTCTAACCCCCAAACTGAACACGCCCGCAAAGATAATATTGCTGGATTTATTTTTGCTCCATTTCGTATAGATCCTTTCTTCGAGAGCTTACGAGATAAAAATGATACTTCGTTCGCTTACCGAGTGTATGCCAACAATCAAGGCGAGAAGGGGAAGATGTACGAATCCTCTAATTTTGCTGAGATCGACAAACTCTCAAATAAATATACTGCTAGTCAAACGCTTGATCTATACAACCAAAAATGGACTATCGATTATGTAGCTAAGCCAGATATTGGTACCCCCGAGCTCCGGCAAAGACCTGGTGCTATTTTTGTCATTGGCCTTGCCTTTAGTCTTATCATTTCTATGTCCTTGTATGGGTTTCTCGTTTCTCGTACAAAAGTACTGGCCTATGACGAAGAAGCAAAACTGCAAGGAGCTAAAGATGAGCTACTCGCACTAGCTTCGCACCAGCTTCGCACGCCAGCAACTGGAGTTAAACAATATGTCGGCATGCTCCGAGACGGTTTTGCCGGACCAATTACAAAACAGCAAGAAGAGCTACTTGATAAAGCCTACGAGAGCAACGAAAGACAACTCAAAACAGTAAGCCAGATGCTATCTGTTGCCCGTATAGATATCGATCGCTTACACCTAGAGCCTATAGACACTGATATCTCTGCTATGCTTAGTGACGTTATTGCCGAACAAAAAAAGACTATCGATGGAAAAAAACAAAAGATCACCCGGCGCATTGCCCGAAATGTACATGCCGATATCGACCGACATAACTTTCGTATGGTACTAGAAAATATTATCAATAATGCTTCAAAATATACGCCAAATAAAGGCGAAATCTGGGTAACTCTAACGGATATGGACGATAGTCTAACTATTGTAGTCCGAGATACAGGAGTGGGGATTACAAAAGATGACCTACCGCTTCTATTTAAGAAGTTCGTACGAATTCCCAATAAACTAACAAAGAAGGTATCGGGAAGTGGACTCGGTTTATATCTGGCCAAGAATGTCGTAGAATCGCATGCAGGCGAAATCACCCTGGAAGCACATCGAGAGAAAGGGTCAGTAGTAACTATTACTATCCCTAAAAAACAACCGTAAGAATTCTTACAGCGAATACATATATACCAAGCCTAGACTGTAAAGATTAACATAATTGGAGGAGCTGTGGCGAAGATACTCATTGCAGAGGACGAGCATACATTGAATGAAGCATACCAGATGATCTTAGAAAGCCAAGGTCACGAAGTTTACCCAGCGTATGACGGATTAGAGGCCCTCAAAATCGCCGCAAAACACCCTCCAGATTTAATCCTTTTAGACCTCCGCATGCCACGTCTCGGAGGTATTGAGTTTTTAAAAAAATACGATCCAGCAAATAATCACCCTCATGTAAAGGTAATCATTTTTAGCAACTTAGATATGGAGCGTGAAATTGATGAAGCCTACGACCTAGGTGCTCATAAATACATTCTTAAAGCTTGGGCCTCACCGAAAGAGCTTGTTCGGCTCGTTGATGAGATACTTAAGAAGAATAATGCAACTCCACGCCCTTAAAGCTGTCTTCTCCTATCATCTCGAGTAGTTTATCTAGGTTTACCTTGTAGTGCTGGTTAGCGTAGTTAATAACATCTTTTTTGCGGAGTTTATTAATCTCTACCGCAACAGTTTCTCGAGTTAGCCCCACTAAACTGGCAATATCTTGGTGCGTTAATTTCAGCTCAATATCGGTCCACTCCTTCGTAGAGCCACCATACAGCCGACAAAGGTAGTACAGCGTGTACAGCACCTTATCGACAGCTTTAGCTTGCTCCAGGGCACTTACACGAATTAAGGAAGCTGTGTGATCTGTTATATACCGATCAAGTAATTTACTTGTCGCTTGGGGGCTAATATCGAGAAAATCTCTCATTTCTGAACGCTGAACAAGCACCACTTCGCATTCACTCACTGCTTCATAAAAAAAGATTGCGCTACTCGTTTTTTTAAATACCCACGAAGGCGCCAAGATATCACCTGGTATATGAAAGCTAACGATTTGCTCTTCACCTTGGTGCGATATATTAAAGGACTTAGCAATGCCACTCTTCAAAACAAACACCGACCGTGGCACTTCTCCTTGGTACAGAATAGTCGAGCCTGGATTATAAGTACGAATTTGGCCCTTTTCTAATAGGGGGTGTAATGCTCTCAGCATTCTATCCGCCTTCCTTAAGCTACCTGTATATTGTATCCGATTTAAGGGTAGTATGTGTAATTTTTATTACATAACTCTTGTAATAAACTTCGCAGACAATCCTCAGTCAACCCAGTTACTATGAGGGGGCTAACGTATGAGGAGGGGCCATGTACAAGCACATGACAACAAACGAACTAAACGACCGAATCGATAGTTTTATGAGAAGGAAGGCCAGGCGTCTTGCTGAACTCGAAGCAGAAGGTGTAAGTATAGATGACCCTGGAGAATTAAAGGAATTTGATATGCACGGATGGTTTACGCAAGCTAACCATCCTGTTCTATAGCATTACCTTCTAGAGAGGTGCGAACGTAAATGTAAGAGGGGAGTAAAAGAGATGTACTATGCATACAATCAGCGGCCATACAAACGACATAAAATTCATATGCAGCCCGCAGACGTAGATACGGTTATCCGGAATATGGGCGATAACTAGACCGTAAAATATATAAAAATAACTTATACGATATAAACACGAGCGTTTTCACTATCGAAAACGCTCTTTTGTTGTAGTTTAGTATTACCAGGGGTATCATAGAGGTATTGCTTAAACAAAAATATATGAGCAAAACAATACCAATACAAGAAAAATATCTACCCTCAGAAAATATCTCGCCCGAACTCGGCATCGGTAACCTCATCGATGATCGCTTTGCCGTCCTGCCCAATCCAGAAAATAGTACACTTATAGAGCTTGCAAAAACAGCTACCAATCACCTGTACTTTACGCAAGATACCCAAGACCAAAGTGATGTGGTAGTTAAACTTCACACAAGCCAAAACGAAGAAGATCATATTAGGTATAAAAGAGAGCAGATTCTTGTACAGAAACTACAGCACCCTCATCTTATACCGGTGGTGGCAGTCGGAGTTCATAAGCACACTAGCGGCATAGAGCTACCATATATAGCTACCGAATATACTGCCGAGGGAACGCTACTTGATCAAGCTCCTCGCAACGAAGACGAAGCGGCACTCACGCTGCGAGGTCTTATCGATGCTGTCGATGCCCTGGGAGAGCTACACAAGCAAGGTCTTGTACACCGAGACTTCAAACCCGCCAACATATTCTATGACGGCAAAAATGCATTTTTAGGAGACCTTGGTATTGCGGCGCCAATTCAAGGACAGGGTGAAGTAGAGCCTCTTATCCATAGCGAAGTAACAGATGCTGTCACTTCATACATGATTACCGAGCCGAAAAAACTCCATGGTTCACTAGCATTTGTAAGCCCCGACCGACTAAAAGGACTCCCAGCTACACCCGAAGACGATATGTTCTCCGTAGGTGTTAGTACGTTTATAGAATTTGCCCCAGACCCCGAGAATCGCTTACCGTGGAAAAGAAAGATTAATACACCGATGGATATGTTTAAGGCCACACTAGAAGGTCCCGTAGATCCATCATTACTACCAGACTACCTGCCAAAAGATGTTATCGACACCACGTACGCCTGCATGGAGCCGGACGCTGAAAATCGCCCCACTATCGAAGAGTACAAAGCTCTCGGCAAACTTGTGCCCTGAACTTTCTAGCTGTCAAAATCTATACCTGTTATAGTAAATGCCAGTGTAAATATTACTGGGGGGATACTCTATGGCCAAAGGCCTACTGCAAAGATTCAAGAAAAATAGATCCAAAAAAACTGATGTGATTCCAAGTCAACGCTTAAGCCTTTTCTTTTTTGACAGAACCCGAGTTACCGCTATTTTATGGGTGGCTCTTATGCTATTTGGTGGGCTTAGTTACACCACGTTCTTGAAGCGAGAAGGTTTTCCGTCGATCCAAACTCCATACGCTTTTGCCCAGGGAACGTATCTCGTTGATGATGCTCAGAAAGTCGACAGTGAAGTCGCTAGACCTTTAAGCGAGTTCTTGCTCAAGCAAGACGGAGTAAAACTGGTCCAATCCCAAAGTTTTGATAACTTTTATACCGTTGTTATTTCTTATAACGAAGGTGTGAGTGCCGAAACCCGAAGTGCCGAAATCAAGAAACAAATCGACGAAAAACGCCTGTTGCCCACCCAAGCTCAGACCAAGATAGAAGCTTACAAATTCGGCTTCACTCCAAGAGGCGATAACATGGTCTTGGCATTCTATGGCTCTGGTGATGAATCGACCGCTGAGCTTGCGCCAAAAGCCAAAGAAGCTGCCGCATTCATAAAATCTCAAAATCTGAGCACGGTTGAAGACGTATCTATTATTGACCCCTTCGAAACTGCCACCAATCCGCTAACTGGCCAAGCAGAAGCAGCCCAAAAGAGCTTCGATCGATACGGCAAGAGAGAAGACAGCCAAAATAAATTTCATAACTCTATTAGTATTGGCATTATTGCCAAAAAAGGCGCTGACAACCTCGAGTTAGACCGCCAGGTACAAGAAGCCGTCAACAAGCTCAACAGCTCATCCAACCTCCCTGATTACCATACTGTTATTACCGCAAGCTTTGCGCCACAAATCAACGACCAAATAGGGGAATTGCAGAAGTCACTCCTAGAAGGTCTGCTGGCAGTACTCATCGTAGGCTCTATTGTTATTGCATTCCGGGCGTCTCTCATTACCGTTATTGCCATGATTACCGTTATTGCTATCACTAACGCTATCTTGTTCATAACTGGCTATAGCCTAAATACTATTACGCTCTTTGCACTCATCTTAGGTTTAGCACTTATTGTTGATGACACTATCATTATGGTCGAAGCGATTGATGCGCAACGCCGAAAATACAAAGACCCTCGTAAGATTGTTTCTATAGCCACTCGTAAGGTTAGCCGGGCGATGATCGCTGCAACTTCAACTGCAGCGCTTAGTTTTGCACCACTCTTATTTGTAAGTGGTATCTTAGGTAGTTTTATCCGAGCCATACCATTTACTATCATCTCAGCTCTAGCGACCAGTCTCTTGGTAGCATTGGTATTCATTCCTTTCTTTGCTCGCTTTATTTTGCTTCGCAAAAATCAGCTTGGAGCAGAGGGGAGCAAAGAGTTCTCTGCGGGCATTGAAGCAGCTATTGCACGCACTGTTTCGGGCCCAATGCTCTGGGCAAAAGGCTCAAGCAAGAAGTTACTATCTGTTGGATTTGTTGCACTGCTGATTGGTTTTGGCTTTATCGGCGCCAGCGGCTACCTCATGCAAAAGGTTACCTTCAACATATTTCCACCCAGCAAAGATTCCAATCAGCTCATGGTCTCACTCAAGTTTGCTCCTGATACGTCAATCGGGCAAGCCGAACAAATAACCGACCAAGCCAATAAGATTATGGGTGATGCTATCGGTAATGAATTTGTCCAAACCGCCTATTACGGACAGGCAACCGTAGAAAGCGCTACTGCTATGGTAGATATCACCAAATACAGCGAACGAGATATCAAAGCTCCACAAATAGTCGAGAATATTAACAATGCCTTTGCTACGTTCCAAGAAGCCAAAGTTACTGCGAACCAGAGCGATGTTGGCCCACCAGCTGCAGCATTTTCGGCCCGAATAAATTCTAGTGCAGATCGAGACGCTGCTATTAAGCTTGCGAACGATATCGCTTCCAAGCTCGAAAAGGCTGACCTAAAGCGTATTGATGGCTCTCAGGCCAAAATCAAAGCTGTGAGTATAGCCAATCCAAGCATCTACACCAGAGAAAACAATAAGCAATACGTCGAAGTTACAGCAACCTTTGTCGACACCGATACAACTACTCTCGTGAGCTTAGCGCAACAATCTATAGAAAAAGATTTTCCAGGGAGCAAAGTAGCTTCATACGGGCTCGGTGAAGGCGCACTGAGCTTTGACTTTGGGCAAGAAAGCGAGAACCAAGATAGCTTCAAAACTCTGGCGCTAGCATTTCCAATCTTGCTTTGTGTCATCTACGTGTTGCTTGCATTCCAGTTCAAGAGCTTACTCCAGCCACTTCTCATATTTATGGCTATTCCGTTTAGTCTTTTTGGAATTACACTTGGGCTATACATTACCGACAATCCATTTAGCTTCTTCGCAATGCTCGGATTCTTTGCACTCATCGGCTTGTCTATCAAGAACACTATCTTACTAACCGATTATGCCAATCAGTCTCGTAGAGCTGGCCTTGGACCTGTCGATGCAGCCCACGAAGCATTAGCCGAGCGATTCCGTCCACTTCTTGCCACCAGCCTAACCGCCGTTTGTTCGCTCATTCCACTAGCCATCACTAGCCCGTTCTGGGAAGGCCTATCAGTAGTCTTAATTGGTGGTCTGCTCTCCAGCACTTTCCTGGTCATCACTGTATTCCCGTACTACTACCTTGCCAGTGAATTCTTACGCAACAAAATATCTCGAAAGGGAGGAATTTCCTGGATTATCCTCTCAGTCGTGCTTATTTTTGCGCTTGCCAAACTTGCTGCTCCTGTTGCTCTCGCCGGTCCGATGATTGCTGCAATCGCCTTGATCGGCTTTAGAAGGTTTAAAAAAGCCCGAGCCTAGGCTATACTGCCAAGAGATAAGAGGAAATTACCATGGCAACAAGTGATACTAAAAACTACACACCAAATATAACTATCCCTGGATATTTACGGGTTAGCCGTATTTTGGCTTACGTTATGTACGCCTGGGTTATCTTAGGTATTACCGTTATTACTCTTAGGGTATTCCTGCTAGCGTTTTCGGCAAACCTGAACGCCCCGTTTGCGCAGTTTATTTACCGCACTTCAAACGACTACCTAGAACCTTTTCGTGGTATCTTTCTACCAAAAGCAATTGGCGAGACAGGCTATCTGGACGTAGCAGCACTTTTTGCGATCATCATTTATCTCTTCATAGCGTGGCTCTTCTCTTCGCTGGTACAGTTTATACAAACTAAAATCGACCAAAATGTAGAAGCCCAAAAAGAAGGCTTCCGAGCCAAGCTCGCTCAAAGCATCAGCGGCACCAAAAAAGCTTAGTCAAAAAAATCAACGTCCTTTAGCTCTTCTGGCAAAAAACCTTTGGGGTGAGAAAAACCTGCTTCCCATTTAGTACCTTTGCCATAACCCAAATCTTTCATGAGTTTCGTTGGCGCATTGCGCAGATGCAAGGGGACAGGGAGATCTGGGTATTCCTTGGCAGCCTGGGTTGCTTTATGCATAGCATCTGTGACTTCTCTAGACTTAGGGGCTTTAGCCATTACTGTCGCACAGTGGAATAAGTTATAGCGTGCCTCTGGCAAGCCAATGCGCTCCACTGCCATAAAAGCCGATACGGCAATATTAAGTGCCGCTGGTGCAGCCATACCAATATCTTCGCTAGCAAACACTACCATACGCCGAGCTATAAATTTTGGGTCCTCACCAGCCTGCAGCATCCTGGCCAGATAATACAATGTGGCAGTTGCGTCGTTGCCACGCATAGATTTTATAAAAGCACTGATGACGTTATAGTGGTATTCTCCTTTTTTATCATAGCCCGGCACTTTACTTTGAGCAGCTGCCTCTACCACTTCTGGTGTAACTGGCTCATTACCGCTCAGCTGCAATGCCAGCTCCAAATTACCTAGCGCCACCCGCCCGTCACCGCCAGACAGTTCTGCCAGCAAATCAATACTTTTAGCTGGTAATTTTTTGGGTGGCAACTTTTCTGCTTTAGCAGCACGCTTAATAATCTGAGTGATATCTTTTTTAGCCAGTGGCTCCAATACCACCACTCGCATTCGACTGAGCAGAGGATTGATCACCTCAAAACTCGGATTCTCAGTAGTAGCACCAATTAGTGTAATCGTGCCATCTTCTACGTACGGCAGAAACGCATCTTGTTGCGCTTTATTAAACCTATGGATCTCGTCAACGAAAAGAATCGTCTGCATTGCTAAGCGCCGATTCTGCTTGGCATGTTCAATCACTTTTACTACATCGGCTTTACCAGCTGTTACTGCACTAAGTTCTACGAACTCAGCCCCCGTCTGGCTGGCGATAATCCGAGCCAGCGTAGTCTTGCCGCTCCCTGGCGGGCCCCACAGTATCAAGCTAGCCGGTTGTTTGCTCTCAATAATTTTACGAACAATCTTATGAGCACCGATCAAATGCTGTTGACCTACAACTTCTTTTAGGCTTTCTGGCCGTTGACGCTCTGCAAGTGGTTTCTCCATACTTCTATTGTAGCAATCACTAGTCCCGGATGATACAATGACCAAAAGTATTAACTAGGAGAAACGTATGTTTAACGAACAATTCCTAAACGATCATATCTGGTTCATTCTTGCCATTTGGCTATTTGACTACATCTTAAAAGCCATTGCACTCTGGATTGCAGCTCGCAAAGAGGCAAAAGCATGGTTTATCCTTATACTCATCCTCAACACCGTAGGTATCTTGCCATTGGCATACATCTTCTACTTCAGCAAACAAGAGAGAAACAATCCAAGAGTAAACTCTTGAATAAAGCTCTAAAATATTTTAAGATAGTTTTCAATTATGGCGACTTTCGAGAGTATTAGATATTGCCAGCAAGCAGAGTTTGAATATTTCAAAGAGGAACGACGTGAGCTGGTTGCGCTTCAGGCAGGCGAACTCTGTGTTGCAATGTTCAAGCTAAAGACTAGTGTTGGCAACTGCAATGCTATTGCCATACCTCTGCTTATTGTTGAGCCAAATGAAAATACCGTCATATGGCAGGGTTTTACTAACAAAAATCAGCTATCAGCCAAAAAATTCAAGTTCGTCTACAAACCAGATAATTACATAAAAAGTGATAATGTAATTATCCTACCCGAAAAAGTTCCCCTAGACGATACAGGCTATATTCGTGACCAGCACGAAGGCCTCGACGGTACACCTTTAGAGATCAGCTTTTCAGACGAAATTACATCACTCCAAACAACTCACCGAACCGAGCCCATCTACGCCTAAGGTCTCAGAAACCCTAAAAGCCTATAACTTTTCTTACAGCTTTCTAATGCACGTCACAGTTATAATTAAGCTGAAGGAGGAAATACGATGAAGGGATTTGTAGCAAATATAGAAGAAAAAACACTCGCAAATAATAATTTTAGGGAAGTGCTCTATACTGGCAAACACTCACAGCTGGTGTTGATGGCCATTGCCCCCGGAGGCAAAATTGGTCTAGAAACACACAAAGACAACGACCAGTTTTTTCGTTTTGAAGGAGGTGAAGGCAAAGTTATTATTAACGACAACGAATATCCGGTACACGACGGCTCTGCAGTAATTGTGCCAGCTGGAGCACGGCATAATGTGGTGAATATTTCGGACAACAAGCCACTGAAAATGTACACTATTTATTCGCCACCTCACCACAAAGATGGCATTGTGCGAACAACAAAAGAAGAAGCCGAAACAAACGACGAAGAGTTTGACGGCACAACCACCGAATAACTACTCGTGGTGGTAGCTTGAGCCAGCGAGAATGCTATAGCTGCGGTACAGTTGCTCGAGCAAGATAAGTCGTACCAGCTGATGAGGGAAGATCAAGCTAGAAAGGCTTATAACTTGGTTGGCTCTTTCTTTGAGCTCCTCTGTAACTCCGTACGCTCCACCGATAATAAAAACCAGCCGTTTTACTGATTGGTTTTGCGCAGAATCAATCATATCAGCTAGTTGCTGGTTGGCAATACTTTTGCCCGTTTCATCTAGCAAAATTACCACATCATCGTTATTAAGCTTATGTAAAATAGCTGCGGTTTCTTCGATAGCACTAGAAGAGGGAATTAGTAACCAACTAAGTTTGCAATAGTGCTTTAACCGGCCTTCGTAATGAGCAATTGCATCCGCAAGAAGTACATCGTGCTTTTTGCCAACTGAGATAATAAGAATTTGCTGCACAAGCCTATAGTCCACTACGTAGCGCTTCGATAGGGTCTTTGCGAGCAGCCTTAATAGCCGGAGCAGTACCAAAAATAATTCCAACCAAAACAGACACAAGAACCGACACGACAACTGGCTGCCAGGTAATTACCGGCTGCAAATCTGTCATCACCCGAAGCACTACATTGATCAGCCCAGCAACACCCAAACCGATAAAAGCCCCCCACAATGACAGCACTGCAGCTTCCATCAAAAACTGCGCTCGTATTTGTTGGTTGGAGGCTCCTACAGCCTTCCGGATACCAATCTCACGAGTTCGCTCGGTTACCGAAACCAGCATGATATTCATAATACTCACGCCACCAATCAACAAAGCAATACTCGCCAAAGCACCAGTTAGTGCAGTAATAGTCCCCACCAAGCTATTGGCAAACAGCACATTATCGCTCGATTTAATTACGCTAAAATCTTGTAAGTTGCCATGTTCTTTCTGAATGGCCGAGGTTATCCCAGCTGCCACCTGCTTGGTCTTATCAGCATCAGCAACTCTTGCCATGATCTCGTAATAATTTCCGCTTCCGCCAACTAAGATCTTACCGACTTGATCGGGGATAAGTACTGCATTATTAAAGTTTGAATCGGTCGAGAGAGGACCAGGCTGCGATTTTTCCAGCACACCCCGTACGATAAAATCTTGGTCCCGAATCTTAATAGTTTTGCCAATAGGTATTGCTTCTTGGAACAGCTTTTCGGCAACATGTGGACCAATAATCGCCACCTTCTTATTTGGAGACTCATCGTCAAAAAACGTGCCAAACTCTATTGTGGCTCCCGTGAGCTCTGGCATCTTACTGGTCGTACCGATCACCACAGCTTCGTTGTAAGAGCGATCTTGATAACTTGGCGCTGCGCTCACTACCATCAGAGGAACAACCTCATTTACCCCATCTACTTTTCTGGTAGCATTTACATCGTTATCACTGAGTACGGTCGAACCAGCTGGAATACTTGTAAGCGCATTGAGCGGTGAGCCAGCTTGCGTGCCTGGCTTGATTACCACAATATCACCACCTTGACGATGAGCTTCGTGAAGAATCTGATTTTTTACGCCCTCACCCAAAGAGGCAATCGTTACCACACTCACCACCCCAACAATCACCCCAACCAGGGTTAAAAAACTACTCATGCGCCGAGCTCGCACTGAGGCAAGTGCAATCCGATAATTCTCACGAAGTAAGGTAATCGACATGGCTAACTCTTCTTTCTCCGTGTTTTAGTTTTTGCTCGTTTTGGTAGCTTAGACTTAGTCTTACGAGGTGCTTTAGGCTTTTTCTTGGTAGGTTTTGGCTCATCTTTTGCCTCTAAGCTCATCAAAGCTGACACACCAGCTAAGTCTGCTTCTTCGCTGGTTTCGCCTTTAAATAGTGTGGTTTTTTCTTCGGTATCTTTGGCAACTTCACCCAAACGTTTTTGCTCATCGTAGGCGATCATACCATCGTGCATATACAGAATTCTCGTGGCGTAACGAGTAAGCTCTGGGTTGTGGGTTACCATAAGTACCGTGTTGCCACCTTTATGAATTTCGCTAATCAATTCCATGACCAATCGAGAAGATGCGCTATCGAGATTACCCGTTGGCTCGTCGGCAATGATAATAGTTGGGTCATTTACTAGCGCTCGAGCAATTGCTGCTCGCTGCACTTGGCCACCACTTAGCTGAGTAGGCAAATAGTAAGCTCGATCGCCCAAGCCGACTCGTTCCAACATATCTCGAGCAATCCTCATACGCCGCATTCGAGTTCGACCTTTGTAAGCAAGGGGAAGAGCCACATTCTCGAGTACATTCATACGAGGTAGCAGGTTCGAAGATTGAAAGACAAATCCAATTTTATCTCGGCGTGCCTTCGCTCGTGCACTAGAACGCAAACGCTCTACCAAACGCCCATCAAGTGTGTATGCGCCGTGAGTCGGGTGATCAAGCATGCCAATGATATTAAGTAGGGTAGACTTGCCCGAACCGCTCGGACCCATAATCGCCACGAATTCGCCTTTTTCAATGTCAAGAGAGACTTCTTCAAGCGCTACGGTCGTAGCGTCTCCGAAGCCGTACAGTTTACTGACGTCTTTAAGTTTAATTACAGCCATCTCTACCTCTAGTGTAACTCCTTGACTAAAACCCCCGCAAGGTGTTTTTGTAGTAATTTTTATATAAATAAGCAATATCTACAGGTGCGCTACGTGGTAAAATTGGTTTGACGAGGAGAGGTGTCCGAGTGGTTGAAGGTGAGAGCTGCCAGCGGCAGTTCGCAAGGGAGGCAACTCTTGCAAACTGGTTTTGCAAAGATGTTGCGACGGGGTCGCCGGAGGTGACCACGCTTGAGCTAAACGTGTCGGTCGCACATTAAAACATGACGTATATTTTGGAGAGGTCGCATAGTGGTCTAGTGCGCCGCCTTGGAAAGGCGGTAAGGTGGCAACGCCTTCGAGGGTTCGAATCCCTCTCTCTCCGCCATGTTAACCTATAGTCAATGAGCAGGAAGCCAACACTGGTTGCGGTAGGGGTTTTGAAAGTCGACGACAAGTTGGCTTTGATCAAATTTAAGCGCAACGTACTTACCGGCTATTGGGGTTTGCCCGGCGGCAAAATAGATGCCGATGAGTCAGTCCCCGAAGCAGTCGAGAGGGAACTGCTTGAAGAACTGGGCCTGCACGTACAGTACCGAGAACTGCTAGGCGTTCTGGACGAAGAGATCAAAACAAAAGACGATACCCAGCACTTTATGATGTTTGTCTGCTCGGTGAAACCACTTGATACCTTTAACCTAAAAAGTATCGATCACGACGAAGGCACTGTAGACTGGTTTACCAAGGAAGAAATTGAGGATAAAAGCATACCCATTGTGCCCAGCGATTATCAAATTATCACCCGTGTTGCTCTGGGCAAAGAACAAGGGTATTTCTATAGCCAGCTCGACATGGCCAGCAAGCCGCCAAAATTGACGACCTTTAATCCGCAGGGTTGATCGGCAACAAAACGCCTTCTTCGTACAGAAACTCTGCAAAACGAGCAGTAGGAATCCTGCCCAGCATATCAGCCTCTTCTTCGATCATGCACCGATTGTTCGTATTAACAGCGTCAAACTTATATACTTCTTGATCATGGAAGACAACTTCATCAGCGTACCCACAGTCACCACATTTTACAAAAGCTAGCCACTCCTCGTTATCAAGCTCTACGCAAAGCATATCCAGCCGTTCATCATCTTGGTTATATTGCAAGTAGTTACCTTGGCAGTCTGGACAAGTATCCAGACTGTGCACAGGCTGGCTTAGCTCCTTTTCTTGGTCATAAAATTCGGACATTATCTTTTTATTATAACACAAAAGTCAATATTTAGCTAATGCGTGTGCCGATGGCCTGACCTTTGGTGGCACGATCGATATTGAGGTGCTTCATGGCGTCAAACACGATAATTGGTAGATTATTCTCCATAGCTAGCCCTAGTGCCGCTTTGTCCATCACCTGTATTCCGTTGTCTTCGACCGCTTGCTGGAATGAAAGAGATTCGTATTTGACTGCATCTTTGTGCTTGGCTGGGTCTTTATCATAAATTCCGTCTACCTTAGTAGCTTTTAGGACTACTTCGCAGTCTAATTCTAGCGCTAAAGCTGCAGCTGCTGTATCTGTTGTGAGATATGGTCGACCTGTGCCGCCAGCCGATATCACTACTCGGCCTTTTTCTAGGTGTTTTTCGACCAATCTGTGCACAAATTTTTCGGCAACTTGTTCGGCAAAAATATTACTGACACAGCGTGTGGCAATTCCGTTATGCTCGAAAATATCTGTTAGAGCTAACGCATTTATCATCGTCCCGAGCATCCCCATGTGGTCAGCCGTTACTCGCCGTATACCGTGCCCAGCAATCCGTGCACCACGCACAAAGTTGCCGCCACCAATCATGATCACAATCTGGGTCCCGTCGCTAGCAGCTACCTTTACTTCGTGAGCCAGCCAGCTAGCCAGTTCTGGGTCAATACCACCCTCAAACTTTCCAGAAAGCTGCTCGCCTGAGAGTTTTAAGAGTACTCGTTTATAAGCCATCGCATCACAGTGTAGCAAAACAGGGATAAAAATACTATTTTAGAGTGAACACTATATTGTTATTTATACAATTTTATTCTATAGTTACAGATATGTACGAGAAGGAACCAAAAATAAAGCCAGAAGTAGTCATAGAAATGGTAGATGATGAACTTGGCGCAATGATAGCCGCTCACAGCGATATCAGCCAAGACCGTGCAGTAAAAGACGGCGCACCACTAGCTGACTACGTCGATGGATATGAAGACCCTGATTCTTTTGCCGAAGAAGTCGAAGAACAAGAGATAACAAGAGTAAATAGCGAAAAGACTAAAGAAAGTAGAGCGAATTCAAACTACAATATCGCCGAACGTGGGAAAAGTAACGGAGGAATCCTCGAGCACAAAACGGCAAAAATTGGTGAGGATACCTACATTGTGGCAGGTTGCACCGTAGGCGAAGCCTCTGTAATCGGCAAAAACTGTACTATCCTAGGGCGGTTTATCGGACGGGAAATAGCTATAGGAGACCGAGCTATAGTCGAGATTGGCGTAGATATTGGTGCCCAGGGCTCTGCAAAAGGCTGGAAAAGACCAGCGGTAGAGATTGGTAATGATGTAATCTTGCGTGAAGGAGTAAAAGTACGACCAAACTCAGCAGTTGGCGACCGAACGCAAGTAGGAAAGGGAAGTATTGTCGGCTATCAGCCACCAACAAGACATAATCCAGGGCGAGAAAAGCGAGGAAACGATGAGAATTCCCCCAAAACAATTGTTGGAGAAGACTGCCAGATTGGTGAGAAAGTCCGGATTGAAGCAGGTGCCATAATTGGCAACGGTTACAACATATCTGCGGAAACCAATATCCCGAAGGATTTTACAATAGGCAACTCGGAAGATACTGGTATAGGCGTCCTTAACAATACCGAGATTCTTCGGCAGCAAGCCAAGCGGACTAAACCAAGAAGACCTTAGCACTATCTTGCTATAATAACCCCATGATTTCTATTTATTCCTGGAATGTTAATGGCATTCGAGCTGTTATCAATAAAGGGGCGTTTGCAGACTTTATAACCAAACACCAGCCAGATATTCTGTGCCTGCAGGAAACGAAAGCTATGCAAGGCCAGGCAGAAATTGACCTACCAGAATACGAAGAGTATTGGAATTCGGCCGAGCGCAAAGGTTATTCGGGAACTGCTATTTTTACCAAGATAAAACCCCTTAAAGTAGTCAATAACATTCCTGAAGATATCGCCAAGAAATATCACCTCGACGACGGCTTTGGCAAAACAAACCAAGAGGGCAGGGTACTGGCCGCCGAATTTGAAAAATTTTGGATTGTTACAGTTTATACACCAAACTCAAAAGGTGATCTTGGCCGTTTGCCGCTGCGTTACCAGGCCTGGGACCCAGCATTTCTAGAATATGTAAGCCGACTAGAAAAAGAAAAGCCAGTGCTATTTGCTGGCGACCTAAACGTTGCGCATCAAGAGATCGACCTTGCTCGACCCAAAGAAAACATCGGCAAACACGGCTTTACATACGAAGAACGAGAGGGCTTTGACAATATCCTGAAGGCTGGGTTTATCGACACCTTCCGACACTTTTATCCTGACCAGAAAGATGCCTACACTTGGTGGACACATTGGGCCAATGCCCGAGCTCGCAATGTTGGCTGGCGGATTGATTATTGGCTGAGCAGCCCTAAACTTATCGATAAAGTAAAGTCAGCCAAAATTCATGCAGACGTCATGGGTTCCGACCACTGCCCAGTTAGTATCGAGCTAGACATATGAAAAAATTTGCAGTTTTTGACATAGATGGAACGCTAATTCGGTGGCAGCTATATCATGCCATTACCGACCAACTGGCAAGCCGAGGCTATCTGGGCAGAGATGCCAAATCAACCTTGCACGAGGCTCGTATGATCTGGAAAAACAGGGAGCATAACGAAGCATTCCCAGCCTATGAAAAGGTCTTGATTAGCGTATACGAATCGGCTCTGGATACTCTCAAGCCCGATGAATTTGACCAACTCGTTGAGAAAGTCATAGAGCAGTACAAAGACCAAGTTTACACCTACACCAGAGATTTAATTAAGAAGCTAAAGGACGAAGGTTATTTTTTGCTAGCTATTTCTGGGTCACACCATGAGCTGGTTGAAAGACTAGCAAAATATTACGGATTCGATGATTGGATCGGCACAAAGTACGAGAGAGTCGGCGGCAAATTTAGCGGACAAAAGTTTGTGCCCAGTTTTGATAAGGCACATGCACTGCAAAAGATGATTGAAAAGCATGGCCTCTCAGCGGGTGACAGTTATGCAGTGGGTGACAGCAAAAGTGACGCTGCCATGCTGGAGCTCGCTCAAAACCCAATTGCTTTTAACCCAGACAAAAAGTTATTTGATATAGCAACAGAACGTGGCTGGCAGATAGTCGTGGAGCGAAAAAATGTGGTGTACAAACTAGACAGCAAAACTAGGACATGGTAGCGTAGAAATATGGCAAAAAACCTACTAAACCAGCTCCTGTTGCTTCTCGGTCTTAAAGGGCTGTGTTTACAAATGGTTGAAGCCAAGCGAAGACGTCGCTAACCACCACAGCCCAGAAACCACAATAGGCTTCAACCGAAGCCTATTTTTAATTTGAGGAGAGAAATAAATGCAAGAAATAAAAGAAATAGAAATTGCTCGGCCCAAACACGAAGTACAAGAGCCTAATCCTGAAACAATACGTTGTGTCGTCTCATACGCCGGAGAAGTTGTTGTCACGCAAGTGGTTAACAAGGAATATGACAAGGCTCAAGACCCCATCGGACAGGGTATTTAGCCTGTTTGACTCTCTCATTCAAAAATGAGACGATTAAGCTGTCTAATGAGAGGTGCCTATGGGTATTGAAAGAGAGCCAACACCAGAGATAAGACCCAAAATTCCAGAGATAGATTATAGTCGTATGCATGAACTATCTGCTGGTGATCCCGTTACAGAATATGTAGGTTTTCCAGAAGTTCAAATGAGGATTATTGAAGAAGACTTTTTTTGTGAACTCGGGCTCGACTATGATGATCTTGACCCAGACTTACCAATAACAGAAATACCTGTACGTCATGCATAGCTGGGCAAAACAAACTGATGAACCTTTGTTTAAAGACTTGCTGTGGAGCAAGCCCGAGAACAAGAAAGCTGCCGGAAAACTGCTGATTATTGGTGGGCAAAAAGATAATTTTTCGCACGTAGCTGCCGTATACGAGGCCGCCGTGAAAGCTGGAGCTGGGACAGTACGGATACTACTGCCAGAGAGCTTACATAAAATCGCCCATTTTTTGCCCGACATAGAATTTGCTCCTGCCAACAAAAGCGGTGGATTTGCGGTGGCCGCCCTCGACACCATGATAGAGCTAAGTATGTGGGCAGATTTTGTATTGCTTGCAGGAGATTTTGGCAAAAGTAGCGAAACTATCGTCCTGCTCGACAACTATCTGCGGAAGGCCTCGTGGCCCTTGGGAGTTTCTAGCCGTGTACTTGAAAGCATAGATACCGACATAACTGGGAAAGATCTGCTTTTGATTAGTGCATTTGAGCCTTTGCAGAAACTTGCCAAAAGCAGTGACTCTAAAGAAGCCTTTACTTCAGATATGGGAGCTGTGCGTTTCTCGGAAGTGCTACAGACTTTTAGCCAAGAAAATACCCTAAAAATTATTACCGAATACGATAAAAATACCTGGGTGGCTGTGGGAGAGCAGGTGAGCAGCACCAAAATAAAAGATTTCAATATAGATCTAGTAGCAGCTTACGGCAGTGTGTGGCTTATGCAGAATCCAGGGAAGCCCTTTGAGGCCCTTACCACCGCCTGCTTTGAGCTAAATAGCTAGAACCAGTCTTTGATACGTTGCCAGAGGCTAGGGGAGTTACTTGGTAGTTCGGCAGGCTTGCCCTTGGTGGTGATTGCAGTGCTTGGCTTGTTGGCGTCAGGATTTGGGTAAATTTGCTCGCCAACTATAATCAGCCGATTGGTAGACATCCCTGGAGGATCACAGGTTACTAGTGTCATGGTTGCTTTTTTGTCATTTGCACCAAGCACCGAGATATCTTTTGGTGTAGTTACGTACTTCTTAAACACCTTGTAGACATAACGCTTGCCATCTTTTTGGACCGTAAAGGTATCGCCCTCGTCTAAACTCTTAAGCAAAAGAAATGCAAACTTGTATTTACCTTTGTTGAGCATGTTGCTACTGCTGTGGCCAAAAATAACACTGTTACCAAGTTCACCCGGGTTTGGAGTAGTGGCATAATGCAAAACACCTCGCTCGAGGGCCGTTTGGACCTTCTTTTCTTCGATACTTGGCTCGTCGTACACTACTGGCGCCTCAAGGTTGATCTTTGGGATGATTATTTTGGGTTCTGGGCCTACTGGGCCATTGTTACTTGGATCGGTAATAATCGGCGTAGATATTGCATAGCTTGGCCGGATAAACGGTGTTATTAGGCGCTCATTAAAGAAGCTGAACATCAGGATAAAAACTACAAAACTACCCATACTTAGGCCAAAAACAAGCGCCTTCAGGTTGCTTTTGTGAGTATTTGCTCGGTGATTTACTTTGCCAATTAGCTCCTCACGAACATCTTGTTTACTTGCTACAGGCGTATTGTGGCGTCTTTTGCGATGGTGGGGATGAGCTGTCGGCTGTGCTGACACTGACTGCTGTGGAGTCGCCGGCGAGTGTGCCTGCTTTTTAGCTTTTTCGTTTTCGTGTTCTTGATAAAATTCTTGCCAAACCGCATGTTTTTCATGCTCTGGTAGTTTCTCATAATATTCGTGCCAGGCAGTCTGAATCTCGGCCAAAGAGCGACCGGAAGTACTAAGATTCTGCATGTACTGCTGGTGCTTACTTAGATGCTGGCCGTGATGAGCTTTTACCTCTTTAATTTCCTCCTCTGCAGGAGGCTCATCGGCATACAAAGCATGTAGCTTGCTGCGGATTACATCGACAGCTGGATCTTCTTGATTAGTATTATGGTTATTGCTTGCTTGCATAAAATATAAAAGACTTATGGTAGCCTTACCTCTATTATAGTACAATGGTCTGAGATTTGCCGGAGTGGCGGAACTGGTAGACGCGCACGACTCAAAATCGTGTGGGGCAACCCATGAGAGTTCGAGTCTCTCCTCCGGCACCACAGGATTTGAAATTCTTTTATGAGTTTTAGGTCCTGTGTTTTTTATTAGAGGTCCGAATTTAAAGTAAGTTATATTTATATATAGATGACACAATACAAAAGCAACAGCTTGCTCGAGAATACACGCTTCTATATTTTGACCACCTCTATTCTCTTGAGTATAGCTGTAGCCGCTTATTTAAGGCTACGAATACCGAACGACCAACTGTACTATATCCGGACACAACAAGTATTTGGGCTGCTGTGTATTCTGTACTGGTACCTAGCTCTGATTATTTCGCCTATTGGGTACGTCATAGGCAAGCATCGTACTAAGCATTTAGAATTCGCTCGACGTGCCATTGGCGTGTCAGCTGCTTATTTTGCTGTGCTACATGGCACTGTAGCTCTGTGGGGACAGCTAGGTGGCATAAGCGAAATTATGCTGTTACCGCCATTATTCAAGTGGTCACTTGCTAGTGGTGCTATAGCTCTATTTGTCCTGCTAATTATGGCCGCTACTTCGTTTGATAAAGTCGTGTCTTTTATGACTTACAGAAAATGGAAGTGGCTACATCGATTGGTATACGGGAGCCTTATCTTGGCGGTGCTGCATATTTGGACCGTTGGCACGCACTTAGCCTATCCAGCGGTACGATGGGCTACTTTTATTGCACTCGTTGTTTTGAGTGGGCTCGAGCTGTTCAGAACAACAAAAATCATCAACAACAAGTATCTGCATTTTGATAAAGCTGAAACAATAACTTTGTTTACAACTGCCTGGGCTGTGGTCATTACGCTGATCGCCTTCACGCCTACATTTGTACAGAATTACCACAGTAAACATGTTGACCATACTCATCAAAATAAAAGCGAGCAAACACATCGTGAGTAAGAAAATACTTCTGAGCATATTAATCCTACTAAGCTGCGTCGTGGCCTTGCCGCAAGCTGTATCAGCACATGTCTTAATTAGTGACGACACAAAAAGTATCGGGGCAGTTTTGCATATTATGCCAGATGATGATCCCGTTGCAGAGGAGCAAGCAAATCTATTCTTTGATGTTCAAACTCGAGTAATCAATAAAGATACTACAACGTTAACTATAACCAACGTAGCAACGAGCAAAACAAGCGAGGTCCCGATAAAAGTTACTGCCAATTCAGTTACAGCAAACTATGTATTCCCGGATCAAGGCATGTACAATCTGTCCCTAACTGTCAACTCGGATAAAAGCTACACCTTTAGCTACTCGCAACGTGTATCACGAGGTGTTACAGGCAACGCCCTAGACAAACCAACACACCCAATTGCTACTATAGCCCTGGTATTTAGTGGCACAACATTCTTGTTTTTGCTGGTGATTATGTTCAATCACAGAAAAGAAATGTGGCGGCGAAGCACATTCTAGCGCTCTGCTATACTGATGACAGTAGAGGAGAGACATGTTAAAGAAACTGTCAGTTTTTGGGATATTCATTGGTGTAGCTACACTTACATTTAGTGCCAGCGTATCAGCTCACGTCGTGGTAAAACCAGCCGAAGTAATCGTTGCTGGCTTTCAGACATTTACTGTCAACGTCCCGAACGAAAAAGATATTTCAACCACCAATGTTAAGCTAATTATTCCTGCTAATCTAAAGCATGTGCAGCCTACACAAAAAAATGGGTGGCAAATTAATATTGAAAAGGACGGCGCAGGTGAGACTGCAACCATACAATCAATTACATGGAGCGGTAATGAGATAAAAGCTGGTTTTAGAGATGAGTTTACGTTTAGTGGCCAAGTTCCAGGAGAAGCCACCGAACTTCAGTGGAAGGCACATCAAACTTATGCTGACGGTACGGTCGTATCCTGGGATAAACCAAACGAAAACGGGCACAGCAAAGGGGATAGCAACTCTGGACCGTTCTCGGTTACCAGAGTTGTAGCTGGTCCAACTGATGCGTCTATCGAAAAAGCCAGTCAAGCTGCTGCCGATTCTAGAAGTATTGCGAATACAGCACTATATATCGGTAGTGCAGGTATTATTATTGGGCTCATTGGTGTTTATCTTGGTACTCGTAACAAGTAGGCATTACCCGCCAGAAGAAAAGTACCGTATCTTTTCAGTCTACTGATCGTCGGGAGTTCGAAGAGCAACCTGATTTATATCAAAGCCGCTTGTTTGCGGAGCAACAGTGTATATAAACGTATAGTCTCGGTTAAAGAATACCGGTAGAGTTTTCTCTGCTATAGAAAGTTTCTGGATATTAACACCATCGTAGTCAAAGATCATAGATTGCGAACCAGTACTGACAATCATCCGATGACCATCCATCCATTTGGGCTTCACTGATTGATCAAACGGTTCCTCGAGATCGTAGACATAGTTGCGATCTGTTTCGGCATCGTAGACGGCAAAGTGTTGTTCATTGTTTGCCATGATAAAGCGAGTATTCTGCGAAAATTTTACCTCTCGAATCGGGCCAGTAGATTTCAGAACAGCAACAGGGGTCGGACGCCTATCTTGATTCTTGTTTATATAGTCCTGCGGATTTTGATACACATAGGTTTTCTGTTCGGCATCAGAACCAACTACAACGTACCATTTACCATCAAAGCGAGCGATTTCTAGAGGGATATTAGCCGCAACTGGGATATCTCGTATCGTATACGTCTTGCTGCCATCTTTGAGGAATATTCTGTTCTTTGTTGGTTCATTTGGTGTACTTTGAGCATATAACATTACGTCACTACCATGAGACTTAAAGCTCAGTACACCTGTGAGGTACGGTTTTGTCGTATTGTCTTTTAGAGAAGCTGTTTGTAGTGCACCATCGGACTGAGAGAGGTATAGCTGGTCAGCTTTTTTGTCACGCAAAACTACACTTACTGGATTCTGTTTGAGCTGTCGGTTGATATTAACTGATTTGCTAGGCTCGTCTCGATTAAGTACCAAAAACTCATATCCACCAGTAAAACTATGTCTAACAAGCACGTTTTTATTGTCGGTAGACCACTCGACAAGTTCAATGTGATGCGCTCCAGCAGCTGCATTGAATAAAGCTGCTGGGAAGGTAACGGTCTCAGTAACGGGCTTTTTATCCTTTAGAGAATTAAGGTCGTACTGGATAAACTGCCCCAGCGTAGGTGTAGATAACAATGCCCAACGACGATCTGGACTCTGTAAACCTGTAGTAGGCAATGCGCTCAGTGTTTGCAGACGAACTGTGTTAAGTGTGTTAGGGATCAACAAAGGATACGTAAAATGCTCAACATACCCACCCTTCATCTCAAAACCTCTGTTCCATTCACGATAGCCGTTTTTCTGAAGATTTAGATTGTAGTGACCTTCGGGTAAAGCAAGACGAGAGTTAGTCCGATTACGTTGCACTACATCGTTCAGTTTTATCTGTGCATTATTAGGAGCACTATCGATAAATACCAAGCCGTTACGAATAACTGCGCCTGTCTGTCTGTCTACATCAAATCCGTAGGCCTGCGAT